>DASVFT010000045.1:0-28467 GCA_036379935.1 Solirubrobacteraceae bacterium | reverse complement strand
TCCGGGGGCTGGTGATCCGGGGGCTGGTGATCCGGGGGCTGGTGATCCGGGGGCTGGTGATCCGGGGGCTGGTGATCCGGGGGCTGGTGATCCGGGGGCTGGTGATCCGGCGGTCGGCGATCCGGTGGCCGGTGATCCGCCGGTCGCTGGTGATCCGATGGCTGGTGATCCGGTGGTCGGCGATCCGGTGGCCGGTGATCCGCCGGGTATGACGCCCGTCGACGGCGACGTTTCGCCGGTCGCGAATGTGCCGCCGGCCGGTGATTCGGGTGGTATGACGCCCGTCGTAACGGATCCGCCGGTCGGCTCGGTTGACGATGTCCCGCCGGTCGAGCAGCCGGTGCCGCCGGGCGACATCGCTGAGCCGCCCCAGGCCGCTGAGCCGCCGGTTGCCGAGGGCCCGCCTGTGACGGACTCCGGGTCCGGGTCGGGGTCTGGGTCTGGGTCGCCTGGTCCGGGCGCGGTGGATGAGTCGCCTGCTCCGCCGGCTGAGCCTGTGCCGGTGCCCGTGGCCGAGCTGCCTCCCCCGGTGGAGCCCGTGCCCGTGCCCGTGGTGGATCCCGTGCCCGCGCCTGCGCCTGTCGCTGTCGTGCCGCCTCCCGCTGTCGTGGTGCCGGCCGTGCCGGTGGCCGACCCGAAGCCGACGGTGACGCTCGCAGACGCCACGGCGGAGCCGTCGCCCACCGCGGCGCCGACGCCGCAACTGGTCGCCTCGGCCGCGGGGGACGTGTCGCCGCCGGCGCCACCGGCGCCGCCCGCCGCGGCGCCCGTGGCCCCCGCTCCGATGACCGCGTCGAACGGCGCGGTGCCGCCGAGCGTCCGCGCATCCCATGGCCCGGCCGGCCCGCCCGCGGCCCCGATCGCCGCCATTCTCGCCAGCGGCACGCCGGCCGCCCTCATGCCGCTCACGTCGGCGTCGGATCCCGCTGCGCAACCGCTTCTGGCGTCGGCCCCCGCCCGGCGCGCACTCACTTCCAACGCAGCGTCCGGCGCGAACCGCTCGTCGACGAAGCCGTCCCCGGCGGGACAGGGCGGCGGCGGGAAGGGCCCGGCCCCGTCCGGACCTCCCGGCAGCGCCTCCGCCGGAGCCAGCAGCGCCGCCCCCGGCGGCCTCTCGTCGGCCCAGTGGTGCGTCATGATCGTCGTCCTCCTGGCCCTGGCCGGCCGAGAGCTTCGCCGCCATCGGCTCCGATTGACCCTGTCGGCGCCTTCCGGCTTCGCACCCCTTCTGCAGCGGCCTGGCTGAGACACCTTCCCCGGTGTCTCCAGCCCGCGTCTGCGCGCGCTGAGCGCGTCGACGCCTCGCACGGTCGTTCCAGAAGGGAGAGTTCATGACCATCCAACTGCCCGCCCTCGCACCCAGGGCGAGCTTCATCGCCACAGTCGCCGCCCTCCTCGTCGCGATGCTGCTGATCGCCGGTCGGGCCGACGCCGCGAGCGCGCCCGTCACGCCGCTGCTCGCGCAGGGCGCCGGCATGGGCGCGAAGCCCAGCGCTCGCGTCCACGAGATGCAGCGCGCGCTCCAGCGTCGTGGCTACGACCTCGGCGCCCCCGGTGTCGACGGCCGCTTTGGCCCGCTGACCGCGGCCGCCGTTCGGCGGCTTCAGGCAGCACGAGGGCTGGGCGTCGACGGCATCGTGGGCCCGCGCACCCGAGCCGCGCTGGGCCTGCGGTCGCGCGCTGCGCAGCGGCGCTCGCATGCACCGAGCGCGCCGGCCAGCTCCGCGCCCGAGTCGACACCGAGCCAGCCCTCAGCGACTCCGGTCGAGACGAGCCCGAGGACCGTCACGGTCGTCGCCCCGGCCACGGACCGCTCGTCCGGCGTCCTCATCAAGGTGCTCTTCTCGGCGCTCATCGGCGCGATGGCTGCGGTAGCCGTCGCCGCGTTCCGGCGCCGCATGTCACGGCCGCAGTCGCCGAGCGGCGCGGTCATGGAGACGCCGCCGAGGGCTGACGTCACGCCGCCCGCGTCGACGAACGGCTTGACCGACGTCACGCCGCCCGTGTCGACGAACAGCGCGGCCAACGGCTTCGCGGCCTCGCGGATCGCGCCGCGCGAGCCGGTGATCGGCTATCTCACGACGTCCAGCGACGCATGGTCGGACGAGCACGAGCTCTCGTCGGCCGCCATCGAGGCGGCCTGCGAGGCCTCCGGGTTGAACCTGCTGGAGATCGTGTGGGACCGCTATGACGGACGGACGCTCGATCGTCCGGCGCTCAACCACGCGCTCGAGCGCATCGCCCGCGGCGAAGCCGATGGCCTCGTGGCCACCGATCTCCAGCGGCTGAGTCGCTCGCCGCAGGACCTGGGTGCCCTCATGGCCTGGTTGCGCGACGCCGACGCGAGGCTCGTCGCGCTCGATCTGGACCTCGACACCGCCACGCCCGGAGGCCGTCAGGTCGCGCGCACGCTCATCGCGCTCGGCGCGGCAGAACCGGAGCCCGGTCCGCAGCCGGTCCGCAACGGCACGACCGAGGCGCGCGTCAACGGCCGGCCGGCGGTCAAGGATCGCCCAGAGCTCCTGGAGCGCATCACGGCGATGCGGTCGGCCAACCTGTCCCTGCAGCAGATCGCCGACCAGCTCAACGCCGAGAACGTCCCGACCCTGCGCGGCGGCACGCAATGGCGGCCGTCGAGCATCCAGGTGGCGCTGGGCTACAGGCGCCCGAGCCCGCGCGACCGCCTGCCGCCGCTCGAGGACCGAGGAGGGTAAAGGGGGGCACCGGCACGTCCGGGGGTCCGATCACATCGGGGACGTGCCCGAAGGCGGGTGCGCGGTCGTAGGGGCAGACCGCGCACCCGTCCGGATATGCGCAACCAGACGGTTGCATGCTACGGTGGCATCCGACACGCAACCAAAGGGTTGCGCTCACGCCGAACAGGAGCCGCCGATATGCCCCTCGTGCCCATGGTCGTCAAGCAGGACCCGCGCGGTGAGCGCTCGTTCGACATCTACTCACGGCTGCTCGACGAGCGCATCGTCTTCCTCGGCCAGCCCATCGACGACGAGGTGGCCAACCTCGTGGTCGCCCAGCTGCTGCACCTCGAGTCCGCCGACCCCGATGCGCCCGTCCAGCTCTACATCAACTCGCCGGGCGGCGTCGCCTACTCGGGCCTGGCCATCTACGACACGATGCAGCACATCCGGTGCGAGGTGCACACGACGTGTTGCGGGATCGCCATGTCGGCCGCCGCCCTCGTCCTCACGGGTGGCACCGCGGGCAAGCGAACCTCGCTCCCCAACGGCCGCATCCTCATCCACCAGCCCTCCGGCGGCTACCAGGGCCAGCAGACCGACATCGCCATCCACGCGGCCGAGACGCTGGCGCTGCGCCGGCGCCTGGACGAGATCGTCGCCCAGCACACCGGCCAGCCGGTGGAGCAGGTGCACGACGACATGGAGCGCGACCGGTACTTCACCGCGCACGAGGCCTCGGCGTACGGGTTGATCGATCGGGTCCTTAACGGCAACACCGCCGCCGGAGCGGCATGATGCGTACCAATGGGTCGCATCGAGCAGCTCGTGGACGAGAGGCTGCCGCCGGAGCGCGCAGCGGCGGTGCGCGAGTTCGCCAAGGCCTACCTGCGACGCCTGTCGGCCGATGGCGACGAGGGCCACGACCAGGAGGCCCTCTTCCACGAGCTGCTGGGGGCGTTCGAGCTGGCGGCCTCACGCGACGGTGCCCCGATCGCGGTGCGCGCCTTCAATCCCACGCGCGCCGAGCACGGCTACGAGCCCGCCGGCTCGGTGGTCGAGACCAACACCGAGGACCTGCCCTTCCTGGTCGACTCGGTCAGCGCCGAGCTGACGAGCCGCGGCCTGGGCATCGTGCGGTTGCTGCATCCCATCGTCGGCACCGAGCGCGCGCCCGACGGCGCCATCACCCGGGTCGTGCATCCCAGCGGGGCACCGGCCACCGAGTCGGTGATGCACTTCGAGCTCGACCGGCGCCTTGCCCCCGAGGAGCTGGCCGACCTCGAGGACGCGGTGCGCTCCGTGCTGGCCGACGTCCGGCGCGTCGTGCGCGACTTCCCCGCCCTGCGCGAGCGCATCGACGAGATGGTCGGCGTGGCCCGGGCGGGGGCGGCGCGCTACGAGGCCGACGAGGTCGACGAGGTCGCCGCCTTCCTGCAATGGCTGGGCCGCGACAACTTCATCCTGCTCGGCGCGCGCGACTACCAGGTGCGGGACGGCGCCCTGCACGTCGTCGAAGGCTCGGGCCTGGGACTCCTCGAGGACGAGTCGCGCTCGGCGTTCGCGCAGCCGGTGCCCGTGGACGAGCTCGAGCCCGGGCTGCGCGCGCGCGCCCTCGGCGGCGACCTCCTCCTGGTCTCCAAGACGAACCGCCTGTCACCGGTCCACCGCCGCACGCGCATGGACTACATCGGCATCCGGCGCGTCGCCGACGACGGCGAGATCGTGGGGGAGGCACGGCTGATCGGGCTCTTCACGACGAAGGCGTACGCCGAGCCGGCGTCCGAGACGCCGGTGCTGCACCGCAAGCTCCGGCGCATACTGGCCTCCGAGGACCTCATCGTCGGCTCGCACGACTACAAGACCGCGGTCTCGCTCTTCGAGTCCTTCCCCAAGGACGAGCTCTTCGCAGCGCCGATCGAGGACCTGCGCCGCGCCGTGGTGTCGCTCATGGGACTCCAGGCCGACCAGGGCCGCGTCCTGGGGCGCCGCGACGCGGACGGTCGCTCGGCCTCGCTCATCGTCGCCCTGCCCAAGGGCCGCTACGACGCGACCCTGCTGGAGCGCTTGCGCGCGCTGCTGCGCCGCCGCTTCGACGCCACGACCGTGGACGCGCACGAGGTGCTCGGCGAGCAGGACCGCGTGCGCGTGCACTTCACCGTGCACCGCCCGCAGGGGGACCTTCCCGAGCTCTCGTTCCGCGAGCTCGCAGCCGAGATCCTCGACCTCGCCCGCACGTGGGACGACCGCGCCCGCGAGGCGCTGATCGCCGCCCACGGCGACGAGCGCGGCCGCGTGCTGGCCAAGCGCTGGACGCAGCGCCTGCCCGAGTCCTACAAGGCCGCGGTCCCGCCCGCCGCGGCCGCCGACGACATCCTCGCCTTCGAGCGGCTCTTCACCGGCGGGCAGAACTTCCACGTCGGGCTGCGCAACGAGCCCGGCGGGCTCACGCGCATCGGCCTCTACCGGATCGGGGGCAAGGTCGAGCTCTCGCAGGCGATGCCGATGCTCGAGCACCTCGGCCTGCGAGTGGTCGAGGAGCGCCCCACGCGCCTGCTGGGCGGCGATGGCGAGACATGGCTGCAGGACTTCGGCGTCCTCGGCCCCACCGACCGCCCGCTCGACCTGGAGGAATGCGGGCAGCGCCTGGCCGACTGCATCGCCGCCGTCTGGCGCGGTGACGCGGAATCGGACTCGCTGAACCGCCTGGTCATCACCGCGGGCCTGGATTGGCGGCGCGTCGCCATCCTGCGCGCCTATCGCTCCTACCGCCAGCGCATCGGCTCGCGCTTCACCGAGGGCTATCAGAACGACGTCATCGCGGCCAACCCGCACATCACGGCCAAGCTCATCCGCCTCTTCGAGCTGCGCTTCGACCCGTCGATCGCCCTCGACGAGCAGGCCCAGGCGGCGCTGCGCGAGGACATCCTCGCCGATCTCGAGGCCGTCCCCTCGCTCGACCACGACCGCATCCTGCGCAACCAGCTCGGCGTCATCGAGGCCACGGTGCGCACGAACGCCTACCGCCGGGGTCGGCGCTCCATCGCGTTCAAGCTGCGCTCCGAGGAGGTTCCCGCCATCCCGCAGCCGCCGCCGCTGTTCGAGATCTACGTCTATGCGCCGGAGGTCGAGGGCATCCACCTGCGCGGCGGCAAGATCGCGCGCGGCGGCCTGCGCTGGTCGGACCGCATGGACTACCGCACCGAGGTCTTCGGCCTCATGCGCGCGCAGATGACCAAGAACGCGGTCATCGTGCCCGACGGCGCCAAGGGCGGCTTCTACCTGCGCCGCCGCGCGGAGGACGCGGCCACGCTGAAGGCCGACGTCGAGCGCGGCTACGTCACCTACATCAGCGGCCTGCTCGACCTCACCGACAACCTCGTAGAGGGCGAGGTCGTGCACCCCGAGGGCGTGCGCGTCCTCGACGAGGACGACACCTACCTCGTGGTGGCGGCCGACAAGGGGACGGCCACGTTCTCGGACACCGCCAACCGCGTGGCCGCCCGCTACGGCTTCTGGCTCGGCGACGCCTTCGCCTCGGGCGGCTCGAAGGGCTACGACCACAAGGCGCTCGGCATCACCGCGCGCGGGGCCTGGGAGTCGCTCAAGCGCCACTTCCGCGAGCTGGACATGGACCCCGCCGTCGACGAGTTCACCGTCGTCGGCATCGGTGACATGTCGGGCGACGTGTTCGGCAACGGGATGCTGCTGAGCGACAAGATCCGCCTCGTCGCCGCCTACGACCACCGCCACATCTTCATCGACCCCGATCCCGACGCCGCGAAGGGCTTCGTCGAGCGCCGGCGGCTGTTCGACAAGGCGGGCTCGAGCTGGGACGACTACGACCGCGACGCGATCTCCGCGGGCGGCGGCGTGTGGCCGCGCAGCGCCAAGCGCATCGAGCTCTCCGAGCAGGCGCGCGCGGCGCTCGGGGTCGACGACGAGGTCCTCCCGCCGACCGAGGTCATCCGCGCGATCCTGCGCGCCCCCGTCGACGTGCTGTGGAACGGCGGCATCGGCACCGTCGTCAAGGCCTCGACCGAGACCGACGCCGAGGCCCTGGACCGGTCCAGCGACGCCATCCGCGTCGACGCCGACCAGCTGCGCTGCCGCGTCGTGGCCGAGGGCGGCAACCTCGGTCTCACGCAGCGCGCGCGGATCGAGTTCGCGCGCGAAGGCGGGCTGGTCAACGCCGACTTCATCGACAACTCGGCCGGCGTGGACTGCTCCGATCACGAGGTCAACCTCAAGATCCTCCTCGACCTGGCCGTGCACAGGGGAGAGCTCGATGCCGAGGGCCGCGACGCGCTGCTGGCCGAGGTCACCGACGACGTGGCCGCGCACGTCCTCTACGACTCGTTCCTGCAGGCCCAGATCCTGGCCCAGGAGGTGCGCGGCTCGGCGGCGCGGATGTTCGCCTACGAGGACCTTATGGCCGCGCTGGAGGGCGAGGGGCTGCTGCGTCGCGAAGTCGAGTTCCTGCCCTCGTCGGAGGAGATGGCCGATCGCCGCCGCGCCGGCCGTGGCCTCGAGCGCCCGGAGCTCGCCGTGCTGCTGGCCTACTCCAAGCGGCTGCTCACCGGCGCGCTGCTGCGCTCGTCCCTGCCCGACGACCCCTACCTCGACGGCGACCTGCGCGCGTACTTCCCGCCGGCGCTCGTGGAGCGCTTCGGCCACCTGCTGGCCGAGCACCCGCTGCGCCGCGAGCTCGTGGCCACGATCATGGCCAACCGCGTCGTCGACGCCCTCGGGCCCACCTTCGTCTCGCGCCTCATGGCCGAGCAGGGCGCGGAGCCGGCGGACGTGGTGCGCGCGTATCGCATCGCGGCCGAGGTCACCGGGGCCGAGGAGCGGTGGGGCGCGGTCGAGCGCCTCCACGGGGTCGATCGTCAGGCGGAGTGGCGACTGATGGACGGCATCGACGCGCTCATGGAGGCCACCGCGCGCTGGTACCTGGAGAACGCGCACGGCGCCGATCTCGGCACCGCCATCGCGGCCGGTCGCGAAGGGTTCGGCCGGCTGGTCACGGGGCTGCCGGAGTTCGCTCCCGAGGCGTGGCGCGAGGCGCGCGAGCACGCGATGGCTGAGCTGGTGGCGGAGGGCGCGCCCCCGGAGCTCGCGCGCTCGCACGCCTACCTCCCCGCGCTCGCCTACGCGCCGGACGTCATCGCCGCGGCCCAGGCGGTCGGGCGCTCGGTCGAGGACGCGGGGCTCGCCTTCTCGCTGCTCGAGGATCGCGTGCAGATCGCATGGATCGAGGGCCAGCTCGATGCCCTTCCGGTGTCCACGCGCGTCCAGCGCTGGGCGCTTCAGGCCCTGCGCGACGACCTGTGGCGCGCGCGCCGCGAGCTGGCCCAGCGCGCGCTGCAGGAGAGCCCGGACGCCACCGTGGAGGCGGCGATCGACGCCTTCGTGGACTCGCGCCGCGAGCCGATGCGACGCCTCCAGGGCCTCGCGCGGACGCTCGCCGGCGAGGGTGGGGCCGATCTCGCCGGGCTCACGCTGGCCGTCCGGCAGTTGCGGGCGCTGGCGAGCTGACGCCGCGGCCGCGTCGACCCCAGGCCCCGGCTCAGTGCGGGTCCTCGCCGGTGGCCGCGGGCGGCCGCGACTCCTCGGCGAGCGAGGTCAGGGCGAGGCGACCGCGAGCCGCCTCCTCCAGCACCTCGGTGGCCTCCTCCTGCGAGCGCGCGTAGAGCTCGACGAGCAGGTGCACGGTGATGGTGTTCTCGTCGTCGTGCTTGTGGAAGCGCACGTGCGTGAAGAACTCGCGCGTGCCGTGGTCGCCGAACGCGGCGTAGCTCAGCGCGTCGCCGGCCTCGGGGCCCGAGCACGTCTCGACCTCGTCGGCGTCGACCGTCACGGTGCACGAGGCGACCCACGGCGTCCCGGCGATCATCCGCTCCCAGCGATCCTCGATCGGCTCCACCCGACCGTCGCGGAAGCCGAGGTGCGGCTGGTCGTGCATGCAGTCCAGGCACTGCACCACGGCCTCTTGGAGCTCGTCGACGACCTCGCCGCGCTCGCCCGTCTCGGGGTCGACCTTGTGGATGCCCTCGTAGTGGACCTGCACCTCGAGGTCGGTCGACCAGCAGCGGTAGCACCGCAGCCATGCCTTGGTCTCGACGGACGGCTCCATCGCGCACAGCATAGGCTGCGCCGCATGGGCGACACCGTGCAGGCCCGGTAGCCCCGTGGCGCGCCGAGGCCCGATCGGGGCGGTGCTGGCGGGTGGCACCGGCCGGCACATCGGCGGCGACAAGGCGACGATCGAGCTCGCGGGCCGACCGCTGCTGCACTATCCGCTCAACGTGGCGCGCGCCTCGCTGGGCGAGGTCGCCGTGGTGGCCAAGACGTTCACCGTGCTGCCGGCGCTCGACCCCGACGTCACCATCTGGCTGGAGCCCGAGGCGCCGCGCCATCCGCTGGCCGGCGTGGTCCACGCGCTGATGCGGGCGCGCGGACGGCCGGTGATCGTCATCGGTGGCGACATGCCGTTCGTCAACCGCGCGCTCGTCAGCGCGCTGGTGCGCGAGCGCCCGCGCGGTGCGCCGGCCGTGGTCCCGCGGGCGGGCGGGCGCCTGGAGCCCTTGTGCGCCCGCTACGAGCAGTCGGCGCTGGCGCTGCTCACCGCCTTCGATCCCGGCGTCGCGCCCGAGGAGACCGTCGGCACGCTGGAGCCGCGGCTCCTCGACTGGCCCGAGCACGAGCCGTTCTTCAAGGTCAACCGCCCGGAGGACCTCCTGCAGGCCGCCGCCCTGCTCGACACGCGCTGACGCCGGGCGCTCTCTGCTAGAAGCTCTGGCGATGAGCCGCCGCAAGCAGACGGCGCCGAAGCCGCGTCGACGCCTGGTCGGGTGGTTGGCGTGGTTCGCGGTGCTCAACGCGCTGTGGCTGGTCTTCATCTCCGCCTGGGTCATCGCGGAGGAGATCCTCGGGCTGGTCGCCAGCGCGATCGCGGCGACGGCCGCCGAGGCCGTCCGCGAGCAGGGCCTGGTCGGCTTCCGGCCTCGCGCGCGCTGGCTGCTGCACGCCCGCTTCCTCCCGGCCCGCACCGCACGCGAGAGCGTCGCCGTGCTCGGCGCGCTGGCGCGCCAGCTGGCCGGGCGGGGCGCCGTGGAGGGCGGGTTCCGCCTCGTCGAGGTCACGCTGCCCAAGGACCACGACGAGGCGGCGGCCAAGCGGGCGCTGCTGACCGCGGGCGAGTCGTTCGCGCCCAACGCCTACGTCCTGGCCATCGACCCGGAGGAGCACCTCATGCTGGTCCACGAGCTGGTCCCGGAGAACGCCGAATGACCGCCTACTTCACCGCCGCCGCCGTGCTGCTCGCGGGGCTCGCCCCGCTGATCGTGTTCGCGGTGCGGGCGTCGCCGCCCGACGGCCTCGTCGCGCTCAACCTCGGCGGCGTGATCGCCACGCTGGTGCTCATGCTGCTGGCCGAGGCCACGCAGCGCCAGCCGTTCTTCGACCTGGCCGTGGTGTCGGCCGTGCTCTCGTTCGCCGGTGGCCTGGCTTACGCCCGCTTCATGGAGCGCTGGCTGTGAGCGCCACCGACGTCGTGGTGGCCGCGCTGCTCGTCGTCGGCGTGGCGGCGCAGCTGACCGGTGTCGTCGGCGTCCTCGCCGCGCGCAACGTCTACGACCGCCTGCACTTCACCGGCCCGGCCTCGATCTTCGGACCGCTCGCCCTCGCCGCGGCGATCGTCCTCGACGAGGGCCCGGTCTCTCAGGCGGGGCTGAAGTCGATGCTCGTGGCACTGCTCGTGCTCAGCCTCAACCCGATCCTCGTGCACGCCTCCGGGCGAGCCGCCTTCGTACGCGAGCACGGGCGGATCACCCCGGTCTCCGAGGTCGCGAAGGAGGCCCGCCGATGATCGCGGTGCAGGTCGTGGCGCTGCTCCTCGTTGCGCTCGGGGCGACGGCCACCGTCATGGCGCGCGATCCGGTCCGCCAAGCCGTCGTGGCCAGCCTCTACGGCCTGACCCTCGGCGTCCTCTTCTTCGCCTTCCAGGCCCCCGACGTCGCGCTGTCGAACATCGTCATCGGTGCCGTCGCGCTGCCGGCGATGATCATGCTCGCCATCGCCAAGACGCGAAACTGATGGCGCGTCAGGCACCTCCGCGCAGACGCCCCGGCGAGCTCTCGTTCGCCGGACGGCGGCGCCTGTTCGTCGTCGGCGCGGTGGGGCTCGCCGGACTGCTGCTGTGGGGCCTGGCCGGACTGCCCGACTTCAGCACGTTCACGCCCGTCTACGGCCAGGTCCTCAATCGAGTGGCCGTCGAGGAGCGCAGCACGACCGACGTCGTCACCGCGGTGAACTTCGACTATCGCGGCTTCGACACGCTGGGCGAGGAGTTCATCCTCTTCGCGGCGGTGCTGGTCCTCGGGCTCCTCCTGCGCGCGCTGGCCGAGGAGCGCCGCGGGAAGATCGACGACGACGCGCCGCGCCGCCACCCCGGCAAGACGAGCGATGCCGTCCGGCTGACGACCGTGGCGCTCGTCGGTCCGACCGTGCTGCTGGCCATCTACATCACGGCGCATGGCCATCTGACCCCCGGCGGCGGCTTCCAGGGCGGCGTGATCGCCGCCACCGCGCTGCTGCTCGTCTACCTCGGCGGCGACTACGCGGCCATGCGGCGCGTGCGGCCGCTCACCCTGGTGACGACCGCGAAGGCCGCCGGGGCAGGCGGGTTCGTGCTTATCGGGCTGGGCGGACTGATCTTCGCCGGCGCTTTCCTGCAGAACTTCCTTCCGCTCGGCCAGCCCGGGCACCTCGTCGCGGCCGGGACCATCCCGCTCCTGAGCCTCGCGGTCGGCCTCGAGGTCGCCGGCGGCTTCGTGCTGCTGCTGTCGGAGCTGCTCGACCAGCTGCTCGTGCTGCGCCGGCGGCGAGAGCGGCGCTCGCAGTGAGCTTCCTGCCCTACGTGGTGGCCGTCTGGGTCTGCGTCATCGGCCTGTACGGGATCGTCACGAGCCGCCACCTCATCCACGCGATCATCTGCCTGTCGGTGGTGCAGTCGTCGACCTACGTGCTGCTGCTGGCGATCGGCTACCGCAAGGGCTACGCGGCACCGATCTTCATCGACATCCCGCGCAGCACGAAGGCGGTCGACCCCGTAGTGCAGGCGCTCACGCTCACCGACGTGGTCGTGGGCGGTGCCGTCACCGCGCTGTTGCTCGCCATCGCGGTGCAGCTCGACAAGCACCTCGGGACCCTCGACCCGGATGAGCTCGATCCCCTTCGCGACTGACCTCGCCGACCTCGCGCCGGTCGCCGTCGCGGGGCCGTTCCTGGTCGCGGCGATCCTCGTCACCGCGCTGCCCTTCACGCGCCGCCACGTCGAGCTCATCGCGGCGCTGGCCACCAGCCTCGTCGTCGCGCTGTGCGTGGCGCTCCTCCTCAAGGCGCTGCACGAGACCGGCCCGGTGGTGTCGAGGCTCGGCGGCTGGCAGCCGCGGCCCGGAGGCGTGGTGGTGGGCATCAACTTCACCTTCGACTCGCTGGGAGCCGCGCTGGCTTTGCTTGCCGCCGTCCTGGTCGCTGCGGCACAGGCCTTCACGCTGCGCTTCGCCGCCGCCGTCGGGGCGACCTTCCACGCGCTGCTGCTGGTCTTCCTCGGCGGGCTCGTGGGCTTCGCGCTCACCGGCGATCTCTTCAACATGTTCGTGTTCTTCGAGCTGATGAGCGTGTCCGCGTACGCGCTGACGGCCTACCGCATCGAGCGCGCGGACTCGCTGCAGGGCGCGCTGACCTTCGCCTTCACCAACAGCGTCGGCGCGATCATGATCCTGTTCGGGATCGCGCTGCTGTACGGGCGCACGGGGGCGTTGAACCTCGCGGCGGTGGGCCAGGCGCTGGCGGGCCGGGAGAGCGACGGGCTCGTCGTCGTGGCCTTCGCCATGATCACGGGCGGGTTCCTGGTCAAGGCGGCGATCGTTCCCTTCCACTTCTGGCTCGCCGACGCCTACGCGGTCGCGCCCACGCCGGCGGGGATCGTCTTCACCGGGGTGATGAGCGACCTCGGCATCTACGCGGTCGCGCGGATCTACCAGACGGTCTTCCAGGCGCCGCTCGCGCCGCACGCCGGCGGGGTGCGCGCCGTGCTCATCGGCTTCGCCGTCGCCACCGCGCTCCTGGGCGCCGTCATGGCTCTGGGGCAGGACCACCTCAAGCGCCTGCTCGCCTTCGTGACCATCAGCCAGATCGGCCTGGGCCTGATCGGCGTCGGGCTCCTGACCCCCGATGCCACGGCCGGGGTCGCGCTGCTCATCAGCGCCGACGGCCTGCTGCGCGCCGGCCTCTTCGTGTGCCTGGGCGCGGTGCTTCACCGCTGTGGCTCGGTCTACCAGTCGCGCGTGCATGGAGCGGGGAAGGCGATGCAGCGCGTGTGGCCGGTCCTGTTCACCGCCGGCACGCTGGGGCTCGCCGCCCTGCCGCCGTTCGGCGCCTTCTGGGGCAAGGCGCTGATCGAAGGGGCCGCGGCGGACCAGGGCTATGGCTGGATCCCCGCCGTCTTCTTCGTCGCGACCGTCCTGACGGCCGCAGCGCTGCTGCGCGCCGGCGCGCGCGTGTTCCTGGGCTGGGGCGCTCAGAGCACGAGCTCCTCCGATCCGCGCGAGCCCAAGGCGGAGGAGCGCGAGCTCGAGGAGTCGCGCCGTCGCGTCCCGCAGGCCATGCTGGCCAGCGCCGCCGCGCTCATCCTCGCCGGCCTGGCGCTCGGTGCGCTGCCGCGGGTGATCGACCGCGCCCAGCAGGGCGCCCATGTGTTCGCCGACCGCGAGGCCTACGCGGCGGCCGTCCTGGGGCGTCCCATCCCGACGCGACCGCCGGTGGCGGCCGCGCACATTGGCGCCTTCGAGGTCGTCCTCGCGCTCGTGACCGTGCTCGCCGCGGTGGCGCTCGCGGCCATGCTGCTCGGGCGCGTGCGAATCCCGTTCACGCCGCCGGCAGGCCTGCGCCGGGCCGCCGAGCGCGGCTTCCTGCGCCTGCGGCGCCTGCATTCGGGCCAGATCGGCGACTACGTCGCCTGGGCCACGCTCGGCTTCGCGGTGCTGGGCGGGACCTTGGCGCTGGCGACGTGAGCGGCGTCAGCCGCCGATGGCGCTCATCGTCCGCGCCGGCTGCATGAACCCGGGCTCGTTGACGTGGTGCTTGAGCTCCTTGCGCCACACGGCGGCGCGCACGATCGCCTCGACCTCGTCGTCGCCGGCGCCCTCGCGCAGCGGCGTGCGCAGGTCGGTCTCGTTCAACGAGAACAGGCAGGTGCGGAGCTTGCCGTCGGCGGTCAGGCGGATGCGGTTGCAGTCGCCGCAGAACGGCTCGGAGACGGGGTTGATGAAGCCGATCGAGCCCTGGCCGTCGGCGAAGCGGTAGACGCGGGCGGTCGCGTGCGCCTCGCGCGGCTCGGCCTCCAGCGCGAAGTGCTCCTCGATCAGGGCGCGGATCTCGCCGCCGGTGAGCACGCTGTCCGGCGTCCACGCGTGATCGGCGTCCAGGGGCATGAACTCGATGAAGCGCACCTCGTAGGGGTGCTCGCGGGCGAAGCGAGCGAACGGCAGCACCTCGTCCTCCGTGAACCCGCGCATGGCCACCGCGTTGACCTTGATGGGATGCGCCTCGGGGAAGCCCGCGAGGATCTCCAGGCCGCGCAGGACGCGCGGCAGCGCGTCGCGGCGGGTCATCTCGTAGAAGCGGTCGCGCTGCAGCGAGTCGATCGAGACGTTGAAGCGCGTCACGCCCGCGCGCACCAGCGCCTCGGCGTCGCGCTCCAGGAGGAAGCCGTTGGTGGTGACGCTCAGGTCTTCGACGAGCGGGGAGAGCATGGCGACCAGGCGCGGGAACTCCCGCCGCACGAGCGGCTCGCCGCCGGTGAGGCGCACGTCGGTGACGCCCATCGAGGCCAGCAGCGCCACCACCCGCGCGATCTCCTCGAAGCTCAGCACCGCCTCGCGCTCGAGCCACGGCAGCCCCTCCGCCGGCATGCAGTACTGGCAGCGGAAGTTGCAGCGATCGGTGACCGACACGCGGAGATCGGCGATCCTGCGGCCGTGGCCGTCGACAAGCGGCTCCAGCGCCATGGCCCAAGCCTACTAGCGCCGCAGCAGCACCCACGCGAGCGCGGCGGCGAAGGCGATCTGCCCGAAGGTCAGCGCGGTGCCGAAGTTCGCCGCGCCGAGCAGGGCCGCGACCGCGGTGGCCGAGGCGAACGCGGCCAGCATGAGCAGCACGTCGCTCCTCACGCTCCCACCCGGCCCTCGAGGACGGACACGAGCGCGGGCACGTCGGCGCCCGGATCGCTCGCCTCGAGCGCCTGCTGCGCGGCGCGGCGTCCGCCCAGCGCGCGCAGTCCTCGCTCCCCGTGCTCGGCGGCGAAGTCGGCCAGCGCGCTGGCCCGCCGGGCGGCGAGGCGCCGGGCGGCCACGTCGAGGCCCGCGCGATGGGCGTCGAGCGCCGCCACGAGGTCGTCGATGCCGGTCACGGGCGCGACGGCGCAGACCGCCAGGACGGGCACGTCGGTCTCGCCGAGCGAGCGCAGCGCGGCGTGCAGGTCGCGCCGCGCGCGCAGCGCGACTTCGCGCAGATCGGCCTTGGTCACCACGAGCACGTCGGGGATCTCCATGATCCCCGCCTTCAAAAACTGCAGGACGTCGCCCGAGCCGGGCTGGACCACGACGGCCACGCTGTCGGCGACCTCGGCCACCTCGGTCTCGCTCTGACCCACGCCCACGGTCTCGACGACGACGACGTCGTAGGCGGCGGAGAGCGCGTGGGCGGCGGCGCGCGTGGCCGGCGCCAGCCCGCCGAGCCGGCCGGCGGCCGCCGTGGAGCGGATGAACACGCCGTCGTCGGAGGGATCGAAGGGGATCCGCGCCCGGTCGCCCAGCAGCGCGCCGCCCGAGCGCCGCGACGACGGGTCGACGGCCAGCACGGCCACGCTGCGCCCGCCCGCGCGCCAGGCGCGCACGAGCTCGCCCAGGAGCGTCGACTTGCCCGCGCCCGGCGGACCTGTCACGCCGACGACGTGGGCCGGCGCCTCGCCGCCCAGCGCCGCGGGGGAGATCTCGCGCAGCAGGGCGGCGACCTCCTCGCGCGCGGCAGGCCCGCCGCTCTCGACCAGGTTGAGCACCGCCGGCGCCGCGGTCAGGTCGCCCTCCCGCAGCCGGGCGCCGAGCTCCGCGCCGGTCACGCCGACGCGCCGGCTCCGTGCCCGGAAGCCGCACTCGGCCCCTCGCAGGCCCGCGCCACCAGCGCCACGATGTCGCCCATGATGCGCGTCAGGTCGAAGTCCTTGGGCGTGTAGACGGCGGCCACGCCGGCGTCGAGCAGGGGCTCGACATCGGCCTCGGGGATGATCCCGCCGACGACGACCGGCGCATCGACGCCGCGCTCGCGGAGGGTCCGCACGACGGTGGGGATCAGCTCGCGATGCGAGCCCGACAGGATCGACAGCCCGACCACGTGCACCCCTTCCTGCAGCGCGCTGGCCGCGATCTGCGACGGCGTCAGGCGGATGCCCTCGTAGACCACGTCCATGCCGATGTCGCGGGCGCGCACGGCGATCTGCTCGGCACCGTTGGAGTGCCCGTCGAGGCCCGGCTTGCCGACGAGGATCTTCAGCCGCCGCCCGAGCACGTCGCTGACCCGGGCGACCTCCTCGCGCAGGGCCTCGAGCGCCTGGGAGTCAGCCGGGCCGGCGGCCGCCTCGCCGACGCCGGTGGGGGCGCGGAACTCGCCGAAGGCGTCGCGCAGCGCGCCCGCCCACTCGCCGGTGGTGGCGCCCGCGCGCGCGGCCGCGATGGTCGGCTCCATGATGTTGCCCTCGCCGGCCGCGACCGCGCGCAGCGTGGCCAGCGCCTCGTCCACGGCGGCCTGGTCGCGCTCGGCGCGCCAGCGCTCGACCGCCTCGCGCTGCTCGGCCTCGGCCTGTGGATCGACGGTGAGGATGCCGCCGTCGGCGCCGGCCAGCAGCGGCGAGGGCTCGGTCTCGGTGAAGCGGTTGACGCCGACGATGACCTGCTCGCCGGCCTCGATACGGCGGATGCGCGCGCGATGGGAGTCGACCAGCGCGGCCTTCATGTACTGGACCGCGCCCACCGCCCCGCCGTGCTCGTCGACGATGGCCATCTCCGCGCGCGCGCCCTCGAGCAGCTCCGCCACCAGCCCGTCCATGACCTTCGAGCCCTCGAAGAGATCGGGGTACTCGAGCAGGTCGGTCTCGTAGGCCAGCACCTGCTGGATGCGCAGCGACCACTGCTGGTCGCCCGGGCGCGGGAGCCCCAGCGCCTCGTTCCACGCCGGCAGCTGGATGGCGCGGGCGCGCGCGTCGCGACCCAGCGTGACCCCGAGCGCCTCGAGGACGATGCGCTGCACGTTGTTCTCGGGCTGGGACTCGGTCAGCCCGAGCGAGTTGACCTGCACGCCGTAGCGAAAGCGCAGGTGCTTGGGGTCGCGCACCCCGTAGCGCTCGCGGCCGATCTCCTCCCACAGCACGGCCATGGCGCGCAGCTTGGCGTGCTCCTCGACGAAGCGCACGCCGGCGTTGACGAAGAACGAGATACGCCCGAAGACGCGCCCCATGAGCTCCTGGGGCACCCGCTCGCGCACGGCGTCGAGCACCGCGATCGCGTTGCTCATGGCGTAAGCGATCTCCTGCACCGGCGTGGCCCCCGCCTCCTGCAGGTGGTAGGAGCAGATGTTGACCGGGTTCCAGCGCGGAACGCCGTCGATCGTGTAGGCCACCATGTCGGCGATCAGGCGCATCGACGGCGCGGGCGGGAAGGCATAGGTGCCGCGAGCGAGGAACTCCTTGATGATGTCGTTCTGCGTCGTGCCCTGCAGGGCGGCGGGGTCGAGCCCGTTCTCCTCGGCCACGACGATGTAGAGCGCCAGGAGCCACGCCGCCGTGGCGTTGATCGTCATCGACGTGTTCATCTCGTCGAGCGCGATGCCGTCGAGGACGGCGTGCATGTCGCCCTTGTGGGCGATCGGCACCCCGACCTTGCCCACCTCGCCGCGGGCGAGCTCGTGGTCGGGGTCGTAGCCGGTCTGGGTCGGCAGGTCGAAGGCGATCGACAACCCCGTCTGCCCCTTGGCGATGTTCGAGCGGTAGAGCTCGTTGCTCTTCCTGGCGGTCGAATGCCCCGCGTAGGTGCGCATCATCCACGGCCGATCAGGCTCGGGGAGGCGGTGGTCCATGGGGCGATTGTATGGTCCGCGACCGTGGCCGAGGCCCGGGAGATCGATGTCCAGCACCTGGGCAATCCGCTCGTCATCTGCTGCTTCGCGGTCGACGACGTGCTCGTCGACCCGGGGCCGGAGTCGGCGCACCGCACCCTGCTCGAGGCGCTCGACGAGCCGCCCGAGCGCATCCTGCTGACCCACATCCACTTCGACCACGCGGGCGCCACCGGCGCGCTCGTGCGCCGCTGGCCCGAGGTCGAGGTGTGGGTCCACGAGCGCGGCGCGCCGCACCTGGTCGACCCCAGCCGGCTCACCGCCAGCGCCGCGCGCCTGTACGGCGACGACATGGAGCGCCTGTGGGGGGAGATCGTCCCGGTCCCCGAGGCCAACCTGCGCGTCCTGCGCGGCGGCGAGACGATCGGGCCGTGGCGCGTGGAGTACACGCCCGGACACGCCTCCCACCACGTCAGCTACCTGCACGAGCCCACCGGGAGCGCCTTCGTCGGCGACGTCGGCGGCGTGCGCATCGCAGGCGGGCCGATCATCCCGCCCACGCCTCCGCCGGACATCGACCTGGACCTCTGGCACGAGTCGCTGCGGACCGTTGCGGCATGGCGGCCAACGCGTCTGGCCATCACGCACTTCGGCACCTACGAGGACGTCGACGAGCACATCGCCGCGATGCACGCGCAGCTCGAGCGCTGGGGCGCGCTGGCGCGCGAGACCGAGGGCGAGACCTACGCCGCCGCCCTGCTGGCCGAGATGCGCCGCGCGGGCGAGGGGGACGATTCCAGGGCGACCGAGGCCTTCCTGCAGGCCATGCCGACGGACATGCAATGGCCGGGCCTGGCTCGCTATTGGGCCACGCGAAACGGGTAAATTTCGGGCTCGTGGGACAGACCATCGAGCTTCCGCGCACGCGTGACCCCGGGAGCGGCCTGGGCGGCGAATGGCGCGTGATCGTCCGCAACGACGACCACAACACGTTCGACCACGTCGCGCACACGCTGGCCCGCTACGTGCCGGGCATCACCGTCGACGTCGGCTTTGCCATCGCCGAGCGCATCCACAACACCGGGTTGGCCATCGTGTGGAGCGGCAACCAGGAGCCCGCGGAGCTGTACTGGGAGCAGCTCTGCGACGCCGGCCTGACGATGGCGCCGCTCGAGCAGGGGTAGGGCCGCTGGCGCACCTCGTCCTCGGGCCCCTCCTGCGCCATGTCGGCGCGGGGCACGCCACCGTCTGGGTCGAGACCGACGCACCCTGCGAGGTCGAGATCCTGGGCTGTAGCGAGCGGACCTTCGAGGTCGAGGGCCATCACTTCGCGCTGGTCCACGTCACCGGCCTCCCGACCGTTGGCGCGACGCCTTACACCGTGTCGCTCGACGGCGAGGGCGTGTGGCCGCCGCCGGACTGGCCCTGGCCGCAGAGCTGTGCGCGGACCGTCGGCGACGACCACGGCCTGCGCATCTGCTTCGGCTCGTGCCGCTGCACCTATCCCAACGAGCCGCCGTGGACGCTGACCAAGGACCAGCACGCGGAGGGCCGCGAGCACGACGCCCTGCGGGCGCTGGCCTTCCGCATGCGCGACAGCAATCCCGACGAGTGGCCGCATCTGCTGCTCATGATCGGCGACCAGGTCTACGCCGACGAGATCGCCCCCGGCACCGAGCGCTTCATCCGCACGCGCCGCGACCCCGACGTCGAGCCGGGCCTGCAGATCGCCGACTTCGAGGAGTACTGCCACCTGTACGGCGAGGCCTGGTCGGAGCCGGCCGTCCGCTGGCTGCTCTCGACCGTCCCCACGGCGATGATCTTCGACGACCACGACGTCATCGACGATTGGAACATCTCGCGCGACTGGGTGGCCAAGGCGCGGGCCCAGGGCTGGTGGCACGAGCGCATCGTCGGCGCCTTCATGTCCTACTGGTGCTACCAGCACCTCGGCAACCTCTCGCCCGAGGACCGCGAGGAGGACGCCTGCTACCGCGCCGTGCGCGCCGCCGACGGCGACGCCGGCCCCATCCTGCGCGACTTCGCCTACCGCGCCGACCGCGAGGTGGCGGGCGCGCGCTGGAGCTACCGGCGCGACGTGGGGCGCACGCGGATCGTGGTCATGGACTCGCGCGCCGGCCGGGTCCTCGACCCCGGCTCGCGCTCGATGGTCGACGCCGAGGAGTGGGACTGCATCGAGGAGTGGTCGCGCGGCGAGTTCGACCATCTGCTGATGGCCACCTCGCTGCCGGTCTTCCTCGCCCGCGGAGCGCACTTCCTCGAGGCGTGGTCCGAGCGGCTGTGCGACGGAGCATGGGGGCGCGTCGCCTCGCGCCTGGGCGAGCGTCTGCGGACCGGCCTCGACCTCGAGCACTGGGCGGCGTTCGGCGACTCGCTGCGCGCCCTCGAGCGCCTCCTGGAGAAGGTGGCGCGCGGAGCGATGAGCGGCGGCGGCCGGCCTCCCGGAAGCATCGTGCTGCTGTCCGGCGACGTCCACCACGCCTACATCGCCGAGGCCGCCTTCGCGTCGGGCGAGACGCCCGCGCCGGTCTACCAGGCGGTCTGCTCGCCCTTTCGCAACCCGCTCGACTCCCGCGAGCGGCGCGCCATCAGGCTGGCGATGACGCCCGCCGCCGAGCGCGCCGGCCGGCTCCTGGCCCGGGCGGCCGGCGTGGAGGACGAGCCGCTCACCTGGCGCGTCACCGACGGCCCGTGGTTCGACAACCAGGTCGCCACGCTGGACCTCGACGGCCGCCGTGCGACCTTCCGGCTGGAGCGGGCGATCGGCGCGGCCGACGGCACCCCAAGGCTCGAACAGCTGGCCTCGCGCCCACTTGCGTGACCCTCCGAGGGTATGCTCGGCGACTTCGGCGATCGCAATGGACGAAGGCGAGGCCATCACCACTGCCGCGCGCGCGCAGCGCGAGCAGGAGCTCTTGCGCCGCATCCACGTGCACGGCGACGGTGGTGCGCGCGACCAGCTGGCCGAGGAGATGCTCCCTCTGGCGCGCGCACTGGCCGGGCGCTATGCCAATCGCGGCGAGCCGCTCGACGACCTGGTCCAGGTCGCCTGCGTCGGGATCATGAAGGCGATCGACGGCTTCGACATCGGCCGCGAAGTGCGCTTCTCCTCCTACGCGACTCCGACCGTGCTGGGGGAGATCAAGCGCCACTTCCGCGACAAGACGTGGGCCATGCGCGTGCCGCGCGGGCTCCAGGAGCTCCAGCTGCAGGTGGCCAAGGCGCGCGACAAGCTCACCAACGAGCTCGGCCGCTCGCCGACCGTGCAGGAGATCGCCGACAGCGTCAAGGCGCCCTTCGAAGAGGTCCTGGCCACGATCCAGAGCGTGAGCGCGCGCCGCGCGCGCTCGCTCGACGAGCCGACGGGCGAGGACGTCACGCTGGCCGATTCCCTGGGCGCCACCGACCCCGAGATCGAGCGCGCCGAGATACGCGCGCTGCTCGACGGCGCCTTCGACGTGCTCTCGGACCGCGATCAGGAGGTCCTGCGCCTGCGCTTCGAGCACGACATGACGCAGACCGAGATCGCCCAGCGCATCGGCGTGAGCCAGATGCAGGTCTCGCGCCTCATCCGTCAGTCCCTGGCGCGCCTGCGGATGGACATCGAGCGCTCGCCCGAGCGCCGCGCCCGCGCGGCCGGGTAACCGGCCTAGCCGGCCAGGTCGCCGCCGGGCTCGGGGCCGGCCACGCCGCTCGTGGCGTGCGACACCGGCTCGGGCTCGAGCGTCCCCGCCACCACGAGGTCGGTCCACCCGTAGACGACCGGGACCTGGAACCAGCCCGAGCACAGCACGCGGAAGTCGGTGAACTCGTGGCCGCCCCAGTACCGCTCGAAGTCGAACTTGCTCTCGAACTCGGCGGTCTGCAGGAACTTGTACCGGTCGTCGCGATAGCGGTAGAGCGAGTAGGAGGTCGCGCCGTAGCGCAGGGCCACGGGCGCGACGCCGGCCAGGGCCCGCTCGAGCTTGTCGGAGCGAAGGCCGGTGGCGTACCAGGGGATGTGGACCACGCCGGCCATCACCCACCGACCTCGGCGCGGATGGCGGGTGGGCCGTCCGTCGTGCGCCCCTGCCCCTCCTCGCTGGCGCCCACGAGGATGGCGATCTTGCCGAGGTGCTTGTTGTCGTGCATCAGTTGGTGGGCCTCCGCGACCTGGTCGAAGCCCATCGTACGCCACAGCACGGGCCGCACCTGGCTGTCCTCGATGAGGCGGTTGGCGAGGTTGCATTCCCACGCGTTGGCGAAGTGCGAGCCGATGATCTGCTTCTGGCGCATCCACAGGTAGCGCACGTCGAAGTCGAGGTCGTAGCCCGACGTCGCCCCGCAGATCACCACCTTCCCGAAGGGCTTCACGCAGAAGACCGAGGTCGGGAACGTCGCCTTGCCGACATGCTCGAAGACGACGTCGGGCGCGTCGCCCAGGACGTCCTTGACGCGCTTGGCGAACTCGCGCGAGACCGCGAAGCGCGCCTTCTCCTCCTCCGGCGTCTCGCCGCCGCGGCGCATCATCCCGGCGAACTCGTTGCGGTCGATGAAGCCCTTGGCGCCCAGCTCCTCGACGAGCGCGCCCTTCTGCGGCGAGGAGACCACGCCGACGCACTCCGCCCCGGCCGCCTGGCAGAGCTGCGTGGCGAAGACGCCAAGCCCGCCGGCCGCGCCCCAGATGAGCACGCGCTGTCCGGCCTGCAGCTGCGCGCGGTCCATGAGCATGCGGTAGGCGGTGAAGTAGGTCAATCCGTAGGAGGCGGCCTCCTCCCAGGCAAGGTGGCCCGGCTTGGGCAACAGCTGCTGGGCCTGGACCTTGGCGAACTGGGCGAAGGACCCCCAGCTCGTCTCGTAGCCCCAGATCCTCTGCGAGGGCGCCGCCAGCGGATCGAGCCCGTGGACCTCGGGGTCCTCGTAGGAGGCCTGGTTGCAGTGCACCACGACCTCGTCGCCGGGCTTCCAGCGCGTCACCCCGGGGCCGACCTTCCAGACCACCCCGGAGGCGTCGGAGCCGCCGATGTGGTGATCGCAGTCCGGGTGGTAGCGGAAGACCGAGACGGGCTGGCCCAGCGCGGCCCAGACGTTGTTGAAGTTGACGCCGGCGGCCATGACGCGCACGACGACCTCGAACGCGCCGGGCTCCGGGACCTCGATCTCCTCGACCTGGAACGCGTCCAGCGGCTCGCCCTCGCGCTCGGCGCGTATGACCCACGCGGCCATGGCGCTGGGCAGCTCGCCCGGGTGGGCGTCGACGTTGGCGATCTGCGTCAGATCCACTGCCATCGGCGGGCGCCGAACCCTACCGGCGCACGAGGTAGCCCGCGCGCCGCAGTAGCGCGGCCGCGATGACGAGCGTCATCAGCTGACTGCCGATGCCCAGCACCAGGAACTCGGCCGCCGAGTCGATATGCCTGACCATCCAGCCGAAGTTCATGCCGAAGAAGCCGGTGGCGAAGGTCAGCGGGAGGAAGACCGTGGCCACGACGGTCAGGCGCCCCGCCATCTGGTTGAGCAGGACGTTGACGGCCTCGGCCAGGAGCTCGCGCAGGTAGTCGATCTGGTTGGCGGTGAGGACCAGATCGTCGTGGACGTCGCGGAACGGATGACGGGCGACCTCGCGCTCCAGTCCGGGCAGCGTCTCCAGCAGGCCGCCGTCGTTGGCCAGCATGTCGCGCTGGGGGACGACGATCTGCTGGAGGCGAAAGAGCTTCGAGCGCAGCTCGCTCATCCGCCGCCGCTCGGCGCTCGTGGGCCGCTCGAACGCGACGTCCTCGAGCTGCTCGACCTCGGCGCGGTAGCTCTCGACGAGCGCGCGCAGCGAGTCGGACAGCGCGTCGAGGACGCGATAGACCACGTCCTGCTCCGTTCGCATCGTCGCCCCCTTCGCGCGCTGCCGAGCATCCCAGAGGTGCGCGCAGGGCCCGCGCCGCACGGTGACCACCTCGTCGCCGGAGACGTGGACGTGGACCTCCACGGGCTGGCCGTCGTGGGCGCCGTAGAAGACGATGAGCACGCGTGGCCCGTAGTCGTCGATCTTCGGGCGCTGGCCGAACTCCTTGGTGTCGTCGATGGCCAGCCGCGGGATCTCCAGCAGCTCGCCCAGCGTGTCCAGCTGGTCGTCGCTGGGCGAGTCGAGGTCGAGCCAGAAGAACTCGCCCCGCTCGTGCAGCGCGCGAATCGTGTCGGCGTCGAAGTGGTCGAGGACCTGCATCCGCCGCCGCGGAACCTAGTCCGCGCGCCGGACGGGGACGTCGGGACCTACGCGGCCTCGACCAGGCGGGGCTCGGCCTCGGCCGGCCCGCCGACGGCGCCCTCGGCGCCGACCTCCGCCGGAGCCTCGGCGCGATCGGCGATCAGCAGCCAGGCCACCAGCGCGCCGACGACGGCCACCGCGGCCCCGATGCGCAGGCCGTCGTTGAGCGCGTAGACGAAGGCCTCGCGCACCGCGTCGCCCAGCTGGCCGCCGGCCTGCGTGCCGCCGCCGGCGCCCAGCGCGTCGGCCAGACCCTGGCGCTGGCCGGCCGGCACCCCGGGAAGGAGCTGGTCGAGCTTGGACTTCCCCAGGCCGGTGATGAGCGCGCCCATGGCGGCCACGCCGAAGGTGCCTCCCACCATGCGGCTCATGGAGACGATGCCGCTCGCCACCCCGGCCTTGGCCGGGTCGACCGCGTTCATGGCGGCCGTGCTCATGGGCGACATCACGAGGCCCATGCCGAAGCCCATGAGCACGAAGGCGCCGACCAGGAACCCGTAGCTGGTGTCGACCGCGAGGTGGCCCTGCCAGAACAGCGAGCCGGCCACGAGCAGCAGACCAGTGACCATCAGCGGCCGCGGCCCGACGCGATCCGCCAGCCGGCCGGCGATCGGCCCGGCGACGATGATGATCACCGTCGAGGGCAGGAAGCGGATCCCCGCCTGGAGCGGCGAGTAGCCCTTGATGTTCTGCATGTAGAGGGCGAGGAAGAAGAACATCGCCAGCATCGCGAAGGTCACGATGAAGGCCACGAGGTTCGAGCCCAGGAACGAGCGCGAGCGGAAGAAGCTGAAGTCGACCATGGGCTCGACGACGCGCTGCTCGGCGATGACGAAGCCGGTCAGCGACGCGGCCGCGGCCGCGAAGAGGGCCAGGATCGAGGGCGACCCCCAGCCCCACGAGTTGCCCTCGACGAGCGCCAGGACGAGCGAGGCCAGGCCAGCCGAGACGAACGTCACGCCGGGGAGGTCGACGTGGTGCGTCGAGGTCTCGTCGCGCGACTCGCGCGTGGCCGCCAGCGTGACGAAGACGGCCAGGCCGGCGACCGGGACGTTGAGGAAGAAGATCGACTGCCACGAGACGCTCTGGACCAGGAAGCCGCCGACCACGGGGCCGATGGCCAGGGCCAGGGCGCTCACGCCGGCCCACGTGCCGATCGCCTTGCCGCGCTCGTGGGGCGGGAAGGCGTTGGAGATGATCGAGAGCGTCGCGGGCATCATGAACGCGGCGCCGATGCCCTGCACGGCGCGCCCGAAGACGAGCCACGCCTCGCTCTGGGAGAAGCCGATGAAGGCACTGGCGAGGCCGAACACGACGACGCCGAACACGAACATCCGCCGCCGGCCGAAGATGTCGCCCAGGCGCCCGCCGGTGACCAGCAGCACGGCGAAGCTCAGCGTGTAGGCGTTGACGGTCCATTCCAGGCCGCTGATCGAGGAATGCAGGTCCTTCTGGATCGACGGCAGGGCGACGTTCACGACCGTGTTGTCGAGCATGATCATGAACAGCGCGAAGCACATCGCGCCGAGGGTCCACCAGCGGCGGTTGTCGTCGGTGATGGCGGAGCGGATTCGGGTCATGAGCGATGGGGGAGGTCGGAGAGGGCGGACATCAGGCGTGACCGCTGCTGCGGGGTGAGCGAGGCGGCGTACTGCTCGAGGCCGACGAGGCGCGCGTTCTCGATGCGCTCGACGACCTCGCGGCCGGCGGCGGTGATCCCGACGCGCTTCATGCGCCGGTCGGTCGGGTCCTCGGAACGCTGGAGCCAGCCGCGGCGCAGCAGCAGGTCGACGTTGCGGCTGGCGCCGGGGAGCGAGAGGCGTAGGCGGTCGGCCAGGTCCTTCACCGACAGCTCGCAGCCGCAGTCCGACAGCGCGTGGAGCGTCTTCATCTGCGTGATCGAGACGTCCAGCTCGGCGATCACGGCGTACAGCTGCTGGCTGCTGCCGCGCATCAGGTGGTGCCAGAGAGCGAGTAGCTCGGCGGCGAGCCGCCTGCTGGAAACCTGCTGGGCCTCAGTCGTTGCTTGCACGTACGCAAGTATTGCGCGCGCGCAGTGGTTGTCAAGTTCGGGTAACCGTACTTCGTGACTCGCGCGCGGCCGTGACCGTACGCGTCGCCCGGCGCGTGAACTTCTTGGCCGCGGCGTCCCACGCGTAGTCGCGCTCGACGGCGCGGCGCGGGCAGCAGACGTCGTCGCCGCGTACGTACTGCGGAAGGACCACCGTCAGCGTCGGACCGCTCATGCGGACGCGACCCTGGTAGAGCGACTGGCTGCGGAAGGCCACGCGCAGGTCGCCGTTGGGCGATCCCTCGGCGGTCAGGACGTAGGCGGCGACGGCGCCGGCCGCGCCGCCGTTCTCCACCATGACCACCGCGTCGGACTTCCCGTCGCCCGTCAGATCGGCGAACACGGGAGCGGGCGAGACGAAGCCCGCGTTGGTGTTCAGCAGGCGCTTCACGCCGCTGGCGGTGCCGGCGTCGGCAAGCAGGACGCCGCGGAAGAGGGCCTGCGGGCTCTGCTCCTGCTGCGCGCTCGCGGGGACGCCCGCGGCCAGGCCGATGCACGCCAGCGCGACGAGGGCAGCAAGCCGCATGCGGCGATGGTGTCAGACGCCGCACCGGCCGGTCTACGGTTGCAACAGGTCGTTCTGCGCGCTCGGGCGCTCAGGGCCGACGCGGAGGGGGGCGGGCGCGATCTCGTGCCCGCCCACGCGCAGGCTGTAGCGCCCGGGCGGGACGTCGGCCTTCAGCGTCGCCGTGTCGCGCGGGCTGATGGGGGCCGTCTCCTGCTTGAGGCCCGGGCCGGCGCCGGCGGGGTCGGCGCTCTCGAGCGTCACGCGCTGCGCCGCGTCGGTCTGGTTGACGACGATGAGGGAGATCGGGCCGGCGCCGAAGCGCCGCGGAGAGACGGAGATGCGCTGGTCGGAGATCGAGGCGGTGAGCACGATCGGGGCGGGCGGCCGCGGATCGTCGCCGGCGTCGCCGCTCCCGGCGCAGCCGGTGAGCGCGATGACGGCAAGCGGCATCACCATCGCCCCCATGCGCGTCATGCGCCTCATCAACGTCCCTTCGCATCGACCACGCCGCTCGTGCGGCCAGCCGCCGAACCCTATGGCTCGTGCGAGCGAAGCTCAAGAAGCGCGCGCTGCAGGCGCTCCCAGGAGACGCGTTCGGCCTCCTCGTAGTCCGGGCCCTCGAGATCGCGCAGGCTCTCGCGGTAGGCCTCCCACGCCTCGCGCTCCGCGCTCATGCGGTCGGTTCCCTGCCGGGTGGCCGAGCTGGTCATGCGCTGCCTCCTTCCAGACCGGGTGTGCTCCGACTCTACCCCTGCCCGCGGCGGCATGATGCACACGCGGCGCGCGGGCGGCCGGCGCCCGCCGCGCAACCGGAGTTGCGCTCCGTCGGGTGCGAGGCGTAGACCACCGGGTGATGGACCTCGATCAACCGGTTGCCACCGCGGAGTTCCTCGTCGTCGACACGGAGACCAACGGCCTGGCCGGCGACGCCTGCGAGCTCACCGAGGTGGGCGCCGTCCTCGTCGGCGGCGGCGAGCTGCACGAGCGCTGGGAGACGCTGCTGTCGGTGCGCGCTCCGCTCTCCCGCGGGATCCAGCGCTTCACCGGCATCACGCAGGCGATGGTCGACGAGGCGCCGCCCGCCGAGGCGCTCCTGCCCGAGCTCGCGGCCCAGATGCGCGGCCGGGTGCTCGTGGCCCACAGCGCCTCCTTCGACCGGCGCGTCCTGCGCCAGTCGTTCGAGCGCGTCGGCCTGCGCTGGCCCAACCCGCCGCAGCTGTGCACGGTGGCGCTGGCGCGCCGGCTGCACCCGCTGGCGCGCCAGCGGCGCCTGCGGGGGCTGGCCGAGTCGCTCGGGATCGAGGTCGAGGTCTCGCATCGCGCGCTGGCCGACGCCGAGACGTGCGCGCGCGTGTTCTGCGCGCTGTTCCCTCGGCTGTGCGCGCACGCGGCCACCGTGCGCGACGCCCTGGAGCTGGTGCGCCCCGGTCGTCCCCGGCGCGCGCGGGCCGGCGCCACCGACGGTCCCGCGCGCACGCGCGGGGCCCGCCGGCGCGTGCCCGATCTCGCGCACCTCACCGACGATCCCGGCGTCTACGTCGTGCGCAACGCCTCCGGCCAGGTCGTCTACGTCGGCAAGTCGGTCAGCGTGCGCAGCCGCGCGCGCGCCCACTTCCAGCCGTCCGCGCACGAGGGCGCGTGGGTCGGGCAGGCCGAGACGGTCGAGCACGAGCGCACGAACTCCGAGCTGGGCGCCCTGCTGCTGGAGAGCCGGCTGATCAAGCGCCTGCGGCCTTCGGGCAACGCCCGCCTCAAGCACGTC
>DASVFT010000044.1:0-39300 GCA_036379935.1 Solirubrobacteraceae bacterium | reverse complement strand
GCGCTGGGCAGCGAGTAACGCTTGCCCGGGGCGCCGGCGCACAACAGGAACTGACCCATCGACGCGCTGAGGCCCATACAGATGGTGCCGACGTCGGGGCCGATGAAGTTCATCGTGTCGTAGATCGCCAGGCCGGCGGTGATCGACCCGCCCGGCGAGTTGATGTACAACGAGATGTCCTTGTCGGGGTCCGAGGACTCGAGGTGCAGGAGCTGGGCCACGATGAGGTTCGCGACCATGTCGTCGACGGCGGTGCCGAGGAAGATGATGCGCTCGTTGAGCAGCCGCGAGTAGATGTCGTACTCGCGCTCGCCGCGCGCCGAGCGCTCGACGACCATGGGGACGAGGGGCATGCGGTGAATGTAGCCCCTCGCCCTGGTTGCGCGCTCAGCGGCCGAGCTGCTGCATCGTCGCCGCGGGGTAGCGCGTGCCGGTCGGCTCGGGCAGCGCGTCGGCGATCTCGCGCAGGTCCTCGTCGGTCAGCTCGACGTCGACGGCCGCCGCGTTCTCCTCGAGGCGCTCCACGTGCCGCGTGCCCGGGATCGGAACAATGTCGTCGCCTTGCGCGAGCACCCAGGCGAGCGCCAGCTGCGCCGGCGTCACCGCCTTCTCGGCCGCCAGGCGCTGGATCTCGGCCACGAGGTCCAGGTTGCGCTCGAAATTCTCGCCCTCGAAGCGCGGGTTGGTGCGGCGGAAGTCGTTCTCGGCCAGGTTGTCGACGGACGTGATCGCGCCCGTGAGGAAGCCGCGGCCCAGCGGCGAGTAGGCCACGAAGCCGATGCCGAGCTCGCGGCAGGCCGGCAGGATCTCGTCCTCGGGATCGCGCGACCACAGCGAGTACTCGGTCTGGAGCGCGGCGATCGGATGCACGGCGGAGGCGCGGCGCAGCGTGTCGACTCCGGCTTCGCTCAGCCCGATGTGGCGGATCTTGCCCTCTGTGACGAGCTCGGCCAGCGCTCCGACGGTGTCCTCGATGGGCGTGTCGGGATCCATGCGGTGCTGGTAGTAGAGGTCGATGTGGTCGGTGCCCAGGCGCTGGAGCGAGGCCTCGCACGCGCGCCGCACGTACTCGGGGCTCCCGTCGAGGCGCCGGGTGGTCGGATCGTCGGGATCGCGGACGACCCCGAACTTGGTGGCCAGCACGACTTCGTCGCGGCGACCGGCGATGGCGCGGCCGACCAGGCGCTCGTTCGTGTGCGGCCCGTACATGTCGGAGGTGTCGAGGAAGTTGATGCCGAGGTCCAGCGCACGGCGGATGGTGGCGATCGACTCGTCGTCGTCATGCGCGCCGTAGAAGTCGGACATGCCCATGCAGCCGAGGCCGAGGGCGGAGACGGTCGGGCCGGAGTGGCCGAGGGTGCGTGTCTGCATGGCAGGCATTCTCGCAAAAGTTGACGTTGAACGTCAGGTGTTACGTTTGTGCAGCTGGTTCGGCCAGCGTCGCGCGCAGCCGGCCGATAGCGGCGCGCAGCTCGTCGCGGTGCTCCACGAGCCCGTCGATGCGCTCTTCGGTCTGCGCAAGGCGCCGCTCGAGCAGCGCGATCATCTTCTTGCGTCCCCGCGCGCCGGTGTGCTCACCGAAGTACAGCGGGATGACCTCGCGGATCTCCTCGAGGGTCAGGCCCATGCCCTTCAGCCAGTCGATCTTCTCCAGGCGCCGCAGCGCCTGCTCCTCGTACTGGCGGTGCCCGCCGCCTTCGCGGCGCGAGGTGAGCAGCCCGAGGCCCTCGTAGTAGCGGACGGTGCGCGTCGTCACCCCCGCGCGTCGTGCCAGCTCACCGATGCGCATGACCCGAGGATAAACCGGCACGCTAACGTCAAGGAGCGGATGTCCCCAACGGCTGCCCTCTCCCTGCGCGGGTTGACCAAGCGCTACGACAACGGCTTCCTCGCGCTCGAGGAGCTGGCGCTCGACGTGCCCGACGGCGCCTTCTTCGGCCTTCTCGGCCCCAACGGAGCCGGCAAGACGACCCTCATCAGCGCCATCTGCAACCTCATCAGGGTGACCGAGGGCGAGATCAGCGTCTTCGGGCACGACCACGAGACGCTCGGCGCGCGCAGGCTCATCGGCCTCGCCGAGCAGGACGTCAACCTCGACCGCTTCCTCGACGTCGAGGAGACGCTGCTCTACCACGGCGGCTACTACGGCATGGAGCGCGCGCACGCGCGCCACCGGGCGGCCGAGATGATGGACGTCTTCGATCTGCGCGCGAAGGCCCACGTGCGCGCGCCGATGCTGTCGGGCGGCATGCGCCGGCGGCTGCTCCTGGCCCGCGCGCTCATGCACGAGCCGCGCCTGGTCATCCTCGACGAGCCCACCGCCGGCGTCGACTTCGAGCTGCGCATGGAGCTGTGGGCCTACATCCGCCGCCTGCACTGCGAGGGGACGACGATCCTGCTCACGACCCACTACCTCGAGGAGGCCGAGGAGCTCTGCCAGGAGATCGCCCTGCTCCGCGGCGGGCGGCTGCTGGCGCGCGACAGCGCGCCCGGCCTGCGCAGCGCCTTCGAGGCCGACTCGCTGGCCGGCGCCTACGTCAAGGCGATGGCGTCGTGACCGAGCTGGTGGCCCGCCGCCGCGGCCTGCTCGCGCTCAGCCGGCGCGAGGCCCACCGCGTCCTGAAGCTGTGGACGCAGACCGTGGCCGCGCCCATCCTCAGCTCGTTCCTCTTCATCCTCGTCTTCGGGCTGTCGCTGGGCGGACGCATCAAGCACATCGACGGCATCGACTACGACGTGTTCATCGTGCCCGGGCTCATCACCATGGCGATGATCCAGGCCACCTACGCCAACAACTCCGCCTCGGTGTTCCAGGCGCGCTTCGATCGCTACCTCAACGACGTGCTGGCGGCGCCCATGCGCCCGTGGGAGATCAACCTCGCGCTCTCGATCGGCGGCGTGGTGCGCGCGCTGCTCATCGGCGCCGGGCTGCTGGCCTGCGCGCTGGCCGTGGTCGACGTGCCGATCCAGCATCCGCTCGCGCTCACCGCGGCCGTGGCGCTGGCGTTGGTCCTGTTCTCGTCCTTCGGCGTGATCGTCGGCATCTACGCGAGCAGCTGGGACCACACCGCCTTCGTGACGAACATCGTGATCCTGCCACTCAGCTTCCTGGGCGGCGTCTTCTACTCGGTCGACACGCTGCCCTCGCCGTGGCACGAGATCAGCCATGCCAACCCCATCTTCTACCTGCTCAACGCGGTCCGCTACGGGTTCCTCGGCACGAGCGACGTGAGCGTGGGGCTCTCGCTGGCGGTCAGCGGTGTCCTGGCGGCGGCGATGGTGGCCTGGAGCTCATGGCTGTTTCGGACCGGGCACCGGCTCAAGCCCTGACGGCGGGCTCCGGCGCGCCCGCCGCGCCCGGCCACGGCGTCCCGCTCATCCTGGTCGCCATCACCTCACTGCAGTTCGGGGCCGCCATCGCCGGGACGATCTTCGACGAGACGGGGCCGGCCGGGGCCGCGCTGCTGCGCGCGTTCTTCGCGGCGGTCATCCTGCTCGCGATCTGGCGCCCGACCGTGCGCGGGCACAGCGCGCGCGACCTGCGGCTCGTGGCGCTCTTCGGGCTCGTGCTGGGCTCGATGAACCTGTGCATCTACGAGTCGTTCTCGCGCATCCCGTTGGGCATCGCGATCACCGTCGAGTTCGCCGGTCCGCTCGGCCTGGCGGTGGCCCTCTCGCGCCGGCGCCTGGACCTCGCCTGCGCGGCGCTCGCCGCGGCCGGCATCGTGCTCCTGGCCGACCCCGGCGGCGGCGCGGTGGACGCGGTCGGCGTCCTGCTCGCGCTCGCGGCCGCGGCGTGCTGGGCGGCCTACATCCTCATCGCCCAGGCGGCCGGCCGCGTGTTCACCGGCGGACGCGGCGTCGCCCTGGCGATGTCCGTCGCCGTCCTGGTGCCGCTGGGGCCGGGGATCGCCGGCGCCGGGAGCGCTCTGTTGGATCCGCGCTGGCTGGCCATCGGCTGCGCCGTGGCGCTGATGAGCTCGGTGCTGCCCTACTCGCTGGAGACGGAGGCGCTGAGGCGCGTCCCGGCCAACGTCTTCGGCGTCCTCATGAGCCTCGAGCCGGCCGTGGCCGCGATCGCCGGCTTCGCCGTGCTGGGCCAGGACCTGCGCGCCCGCGACATCGTCGCCATCGCGCTGGTCGTGGCAGCCAGCATCGGCGTCACGCGCCCTGGCCCGCTGCCTCCCGAAGCGTGAGGACCGACAGCTCCGGCCGCGCGCGCTTGGACTCGTAGAGGGCGGCGTCGGCGCGGCGGATGAGGGTCTCGGCGTCGATGGGCTCGGTCGGCAGCGTGGCGATCCCGAAGGTGATGCCGAGGTCGCCGTACGCCTCGTCGGACGCGGCCCGGAACGCGGTGGCGAGCCGGTCCACGGCCCCGCGAGCGTGCTCCTCGGCGGCCTCGGGCAGCAGGAGCGCGAACTCGTCGCCGCCGATCCGGAAGGCGCTGTCGCCCGCGCGCAAGCCGGTGGTCAGCACCTGCGCGAGGCGGCACAGCGCGTCGTCGCCGGCGGGATGGCCATGGGTGTCGTTGAGCAGCTTGAAGTGATCGAGGTCGCACAGCACCAGCGTCAGGCCGCGGCCGTAGCGCTGCGCGCGCACGACCTCCTGCTCGAGCTCGCGCATGAACGTGCGTCGGTTGAGCAGGCCCGTGAGGGGGTCCTGCTCGGCCAGCGTGCGCAGCTGCTCGAGCTGGCCGGCGGCGACGATGGCCATCGTCGCCTGGCTCCCGAACACCGCGAAGGCCTCCAGCAGCGCCTGGGACGGCAGGAGGCGATCCTCGGGATCGTCGGCCCAGATGCGCCCCACCATGGCGCCGTGCTGATCTCGCAGCGGGACGAAGAGCCAGTGACGGTCCCACGCGAAGGGCCCGCGCCCGTTCATCTGCGACTGGACGTTGCTGTACTCGCTCGGCGCCCGCTCACGGCCCTCGTCGTGGGAGAGCAGGTAGCACCCGGCGACCTCGAACGCCGGGTCCATCAGCGCGCCGGCCGCCTCGACCGAGACCTCCCAGCGCGGCACCACGCCGTTCGGCCAGCCCACCGCGGCCCGCGGCACGAGCAGGCCGCTCTCAGGATCGACGAGCTCGATCATGACCTTCTCGAAGCCCAGCGCCCGGCGCGCACCCTCGCACACGGACTGCAGGATCGGCTCGATCGAGTCCTTCTCGGCCAGCATCGAGGCCACCGCGAGCAGCTGCTCGAGCACGGCGCGGTGACGCCGGGCCTCGTGCGCACGATGCGCGTGCTCGAGCGCCCGCGCGGCGTGGCGAGCGATGGCAACGACGAAGTCGATCTCCGCGTCGGAGGGGCGCCGCCCGGAGAGGGGCTCGGCCAGCGAGATGACCGCCAGCACCTGCCCCTCCGAGTTGCGGCACGGCACGAAGAGCTCGTCGCCGGCGTGCCAGGCGTCGGGCTCCTCGGCGACCGGCAGGTCCGGGATGAAGCGCGCGCCGGCGGTGAGCTCCCAGTCGACGGCGCCCTCGGGGATGAAGTACGCGCCACCACGCTCGAATCGCTCGTCGAGGGTCTCCGCGAGGAACTGCCTGCGGTCGTACGTCGCGCCCAGGAGCGTCTCGCACATCGCCTCGGAGCCGGTCGCGGTGGCCACCTCGAAGTCGTCCCATTGCGGCCGGTAGACGTTGACGACCACCGCGGTGAACCCGATGGTCTCGGCCAGCATGTGCGTGATGGCCGTGAGCAGGGTGGGGATGCTCTCCTCCCCGACGAGGTGCAGGATGTCCATCAGGCCTTGCAGCCGACGGATGGCGGAAAGGTCGTGGCTTGGCATCGCGAAAAGTGCCTCTTCCGGTGATCGGCAGTTCGCCCCCGATCTACAGCGCGTGAGATGCTGCGCGGCGGTGCCTTCGCTCAAGACCGTGCTGGCTCTGCTGACGACGTTGACCGCGGTGGCCAGCGCGCTGGCGGCCATCGTCTTCGCGCTCCAGCGCTCGCACGACGGGGTGCCCGAGCGGGTGCGGGCCTGCGCCGAGGAGCGGGGCGCCGTGGCGGTCAAGACCAGCGAGAGCCTCGGGTCGGCGCGTCCCGACGTCCTCGCCGGGCGCCGTCCGCCGCAGCGTGGCTGGCGGCTGGGCCAGGACCGCGCCGTCCTCCTCCAGGGCGCCGACTACGGCGTGCTCATCGTCCGGGCGCCGTCGAACCCCGACCTCGGCGGGGACCTGCTGCGCCGCGTCTATCGCGATCCGAGCCCGTGGGCGCTGGTCGTCGTCGAGCGCGACCCCGTCCGCGGCGTGCTGGCGGGCTGCGCTATGAAGGCCCGCTGACGCGGTCGCCGACGCGCACCCGCCCGGGCTCGAGCACGCGCGCGTGGACGCCGAACGGCAGCGGCTCGGTCGACTCCAGCTCGCCCCGGTAGGCCTTCAGGTGGTGCAGGGTCTTGAAGTCGACGACGCCGGTCTCCGGCTGCCGGGTGGTGGCAGCGCAGCGCCCGACGTGACCGGTGACACGCAGCAGCGCGTCGCCGACGCGGACGTCGCGGTCCATCCACTCGTCCTCCTCGTGCGCGCGCAGGCCTTCGACGCCGAAGGTCATGCGAAAGCGACGGGGATCGACCGGCTCGGTCTCACCGGCCTGCGCGCGCAGCCGCTCCAGCGAGGCGACCGAGAGCAGCGTGGCCGCGCCGATGCGCCCGCGGTCGAGGCCGGAGCGCTCGGACGGCGCCGCGAACATGCGCAGCGGCGTGCCGCAGTGCTCGGAGAGCGCCGCCGAGAACGCGCCCAGCACCGGGCGCGCGCGCAGGTTCAGGCCACCGAAGCGAACGTCCTCGGGCTCGCCCAGCTCGATCGCCCCGGCCACCCGCTCGCCGTCGGGGAAGAGCAGCGAGAGCGTGCCGGCGTCCGCGTCGTGCTCGGGCACGACGGCGACCAGCGGTCCCAGCCGCGGGACGCTCACCATCCGCCCGTGCTCCTCGACCAGGAAGAACGCCCGATCGCCGGGCACGCCGTCCGCGGTCAGCTTCACCTCGTCGCGGGCCAGAAGGCGCAGGCCCTTGACCGGGGTGACGGAGATCCAGGCGACGGCGGCGGCCAAGCGGCGGATGCTACGCCGGGCGGGCGTCGAGCCACTCGCGCATCGAGGTGTGATGCGCGAGGTGCTCGCCCGAGCGCAGCTCGTGGCGCAGCTCGCTGAGCACCCCGAAGCGCTCGGCGACGACGTTGTGCTGATGGATCGTCTCGAGGTTCTCCTGGCGCGCGGAGACGAACGCGTCCTCGCGCAGCCCGCCAAGCTCCTCGACGACGCCGCGGATCATCTCGCGCACGCAGTCCTCGACGAAGCGCGGGCGGCGATGGGCCTTCTCGACCACCGCGCCCTCGTCGGAGCGCTTCATGAGCTCGTAGATCTCGCTCGACATGGAGTTCTCGACGATCCTCAGCAGGACGTCGGCCTCGATCTCGGTGTCGCAGCCCTCGGGGCAGCCGATGTGGAGCGTGCCCAGGCCGCGCTGGTTGTGCGTGGCCACCGGCACGGCCTCGAAGATGCGCGCGATCTCGTCGTCGGTGAAGCCGTCGGCGGTGAGACGCTCGCGCGAGCGCCCCGCCACGATCTGCTGCGCGCACGGGCACGCGGTCATGCCCTGGGCGGCGACGCCGACCAGGCGCCGCGTGCCGTGCTCGAAGGCGACCGCCGACCCGTACAGCGTGTAGATCTCCTGCGTCGGGATCCCCGAGACGGGCGCGGGCTTGTGCTCGGGGTAGCGCGCGGCGATGGTGACCTCGGCGCGCAGGGCGTCCTGGCGCTCGCGCACGCGCTCGGCGATGTGCTGGGCCAGCTGCTCGGCCTTGAAGCCGCTCTCGCCGAGCACGACCTCGCCGATGACGTCGTTGACGACCTCCTCGAAGCGCGACATGTGCGCGCCCTTCTGCTTGGGCCCGAGGTCGACGAAGCAGTCGAGCTTGGCGTAGTAGAGCTGCTCGGCGCCGGGCGACCCGATGCGGATGACCTTCTCGACATTGGTCACGCCGACGCGCGACAGCGAGACGTGAATAGCGGGCGCCGAGGCCTGGACGTCGGTGCCGGCGGGGATCGTGATGGGCTCCATGCTTCCGTTCAGGGTACCGACACGATTCCTAGGTACGGGCGGCACCTTGTGCTATCACTCACGATCCGGTCTATGCCTGTTGAGGGAGAGAGAGGGGGCGACCTGGGGGGGTCGTCCCGAACGGAAGCGTGTACGCGAGGGAGTTGGGGGCGTGAGCACGAAGACTGAAGTTCTGCTCGCCGACGAAGCGCCTATCTGGGAGCTCGACGACCTGCGCCAGCTCATCCTCGAGGGACAGGACCGAGGATTCCTGACCTTCGAGCAGATCGCCTCCACGCTCGAGGAGGTCGAGGTGACCAAGGAGCAGCTCCACGAGCTGCACCACCACCTCGAGGACCAGGGGATCGACGTCGTCGGCGCGGACGGGCGCTTGGCCACCAGCGAGGTCCAGAAGATCGAGGCCGCCGCCGAGGCCGCGCGCAAGCCCGGTGCCGAGGCACCCAAGAAGCCCGAGATCGACCTGACCGTCGAGCCGTCGCTCGACTCGCTTCGCCTCTACCTGCGCTCGATCGGCCGCGTGCCGCTCCTGACCGCGGCGCAGGAGGTCGAGCTTGCCAAGCGCATCGAGCGCGGCGACATCGTGGCCAAGACGCACATGGTCGAGGCCAACCTGCGCCTCGTCGTCTCGATCGCGAAGGGCTACCTGGGGCGCGGGCTGACCTTCCTGGACCTCATCCAGGAGGGCTCGCTGGGCCTGATCCGCGCGGTCGAGAAGTTCGACTATCGCCGCGGGTTCAAGTTCTCGACCTATGCGACGTGGTGGATCCGCCAGGCCGTCACGCGCGCGATCGCCGACAAGGGCCGCACCATCCGCATCCCGGTCCACATGGTCGAGAAGCTCAACAAGGTCGTGCACGTCGAGCGCCAGCTCGTCCAGGCGCTGGGCCGCGAGCCCTCGCCCGAGGAGATCGCCGCCGAGCTCGAGTGCTCGTCGCGCGAGGTGCGCGACATCCTGCGCATGAGCCAGCAGCCGATCTCGCTGGAGAAGCCGATCGGCGAGGAGGAGGAGTCCGAGCTCGGCGACTTCGTCGAGGACCAGGCCGCCGAGTCGCCCTTCGAGATCGCCTCGGAGAACCTGCGCAAGGAGAACGTCCATCGCGCCCTGGCGGCCCTGCCGCAGCGCGAGCGCGAGGTCATCGAGATGCGCTTCGGCCTCACGGGAGGCCGCCCGCGGACGCTCGAGGAGGTCGGCCGCGCCTTCAACGTCACCCGCGAGCGCATCCGCCAGATCGAGAACCACACGCTGAAGAAGCTCGAGTCGCTGCCCGAGGCGCAGCGGCTGCGCGACGCGCCGTAGCCGGCTACAACGCCACTCGCACCGACCGCGAAGGCAAAGCGCCGCCAGATGGTGGGCTGGGGGTTCGTGCACATCGCGATCGACGACGCCACCCGCCTGGCCTACGTCGAAGTGCTCTCAGACGGAGAAGGCCACCACCGCCATTGCGTTCCTCGCCCGCGCCGTCAAGCACTTCGCCACCTACGGCATCCGCTTCGAGCGCCTGATCACCGATAACAGCTCGCCCTACCGCTCCACCATCCACGCCATCGCCTGCCGCAGCCTGGGCATCCGCCACCTGCGCACCCGCCCCTACCGACCCCAGACCAACGGCAAGGCAGAACGCTTCATCCGCACCCTCCTCGGCGGCTGGGCCAACGGCGCCATCTACGCCGCCAGCACCGAACGCACCGCCGCCCTCACCGGCTGGATCGACTTCTACAATCGCCCACGACCACACGGCGCCCTCAGCCACAAGCCGCCCACCGCTCGCCTCCACGAGCCGAACAACCTGACTGGGTCTTACACCTAGGGCAGCTCCTCGGCGACCGCCTCGGGCTGCAACCTCCCAGCGCCACGGCCAGGGTCTACCGGCGCCTGCTCGGCTTGGGAATGACGCCGTTGAGATTAGGCGACAGATGCATGCCGACGCGCGCGTCCAGGAGCGGCATCTCTTCGATGTTGCCTTTGATGGGAGTCGACTTGCTCACGCTGGCTCGACTGCGTGAGAAACGCGACGCCGAGGGCCGACTCCCATGTCCACTCGTCGCGGTCGATTCCGAAAATCCGTTGACTGGTGGACCCGCACTTACTAATTTAGTCGGGCCGCCCGGCGGACCTAGCGATGGTCCGTAGGTGCTCGACCCGCGATTCTCGGAGGACCCGGTGACAACTCTGCCCACTGCGCGACTCGGGCGCGTTTCCGTGCAAGTTATGATCGCGATGCTCCTAGCGTTGACAGCGATGGCTATCGGCGGAGCCGCCACAGCTCGGGCTACGCCGGATACCGACTACTGGACGAGAGCTGCCGATACTCGGGACACGGTCTATCGGTTCGTGTATGGCCAGTCACCCCAGGCGATCCCGTCAAGTTATGACCCGGTGGCTGAGGCCGAGTCGATTCTGCAGGAGCGTCAGGCGGCGTTGTCGCCGAGTAATCCGACCGCGCCGTCGTTGTGGCAGGCGATGCGCACGACGACCGTAAGGTCTGCGCTCTCGACGCCCCTTAGTGCGCTAGGCAGCATCGCGCTGGGTATTGGCGTGTTCGAGATCGGCTGGAAGATCGGTTCCGGGGCCAACGCGAAGTTTTTGAAGCTTGGTGTGCCGGAAGCGATCCCGGACACCAACACCGATTTTCGTGGCAACGGGTCCTACCAAGAGCTTTGGTGGAACCCAGCGGGCTATGACCCGTATTTCGAACGTGTCATACAGCCCGTCGCTGGGTTTACCTGGATGCGCTTCACAGATAGTGGCTGGTATGGCTACTGGCGGACCGGTTCGCCTGAAAGCGACTGCGACATGAATCGGGTGGCGCCGCCGGCTGGCGTCACCGTCGTGACCTCGGCGTTCTTTGGCCCTCACTGCGGGTCTCTGCCCGATCGCACAACTGACTACCACCTCGCCTACGTTGCGGAGGATAGTCTTGGCGCGACCGGGCCGATCGAGACCTACACAACCCAGTCCTACGACAGATCTAGCCCGGAGCCGACTCCGCCGTCACAATCCACCGTCGAAGGCAACATCGACACCGCTCTTGCCGACCCCGACAACGACGAGCTCAAGCACTGGATCAACTACCAAGTCGGCTCACCCGGCGAAAGCGACCCCTCGGGCGTCGGCCAAGACAACCCGGACATCCCCTGGGAGTCGTGGACGGACCTCATCAGACATTTCGAAACGCATGGAGACGAGTTCGATACACCGTACGAAGACCTCCATGAGTATTGGCGCGACGCAGCGGAAATCGTCGAGGCCGACGAGATGAGTTGTATCCGCCCCTCAGATGGGTCCAAGATCTACTGGGACAGCGAGCGCCAGGCTATCGTCATCGTCACTGACGGGAAGATCCAGACGTACTTCGTGCCTGATATCGGCTTTCAATACTGGCTCACCGAGTGCAACAGCTAGACTTGTCAAATGAGCGACGTACCGCCGGCCGAGCGCAACGCATGTCCATGCTGCGGCTACCTAACCCTTACGAGGCGACGAGGCTCATACGAAATCTGCCCGGTCTGTCGGTGGGAAGATGACCCTGCGGCAGAGCGCGATGGACCAGACGCCTTGAGTGGGCCCAATCATGTGAGCCTGCATCAAGCTCAGCGCAATTTCGCCGACTTCGGTGCAGTTATAGAGAACCGCCGCCAACGCGCCCGAACACCGCTGCCTCACGAGATTCCGAGCTAGATCGTAGCGTCCATTTAGAAGGTGGCTGCTCGTGACGCCGAGCGGGCTCGCTACCTGGTCAGGCGGGCTACGTCGAGATATATCGATCGAAGCATCGTCCGACCGGATGGGCGTGATCGCGGGGAACGCTGGCAGTTGCTCGAAGCCACAGGATGCTCCCGTAGGTAGGAGCTGACGTTCTCGCGGGCGGTCGTGGCTTAGACCGACCGCGTCGGTCACGAGGCACGACCCGGCAATGCCGACGGCCTCGAACCGATCACCATCGAAACGTTCGTCGGCGGCGCTCTCCGCATGAAACCCGACCGCATGTTCGTCGGCGAGCGTCGTGGCCCCGAGGCGATGGTGATACGCCGGCGATGACACCAGACCCGCGCCCGGATCTCAAGAGCGCTGAGGCGCCGTGACTTCGCCGAGCATCGCCCCGCACGTCCCCCTTCGCCGACGGGTTTCCGTCGCGCTCGAACGTATGTTCGTCTCATGAACCCACGAAAACAGGGGGATCTTGGAGAGTTCTCGGCACTGGAGTGGCTCGGCTCACGGGGATACCCGGTGTGGTTGCCGTTCGGCCATTCGCCCGATCTGGACCTCGTCACGAGGATCGATGGCCGGCTCGTCGGTGTGCAGGTCAAGACGTCAACGGTCTGGCGTTCCGGGCGCTTCTACGTGTCAGTCTGCACCAGGGGTGGCAATCAGATTTGGAGCGGCCTGGTGAAGCGCTTCTCCGCCGATCGCTGTGACTGGCTCTTCGTCCTCGTCGCCGACGGCCGTCGCTGGTTCATCCCCGCGCACGCGGTCGAAGGGGGCACCAAGATCGCGCTGGGGGGGCCAAAATATGCGGCTTACGAGATTGAGCTTGGCTGTCCTCTGACGGAAGCTGTCGCCGCGTGATCGCTACACTCGCACCCCCTGGCGGGGTTCCCGAGCGGTCAAAGGGGGCGGACTGTAAATTCGCTGGCTAAGCCTTCGCAGGTTCGAATCCTGCCCCCGCCATCAGCGCTCCGCCGCGCGCCGGAGGAGCATGAAGTCGCTGACTCCGACGGCGCCCACGATCGGGCGAACAGGCGCCGGGACCAGCGAGCGGCTCGGGTCGTGGACGACCTCCGGTTCGACGAGATGGATCCGCTGGCCGCGGGTCTCGATCTCGGCCTCGCCGGCCGCGAGCACGTTGCGGACCCACTGGCTGTCCGCGCCGTACATGAGCGCGATGACGTAGCGGTCGCCCCCGCCGAACAGGTTGACGGGCGTCCGGTGGACGCGCCCGGACCGTCGACCGACGTGCGTGACGATCGCGAAGCCCTGCAGCCTCCCCGCCACGTGGCGCGCGATCGGATTGGTGACGACGCGGTTGAAGCGGGCGAGCGCCTTCGGAAGCGGCACGACGCCCAGTAGTACCGGGCGCTCGCGTCGAGTGCAGCACAAGCTACCCTCGAGGCATGACCTCCGACGGCTGCGACACCGGCGTCTGCGGCAGCGACGTCCCGCCCGTCGTGGGCACGGTGCTGACCGGCACCGGCCTGACGATCGCGCAGGCCGCGGCGGCGCTTGCGCGCGGCGAGCGCCTGCGCCTGACCGAGGTCCAGCGGCGCATCGTCGAGGCCGAGGGGCTCAAGCGCGCCTGAGCCGGGTTCAGACGGGCAGCTGGCTGCGGTCGGCGATGACCGCCTCGAAGGCGTCGACCACGGCGCCGTCGAACTGGCTTCCCACGCCGCCCCGCAGCTCCGTCAGCGCGGCCTCGGTGCTCATGGCCGGCCGCCACGGGCGGTGCGAGAGCATCGCGTCGAAGGCGTCGCTGACGGCGACGATCCGCGCGCCCAGCGGGATCTCGCTGCCGGCGAGCCCGTCGGGATGGCCGCTGCCGTCGATGTGCTCGCGGCTCGAGCGAACGATCGCCGCGACGGCCTCCAGGCCGCGCGCGCGCAGGAGGATGCGCTCGGCGATGACGGGGTGGTCGCGCACGTAGGCGAGCTCGGCCTCGGTCAGGGCGCCCGCCTTGCGCAGCAGCGTGTCGGGGATCGCCAGCTTGCCCAGCCCGCTGAGCTGCGCGGCGAGGCGCACGTGCGCGCGCTCCAGCGCGGTCATGCCCATGCGCTTGGCCACCGCCTCGGCCAGCTCGCACGCGCCCAACGCGTGATCGCCGGTCAGGGCCAGCGCCTCGGCCAGCGCCGAGGTGGGGGAGGCGTCGCGCGGCTTGGGGTCCGCGGCGCGGCGGGCCAGGTCGGCGCGCGCGTCGGCCAGGCGCAGCGCCTCGGCGGCGGTGGCCGCCTCGCCCGGAAGCGTGACGCGCCCGCAGCTCGCGGCCACGGCGAAGCCCGTACCCTGCGCGCCGAGTGCGGCGGCCACGCGGCGCTCGAGGTTGTCCAGCGACCGTACGTCGTCGGTCGTCAGGACGCAGAAGGTCGTGCCGCTCGCGCGGTAGGCCGTTCCCTCGTCGCGCACCGCGCGGCGCAGCTCCTCGGCCAGCCGGACGAGCAGGGCATCGCCGGCGCGGTGGCCGAAGGCCGCGTCGTAGGCGGCGAAGCCGTCGATCCGTGCGAGCAGCAGCGTCGTCGGCGTCGCGTTGTCGAGGCGCGCGTCGAGATCCGAGCGAAAGCGCGGGCGCCCCGGCAGCCCGGTCACCGGATCGGCCTCGGCCGCGGCATGGGCCCTCGCGCGCAGGGCGCGATTGGCCCGCCACAGCAGCACGGCGGCCACGAGCGGCGGGAGGGCGAGCAGCGCAGCGACCATGTCCCTCTCATCGGCGCGTGACGCGCCGGACTTCAGCGCGCGGCCGAAATTCGGCCGGTGTCGAACACGACGGCGAGCAGCGCGCCGACGACCTCGGGATCGAATTGCGTGCCGGTGTTGGCGCGCAGCTCCTCGGCCGCCACGTCGGCGGGCAGCGCACGGCGATAGCTGCGGTCGCTCGTCATGGCGTCCCAGGCGTCGCAGACGAGGACGATGCGCGCGCCGAGCGGGATCTCCTCGCCCCTGAGGCCGTCCGGGTAGCCACCGCCGTCCCAGCGCTCATGGCTAGAACGCACGACGCGCCCCACCGGGCGTAGCGCCTCGGCTGCACTGACGATCCGCTCGCCGATGAGCGTGTGCTTGTGGACGAAGGACCACTCCTCGTCGGTCAGCGGGCCGGGCTTGTGCAGGATGGCGTCGGGGATGGCCACCTTGCCGATGTCGTGCAGCTCGGCGGCGCGGACGACCACGTCGAGGTCCTCGGCGTCGAGGCCGAGCTGGCGCCCGACCGCGCGAGCCAGCGACGCCACGTCGCGCATGTGGCGCTGCAGGTCGGGCTCGCGCTCACCGAGCAGCGCGAGCAGGACCTCGCGCGCCTGGCCCTGGGTCGCGCGCCGCCCGTGCTTGAGCGCGTACATCCGATGGTCGGCGAGGCGCAGCGCCTCGGCCGCGGTGTCGGCGTCGAGCGGCAGGGCCACGAGCCCGTAGGAGGCGTCGACCGCATAGGGGTCGGCGGGCTCGAACAGCGCCAGCAGCGCGGCTTCGACCACCTCGTCCCCGTCCACCGCGTGGCGGTCCAGCAGCACGCAGAACTCGTCGCCGCCGAGCCGGTAGGCGCGCCCATGACCGTCCACGGCGGTCTCCAGCGCCGCGGCCAGGCGCTTGAGCAGCGCATCGCCGGCCGCATGCCCGAACGCGTCGTTGTACTGCTTGAAGCCGTCGAGGTCGAAGAGGGCGAGGGTGCGCGGCTCGGCGGCCGTCGCCGTGGCGACCGCCTCCTCGAGGTCGAGCATCAGCGCGCGGCGATTGGCCAGGCCGCTCAGGCCGTCGGTGAGCGACTCGCGCCGGCTGGCGCCGAGCAGCCGCAGGTTGTCGCGGAAGAGCATCGCGCCGCGCAGACCGACCGCGACGAGGGCGCATCCCGCCAGCACGGCGGCGACGTCGTTGACGGTCGTGAACCGGCCCACCATGAGCACGCCGAGCGCGATCGAGGCGAAGGCGATGTTCAGCGGCAGCTCGCGCCCGCCGAGCTCGTCGAGACGCGCGCGCGGCGCCGTCTGCCACGCGGCGGCCGCGGTCAGCACGCCGCTCAACGGCCACAAGGTGTCGAGCCACGAACCCGCGACGTAGGACCCGACGGCGTCCTGGTAGGCGAAGGTGATGTCGGCCACCACGTTGGCCAGCTGGCCGAGGATCAGCAGCGCCCACGAGCGGTCGAGCCGGCGGCTGAGGCCCAGGGCCAGCCCGACGAAGCTCAGGAGCAGCAGATCGCAGAACGGGTAGGCGAGGTTGACGGCGATCTCGGCGACCTTGCCCTCGGTGAGACCGGTGAAGGCCGGAAGCGCGACGGCGGTGGCGAGCGCGGCCAGGGCGAGGAAGCCGACGGTGCCCTCGATCCACTGCGCGCGCCGCACCGGGCGCACGCGAGAGCGCAGCAGCAGGATGATGCCGGTGTAGACGCCGACGTACCCGCTCAGATAGACGGCATCGGCCATGCTCGGATACGGCGGGTCGGCCATCTTGTCGATCCAGAACGTGACCAGGACGTCGCCGGTGGCCCACAGCAGCAGCCCGGTGCTGACGGCCGCCCAGGCCAATCGCTCGCGCGTGTGCCGCAGCGCCCCCAGCAGCCCCAGGAGCCCGGCGGCGTACATCAGCGCCAGGTAGAGCCACGTGGAGATGGCGCCGGGAAACGGCCACTCACCGGGGCCGGCGAACGCGTTGACGGCATGCACGGCGAGGGCGAGCGCCACCAGCCCGAACAGCGCGCGAGTTTTTCTGGACGACATATCCACCCGCATAGATCGACCGCCCGGCCCGCATCTTTCGCCCATCCGGACGGTGTTCGCGCCATCTAACGCGGTAGCGGTGCGCCATCGCGGCGGCGCTCACGGCACAATGTGCCGCCGATGACTCAGATACCGAAGCTTCGCCTCGGCGCTCTCGTCGCGCTCGTCGTCCTCGCGCTTGCCGGCGCCGGCTGCGGCAACAGCAAGGACGAGAGCGCCGCCGACCAGTCGGCGGCCAAGGCCGAGCAGGAGGCCAAGAACCAGAAGCCGCTCCCCGAGCCCAAGCCGCCGAGCTCGCCGAAGGTGGCCCCGACCGCGGGCGAGGCCGACCTCGCCAAGAAGCCCGAGGTGCCGAAGGGCGCGGGCTCGCCACCCAAGACGTTGAAGGCCGAGACGCTCATCGCCGGCAGCGGCCCGGAGATCAAGAACGGCCAGCAGGCGACGGTTCAGTACGTCGGCGTGCTCTTCAAGACCGGCAAGGAGTTCGACGCCTCGTGGGGGAAGGGCAGGAAGCCCTTCCAGTTCACCCTCGGCGGCAACCAGGTGATCCCGGGCTGGGACCAGGGCGTCCTCGGCATGAAGGTCGGCGAGCGCCGCCGGCTGACGATCCCCTCCGACCTCGCCTACGGCGCCCAGGGGTCGCCACCGAAGATCGGGCCCAACGAGCCGCTGATCTTCGACATCGACCTCAAGAAGATCACCTAGACCTCGGTCGGGGGCGCGCTCGCCGAGTCGAGCGCGACCTCGACGGAGCGCTCCTCGACGCCGCGCACGAGGTCGAGCTTCAGCGTGGCGCCGGCCTTGCGCAGTGCGCGATCGACGTCGCCGGCGCTGCGCACCGGCGTCCCGCCGGCGCCGACGATCAGGTCGCCGCGCTGCAGGCCCGCCTCGTCGGCCGCGCTCGAGCGCTTGACCCTGAGGACGAGAACGCCGGGTCGCTCGGCCAGGCCGACCGCCCGCCGCATGCGCGAGGCGACCGCCGCGGGAGCGACGACGACGCCCAACCGCGGCGCCACGCGGTCGTCGGGCTCGAAGAACGCGAGCCAGGCCGCCAGGTGCTCGGCGAAGGCGGCGCGCGCCTCGTCGGGCAGGCCAGAGACGAGCCGCTCGGCCGCCTCCTCGTAGGCGGGGCGCGCTGCGGTCGCCCACTCGCGCCCGCGCTCGGTCAGCGTGACCGTCACCGTCCGGCGATCGCCCGGATCGGGCTCGCGCGCGACCAGCCCGGCGCGCTCGAGCCGCGCGAGCCGCACGCTCATCGTGCCCGACGTGCGCCGCACGGTGGCCATGAGCTCGCGCTGCGTCAGCGCGTTGCCCTCGGCGCCGAGCAGCGCGGAGAGGACCTGAAAGCTCGGCCGCGTCAGCCGGTGCTCGGCGAGCGCCTCGTCGAGCTCGGGCTCGAGGTGCGCGGCGACGCTGAGGACGCCGTCGACGAGCGCGGTGGGGGAGGGATCGGACTGCATGGCCACCCCGCTTCTCCTAAAGGCTTGAATCCAAGTAATCTATCAAAGTGGTCGCCTCGGCCCGCACGAGCCCGCCGGCTGGCGCGCGGCCGCCCCTAGTGGCAACATCGTGCGCAACCGCACGAAAGGAGTTCCGTATGGAGTCCTCCACGCCCGCGCGCGTCCTCGTGGTCGCCCACAAGACGGCGGCGACCCCGGCGCTCCTGGACGCCGTCCGCGAGCGCGCCGCCCGCGGCCCGGCGCAGTTCACGCTGCTGGTGCCCAACGCCGCCCACGGGCTGCACAAGGTCGTCGACCCCGAGGACCAGGAGACCAGCGAGGCCGATCAGGTCATGGAGCTCGCGCTTCCCCTCCTGTCGCAGGCCGCCGGCAGCCAGGTCGAGGGCATGGTCGGCGACCCGACCCCGATGAACGCGATCCACGACGCCATCAACATCCACGGCTTCGACGAGGTCATCATCTCGACCCTCCCGACGAAGGTCTCCAAGTGGCTGCGCCTCGACCTGCCCTCGAAGGTCGCCGGCCTCGGTCTCCCGGTGACGACCGTGACCGCGGAAGGACGTGTCGAGGCCCCGACGACCTGAGCGTCACCCGCCGCGCAGGACGTCGCGCAGCGCCGCGGCGTCGGTCCAGAAGGCAAGCTCGTCCCACGGGATGGCATCGGGCGCGAACAGAGCGACCTCCGGCGCCTCCTCCGTCGGCACCGGCGGCCCCGCGAGCTCGGCCTCGAACACGATCACCACCACCCGCTCCTCCGCCCGCGAGTAGACGCCGACCAGCGACCCGACCCGCGCGCCCACGCACAGCTCCTCCTCGATCTCCCGCGCGATCGCCCCTTCGACCGTCTCCCCCAGATCCATGAACCCGCCGGGCATCGACCACCGCCCCTTGCTCGGCTCCGTCCCTCGCCGCGCCAGCCACACCCGCCCATCCGCCTCGCGCGCGATCGCGCACCCAACCGGCTTGGGATTGAAGAAGGCCGCGTAGCCGCAGCTCGCGCAATGCAGCGACCGCGGGAACTCCACCGTCGCCGCAGCGCCGCAGCGCGGGCAGAACCCGACCTCCTCGAGCGCGGGATTGAGGCTCACGATGCAAGCCTAAGCCGCGAGCGCCGCCGGCCCCCCACCGCCCGGCCAGCGGCCACGCGCCCCGGCGCTACTGCTGCGCGCACTGCGCTGCCCATGAGGGCCACGCGGAGCTGCGAGACCGGGCGTAGCGCTCAGACGGATCGAATCCGGAGGTTGCAAAGAAACCGTCGCAGTTGAGGCGTCCGTCAAGAGGGGACGACGCCGGCATGGACGCCCCCGTTGTCCCCTCGGGTCGAGTAGACCAGCAGGACTGGCGCTATGAGATCGCGCGCCACGGCTGGACCGCCGAAGTCTCGCTGCACGGCGACCTGGATCGGGTAGACCCGGCGGTTCTGAGGCAGGTCTGGTCTCAAGCCATCGACGGTCAGCCGACGAAGGTTCTTGTGGTCGACATGACCGAGGTGACGTTCATTGAGGGCGCCGTCGCGCAATGGCTCGTCGAGTGCCACCATCAGGCCCGAGCTGTGGATGCGCAGCTCGTTGTCCTCGCGCCGAGCGGTGAACCGCGCGAGCTCCTGCGCATCCTCGACGTCGCCCACGTGGTGACGTTGCTTGATGCGTGGGGCTGAACCCGATCCCCGGGATCGAGCTCGCGCGCGGCCGCGGCGGCCCGCGGTGCCTCTCCTGCCCGCTCGTGCGCGACCTCGACGGCTAGGCGGCGGCGCGCGTCGCTTGCCGGCGCCGGTCCTCACTGTGATCGCGCAGCCGCTCGACTGCGGAGCGCAGGATGCGCGAGATCTGCATCTGGCTGAGCCCGACGCGCGCGCCGATCTCCGCCTGGGTGAGGTCGTATTCGAAGCGCAGTCGAAGCACGAAGCGCTCGCGCGGCGTCAGGATGCGAGCGAGGGCGCCCAGGTCGGCGCGCTTCTCGGCTTGCCCGAACCCGAGCTCGTGCGTGGCGATGCGGTCGCCCAGCGTGTCGCTCGATCCGTCGTCGGTGCGGGCCGGCGCGTCGAGGCAGTCGGCGCGTTGGGCGTGCCGGGCCTGCAGCGCCTCGACCACGTCCTCCTCGTCCACTCGGAGGCGCTCGGCGATTTCGGCGACCGTGGGGCTGCGTCCGTGGGTCGTCTCGAGGTCGTTGCGCGCGCGGTCGACGGCGAGCGTGAGCTCCTGCAGGTCACGCGGCACGTGCACGCTCCAGGTGCGGTCGCGGTAGTAGCGCTTGATCTCGCCGGAGATGGTGGGCACGGCGTAGGAGGAGAACGCCTGCCCCCGGCTGGGGTCGTAGCGGTCGATGGCCTTGACGAGGCCCACGCAGGCGACCTGGAAGATGTCTTCGAACGACTCGTTGGAGGACGTGTACCGCCGAGCGATGCTGCGGGCCAGCGGCAGGAAGCGCTCGACCAGCGCGTCGCGGTCCACGGGGTCGCCAGCGTCCGCGAGCCGTTCGAACAGGGCTCGATCGGCCTTGGCTCGCTGCTTGTCCATTCCACGCAGCGCGGACCCGTGTGTGCTCATGAAGAGCGCTTCCCCCTGGGCCGGGGCACGCTCACGGCAGCCCGTGAGCTGCCGTTGGTTTCCAACCGTAACGACGCGACGCGTCTGCCGAGCCGAGGCGGGGGACGCCACGGTGCTGGCGATTGCCCCGGACGTCTACGTTCGACGCCTGCTCGGCGTCGAGGTTTCGCGGTACGACCTCGCCGCTTCGCTCTACGGCTACGGCGCGCGCGGCGAGGACTTCCCCCGCTTGCGTGTCGAGCTGCGTCGCTTGTTCGGACTCGAGGCGGCCCGATGACCCGCAGGCGCGCTTCCCATGACTTCGCCTCCGTGCAGAGCGACATCCCGAGGGCATGACCATCCAGGCATGGCGGGCGCAGCGCGCCGCCGAGGATGGGGCGAGGCGCACGGCTGCGGGAGCGACGCGACGTCGCTGGCGCCTGCGCCGCATGAGCCAGTGGCTGGCGTCCCTCCACGTGTCGCTCTCGCGCCGGGGACGGGGTAACCGCGACCGCGCGCGTTCTGAGGTCGTCTAACCGCGCGGATCCGGACCGTCCGTCGGGTCGCGGAGCACCCGGCGCGTCTGCTCGGCAGTAGCGGGAGCACCCAGGTGCCCGGCGATCAGAGCGTCGAGAGCGACTTGGACGATGAGCTCGGGGTCGAGTTCGGCGAGGACGGCGAGCGCGTCACGTACCCGTTCGGGACCATCCTCGTCCGTTCGCAGGAGCGCGAGGAGCGCGCTGATGTCAGCGTCGGCGCGGAGGCGGGCGACGAGCGACAGGATCTCCTTCTCACGACTCTCGAACCCATCGGAATCCGCCATCCGGCTACCGTCTACCCGCAAGCCGCGCGCCTTCACCTGCACGTGTGCGGTAGCGCGGGCGCGAGACTAGACTCGGACACGGGGATGAGCATCGAGGGCTCCGCTCAGGCAGTGAGCTTGATCGAGGCATGGCCGGCGCTCGCGGCCGTTGTTCCCGCCGCCGAGCGCGAGATGGCCGAGCGCGCCCTGAGGGCGCCCTTGCTCTCGGCCTGCGACGAGGACCTGGCCCTGACGCTGGCCGCCGACATCGATGGCGCCTTCGACTTCCTCGTCCTGAACGGCATCGTGCTCAAGGAGACGGTGCTCGCGACTCGCGGGGCGCTCGAGCTGCTCGGTCCGGGCGACGTGCTGGGGCCGCCGCTCAGCGCGCTGCGCCAGGTCGAGTCGCGCGCGGTGAGCCGCTACCTGGCGCACGGCCCGGTGACGCTTGCGACCCTCGACGGGCGCTTTCGCCTCGCCGCGCGCCGCTGGCCCGAGCTCTCCCTCGTCCTGCACGACTCCCTCGCTCGTCAGACCCACCGGGCCTCTATGCATCTGGCGATGCTGCACCTGCCTCGCATCGAGGATCGGATCGTCGCGCTCTTCGGCGACCTCGCCGAGCGCTTCGGCCGGATGACGCCCGCCGGAGCCGTGATCGACCTCGACCTCACGCACGAGGTCATCGGCCGCCTGGTGGCCAGCCGACGCCCCACGGTGACGATCGCGCTGCAGGCACTCGCCGAAGACGGCCGGCTTGTGCGGCGCGAGGATGCCGCCTGGGTGCTGCAGCCAGGGGCCGTGGCGCCCTAGGTGTAGTTCCTGAGGACGTTGTTCATCCGGGCCTGCTTGGAGGCTGAGGGCTGCCCAAGCACTCTCAGTCCCAAGGAGGACACCGGATGAAGTTGCACGCTAACGCGGCGCTCAGCCTGAATCAGCGTCGGCGCCTGGCGCGTCGGGTTATTGATGAGGGGTGGTCGGTGACGAAGGCCGCCGAGGCGGCCGAAGTCAGCGACTGCACCGCGGCCAAGTGGGTGGCCCGGTATCGCGTCGAGGGCGAGGATGGGTTGCTGGACCGCTCGTCGGCCCCGTCGGTGGTCGCCAACCGCACCGATGAGCGGCGGGTGCAGGTGATCGCTGCGCTGCGACAGTTGCGCTTCACGGCGCCCGAGCTGGCCGAGGTACTCGATATGCCGATCTCGACGGTGTCGGGGATCCTCACGCGGATCGGGATGGGCAGGCTTGGCCGCTTGGGGCTTGAGCCCGCTCAGCGCTACGAGCGCGCGCGACCGGGTGAGCTGATCCACATCGACGTCAAGAAGCTCGGTCGCATTCAGGGTGGCGCGGGCAAGCGGGTCCGTGATGGCCTGCGCCGGCACTACAACACCAGGTTGACCGACAAGGCCGGACGCCGGCGCAACACCGTGGGCTGGGACTACGTCCACATCGCTATCGACGACGCCACCCGCCTGGCCTACGCCGAGGTCCTGGGCGACGAGAAGGGCTTGACCGCGGTTGGGTTCCTGCGCCGGGCAGTGGCGTTCTTCGAGCGCCACGGGATCATCACCGAGCGCGTGATCACCGACAACGGCTCGCCCTACATCTGCGCCGTGCACGCCGTGGCCTGCCGCGCCCTCGCCATCCGCCACCTACGCACACGGCCCTACCGGCCGCAGACCAACGGCAAGGCCGAGCGCTTCATCCGCACACTGCTGGGCGGCTGGGCCTACGGCGCCATCTACGCCACCACCACCCAACGCACCCGGGCCCTTGACGGCTGGCTCTGGCACTACAACCATCACCGCCGACACAGTGCCCTCGGCCGCCAGCCGCCCATCACACGGCTGAACAACCTCCTCGGGACTTACACCTAGGCCGCTGACGCGAAAACGCTCCCGCAGCCCGCGCCTTGGCGTCGAACGAAGCTTGCGCGGGAGCGCCTGGGTGAGGGCTGCTGCGACCAGCGGTACCTGGCTCGGATGCTCGTCGGCGGACGACTTGGCGGTCTCCGCGTGAGCAATCGGATGCCAGCAGGTGCGGGTGGCGCTCGGCCCTGTCCGCCACGCGTAGCACGGCGCGCGTCGGGCGCCGTCAAGCCCTGCCCTACGGGTCGCTTCGCGAGTCCTGACAAACCAGGGCTTTGACGGGCCCGCGCGCCGGGCCCGGCGCGGCCGTGACCGTCACCTGACCGGCAGCCACACCTGGTTCGCCCGCGACGGACGGGTCTGGGAGACCCGCAGCTGACCCGGGCGGCGAGCCTCTGAGTAGGCTGTGCGCTAGAGGTGTCGGCGCTCGCTCGCCGCAAAGCTTCCGTCTACACTCACGTCGGCACCGACCAGCGTGCGTCCACCGCTTCTCGAGCCCTGGCGCAGCACCACGGCAGTATGGAAGCTCCGCGGCCCATCAAAAGACGGCGGGGAAGGTGGCGATTTGCAGGTCTTTCGCCCTCTTAGCTCAGTTGGTAGAGCACTTCCATGGTAAGGAAGGGGTCGCCGGTTCGAGTCCGGCAGAGGGCTTTTGGATCTTCCAGGGCTTTTCTCTCGAACGTACTGTGAGCGCCCTGGAGCGAGGTACCAGACGGGTACATGTCTGCTGGTGGTCACGGTGACCGTGCCGGGCTGAGGCTCGACACGGAAGGGGGCCAAGTCGGCTCCCTGGCCCTCTTTGGGGTCGACCATGTCCACATCCACAGAAGCGGCGTTCCTGCGACCCGCTGAGGCAGCGGAGCTGAGGGGGCTCTCGACCAGCGCGATCTACCGCGCGATCGAGCGCGGTGAGCTGCTCGGCGCCGACCTCGCTGAGTGGCGGCTGCGCGCGGGTCGCCTGCACGAGGACGCCGTCGACGACTTGCCCGCGTCGTACGCGGCGGTCCACCGTTACAACGGCGCCGTTCTTCAGCACGACGCGCGCGAGCAGATCGTCTCGATGGCGATCCAGCCGCGGGACTACAGAACGTGCGTGATGCGCTCGAGGGCGAGGCTGCTCACCGCGACCGCCAGCCACACGACCGCGCCAAGCAGCAGGGGCTTGATTCCGGTGCGACGAAGTGCCGCGGGTCGGATCATCATGCCCACTGCAGCCAGAGCGGTGGCGATCAAACCGGCACTGACCTCGGCGGCGGATCGCACGACCCAACTCGGGACAATCCCAGCGCTGTCAGCGGCCGCCGCTCCGAGAAAGAAGACAAGAAACCAGGGAATCGTTCGCCGGAGAGCACCGAGCGTTTCATTCTCTCGGCGACAGAAGATGGCGAGGATCAGGCAGATCGGCATGATCATCGTTGTCCGGGAGAGCTTGACGATGAGCGCGTAGACGCCCGTTGCGTGGCCGTAGGCAAAGCCGACGGCCGCGACCGAAGATGTGTCATTGACCGCCGTTCCGGTCCAGAGCCCGTAGGCCTGTGACGACAATCCAAGTGCGTGACCGAGGGGCGGGAAGACGATCACGGCAACGATGTTGAAGGCGAAAATGGTCGAAAGGGCGTATGCGATCTCCGCTTCGCTTGCGCGGATAATGGTCGAGACTGCGGCGATTGCGCTCGCGCCGCAGATGCCTGTTCCCACTCCGATCAGCGTGCGCAGTCGCTGTTCGATTCCGAGGAGCTGACCGCCAGCGAGGGCGATGAGGAGGGCAATGCCGATCGTGGGCAGCATCACGGGCAGCGAACGCGCGCCGATTGCGACGATGTGCGGGACGTTCAAAGTCAGCCCCAAGACGACGACTGCCGCTTGCAGCCCGTAGCGCGAGCTGAAAGCGAGGCCGCGCATCGACAGCCGCGGCTTGGTGCTTGTGCCGACAATCAGACCGAGGATGAGAGCGATCAACGGTGCGCCAGCGTGCGGTACGAGGGCGGCGATCGGCTGGGCAGCGAGCGCTATCGCTGCTGCTGCGCCAACGCCAGGTGCGAGGGTGGCGACGGCGTTGAAGACTTTCGCGCTGGTGCGAGCATCAGCGGAGGTCAAATCTGATCGAGCGATGCGGCCAGATCTGCCCAGACGTCTTCTGGATGCTCGAGCCCGAGACTGAGCCGGAGCAGGCCGCCTGGTACAGCCTCCTCGCCCGGCCAGCGATTGCGCCGATCGATCATCGTCTCGACACCGCCGAGACTGGTTCCGCCAACGATCAGCTGCAGGCGTGCTGTGACGGCATCGGCGGCGTCTGCGTCGGCGAGTTCGAAGGAGACGATCGCGCCGAAGCCGGCCATTTGGCGGCGCGCTCGGTCGTGGAACGGATCGTCGGCAAGACCTGGATAGCGGACGCGGCGAACGCGAGGGTGGTCGGCGAGACGCTCAGCCATCAACGCGGCCGTCGCCTGTTGTCGGGCGAAGCGCACTCCCAGGGTGCGAAGTCCGCGCAGCGCGAGGTAGGCGTCCATGACGCCCGGAATCGCGCCGTGCAGGGTTCGGTGCGTACGCAGCAGGTCGCGCTCATTCGGCTCACGGTCGTTTTCGTCGTTGACGACGATCACGCCGAGCAGGAGGTCGGAGTGACCACCGAGGTATTTCGTCGCCGAGTGCACGACCGCGTCCGCTCCCCAGGTCAGCGGTCGTTGACACAGGGGTGTCGCGAACGTGTTGTCGACAACCGTTCGTACACCGCGTCGCCGGGCGGTCGGCAGAATCTCCGTCAACTCCGCGATGCCGAGGAGAGGATTCGTCGGTGACTCGAGCCAGATGAGAGACGCCTCGTCGAGGGTGTCGATGACCGCTTGCGTATTGGTCACGTCGACGGGTTGCAGTTGGATCTGTCCAGCTTGTTCGAGGGACTGCAGCAGACCCCGCGTTCCGAGGTAGGCGTCGTGTGGATAGACGACCAATGCGCCGACCTCGAGGACGGCGAGCAACGATGCGATCGCTGCCTGGCCCGAGGAAAAGGCGACTGCGCTCCCGCCCTCGAGCGCGCCGACCGTATCCTCGAACGCCGTCCAGGTTGGGTTGCCCCAGCGGCCATAACCGATCGGTCCGCCGTCGCGGTAGGTAGACGCGAAGGTCGGCGGGATGTTCAACGGCGCCCCTGGCGAGCTGTCGCGACCGCGCGCAACAGCCATCGTCTCAAGATGGCAGTCGGGCTTGTGGTGAGGCACGCTCATGCGGGCGCTCGTGCGCGTGGAACCCGTTCTCCGGCCAGGCGCAGCGTCGAGCCGATCGGACAACGAGTTCCGTCACAGCTGATGTGGTCGCAGAGTCGGCAGACATGTCGCGCCCGCGACGCGCCGAGGCCTGCTCCGCGCAGGATCGTTGCGACCAAGGAGGCGAACTCGTCGCGCTCCTCGGTGCTGAGCACTGAGAGCAGGTCGTCGATAGCGGTCAACCTGCGCCGCTGAAGGTCCTCGGCGACGCGTCGACCGCGAGCGGTTGACTCGACGATCACGGTCCGTCCTTCACCAGCGCGACGGCGGATGAGTCGCTGGTCTTCGAGCCGGTCGAGAAGCCGCACTGCTCCTGAAGCGGTTAGGCCGAGGACCTCGGCCAACTCGCCCACCGACAATGTAGGGAAGTAGTGACACGAAAGAAGCGCCGCGATCTCCGACTCGGACCTCGCCTCGGCAGTTTCCTTGAGACGACTGGCGACGATCGACGCGAGCGCTCCGGCCCAGTTCGCGGCAAGTTCGTTGCTCACCCGATCTATTATGATTGAGTCAGTCAAATCTGTCAACATCGCGCTGCTCGCAAGTGGATGCTGGTGCGGCGACGTTGCCTCAGGAGCCTGGGAAGGCCCCCTGAGGGATTTCTTAGGACGAAGGAGGAGCGCGCAATGATCTTCCCGGACGCCACCACCACCGTCGGAAAGACCCCGCTGGTTGAGATTTCACGGATCGGCCGCGGTCTACACGCACGGATCGTCGCGAAGCTCGAGATGCGCAACCCGTGCGGCAGTGTCAAGGACCGCGTTGCCGTCGCGATGATCGATGACGCCGAACGGAAGGGCGTGCTGGCGCCGGGCGCCACGATCGTCGAGTCGACGGGCGGCAACACCGGCATCGGGCTGGCGTTCGTGGCGGCTGCCCGCGGCTACCGGCTGGTGCTGACGATGCCCGAGACGATGTCGTCGGAGCGAGTTGCGCTGCTGCGGCACCTCGGCGCGGAGGTCATCCTGACGCCGGGGATCCTCATGGGCGAGGCGGTAGCCCGCGCGCGCGAGCTCGCGGAGGAGCTCCCGGACGCGGTGATGCTCGACCAGTTCGCGAATCCCGCGAACCCGTCAATCCATCGTCAGACGACGGCCGTCGAGCTATGGGACGACACGGGCGGCGACATCGACATCTTCGTCTCGGCGGTCGGGACCGGCGGAACGATCACGGGCGTCGCGGAGGCGCTAAAAGAGCGGAAGCCGGCGCTGCGGGCGGTCGCGGTCGAACCCGCGGCGGCCGCCGTCCTGTCGGGTGGTGCCGCCGGCCAACACGCGATCCCCGGCATCGGCGTCGGCTTCGTTCCCGACGTGCTCAATCGCGCCGTCGTCGACGAGGTTATCGCCGTCACCGACGAGCAAGCGCTCGAGGCCACCCGGCGTCTCGCGCACGAAGAGGGAATCGTCGCCGGGCTGTCGTCGGGAGCGGCGCTCCACGCTGCGCTGGCCTTGGCAAGGAGGCCCAACCCGGCGCGAACGACAATCGCCGTGCTCCTCGCCGACACCGGCGAGCGCTACCTCACCTCCGCGCTCTCGTAACGATGAGCTTCCCCGCGTGCGAGGACATGAGGGGCTGGGGATCGTGTGTCCGTCGTTTGTGTCGGCTCTCGAGCTCGAGGGCGAGAGGTCAGGCGAGGCTTGAGTGCTTGCGGCGGCGGTTGTACCAGGTCTCGATCCAGTCGACGACGGCGGCGCGGACGTCTTCGACGGAGCGCCACGGCTGCCGGTTCAGCTTCTCGATCTTCATCGTTCCGAACGCGCTCTCGCACATCGCGTTGTCAAGCGCGTCGCCGACGGTGCCCATGCTGGCGAGCAAGCCTTCGCTGGCGAGTCGGCCAGTCGAACGACATCCATCGCGGGCGACGTGATCGCCCCTCGGCCGCGTCGCCCTAGAACGGGTACGGGACGAGGTTCCAGGCGGCGGAGCCGTACCACGCGCCGAAGAGCACGCCCCAGCTGCCGAGGGCGGGGATCGCGAGCACGAGGCGACGGCGCACGCCGGGGGCGCCCAGCGTGATGCCGAAGGCGGCCGACAGCAGGGCCATCGAGACGGCGGTCCCGGCCGCGAGCATGGCGAGCGCCAGCGCGGCGTTCGCGGTCGTGCCCTGATCCGCGACGATCAGGATCCCGACGGCGGCGCTGCCGCCGACGCCGTGGAGGCATCCGATGCCGAACGCGGTCAGGCGCGAGCGGACCGGGGCGTGCTCATGGGCGTGCGCCGTTGCGGCGACGTGCGAGTGCACGTGGACGTGGCGCACGCTCTCGCCGACGCCATCGCCCTCGTGATCGTGGGCGTGGACGTGGAACGCGCCGTGGCGCCAGCGTCGCAGGAGCTGGATGCCGAGAACGGCGATCACGGCGCCGATCGCCGCCTCCGCGAGTTGCTGCAGCCGATCGGGCAGTCGCACGTGCAGGAGCACGACCGGCAGGCCGAGCAGGAGCAGCGTCAGCGCGTGGCCGGCGCCCCACGCGGCCCCCAGCCGGGCGGCGGTGCGGGCCCCGTGCCGGCGGGCGCCTGCCACCAGCGTCGTGACGGCGACAAGGTGGTCGGGGTCGGTGGCGTGGCGCAGGCCGAGCACGAACGCGATGACAAGCGCTCCCACCAGCGACGGCGACGCGAGCGCGCTGGTCATCGGTCAGCCGCTGCGCCGCCGACTCACTCGCCCGCCGGGATCAGCGAGCACGCGTCCTCGCGGAACGTCAGCACCACGCCCGTCCCCTGGGAGATCGACACCGACGGGTTGGAGCGGACGCGGATCTCGGAGTCGCCCACCGTCACCACGTGGTCGACGGACTCGCCCACGAACGCACGGGTGCCAACCGTGCCGTACCACTCATTCGGCACCGAGCCGTTGGCCTGGCCCGGCTCGATCTCGATCTGCTCGGGCCGGGCGGCGACGACGACCTTCGTCCCCGGCGCGAAGTCGGCGCCCGAGGTCGCGGCCAGCTTGCCGTAGGCGGTCTCCACGAGGTAGCGCTCGCCCTCGCTGCGCTCGATCACGCCGTCGATGAAGTTCGAGGTCCCGATGAAGTCCGCCACGAAGCGCGTGCGCGGGTGCTCGTAGATCTCGCGCGGGCGCCCGAGCTGCTGGACCTCGCCCTCCTTCATGACCGCGACCATGTTGGACATCGCCAGCGCCTCGGACTGATCGTGCGTCACGTAGACCGCGGTGATCCCGAGCTCGCGCTGCAGGCGCTTGAGCTCGAAGCGCATGTCCTCGCGCAGCTTTGCGTCGAGGTTCGAGAGCGGTTCGTCGAGCAGGAGCAGCGGCGGCTCCATCACGAGCGCGCGCGCCAGCGCGAGGCGCTGCTGCTGGCCGCCGGAGAGGTCGGTCGCCTGGCGGTTGGCCAGGTGGTCGAGCTTGACCACCGCCAGCACGCGCTCCACCCGCTCGCGGAGGTCCCGCTTCGCCAGCCGCTTGCCCCGGGGAAGCACCTCGAGCGGGAAGGCCACGTTCTTGTAGACGTTCATGTGCGGCCAGATCGCATAGGACTGGAAGACCATGCCCAGGCCTCGCTCGTTGGCCGGCGCCTTGATCTTCTGGCTCGAGGAGAACAACACCCGCTCGCCGACGGCGATCTCGCCGGCGTCGGGCGTCTCGAGCCCGGCCACGCAGCGCAGCGTCGTCGTCTTGCCGCAGCCGGACGGGCCGAGCATGGTGAAGAACTGGCCGTCCTCGACGTCCAGCGAGACGTCGTTGACCGCGCGCACGCGGTCCTCGTCGCGGTGGCGACTGGGGAAGCTCTTGATCAGGTGGTCGACCTTGAGCATGTCTATGCCTCCTTGACGCCGATCTTGGCGCCCAGCTTGTAGGCCACCGCCACGAGCACGACGAGCGCGGCGACCATCACGACCCCCAGCGCGGCCAGCTCCGTAAACTGGCCGTTCTGGTACTGCTCCCAGATCCTGATCGCAAGCACCTCGTTGCCGGGCGAGTAGAGCAGGATCGAGCTCGACAGCTCGCGCACCGAGACGACCATGATGTAGATCCAGCCGGCCACCAGGCCAGGCATGAGCAGCGGGAGCACGATCCGCCGGAAGCTCTGCCACCAGCTCGCTCCGCTCGTCTGCGCGGACTCCTCCAGCTCGCCGCTGATCTGGTACATCGAGCTCGAGGCGTAGCGCATGCCGTAGGGCATGTAGCGCGTGAAGTACGCGAGCAGCAGGATCCACAGCGTCCCGTAGATGGGCAGCGGGAAGCGCAGGTACACGAACAGCAGCGCGACGCCCATGACCAGCCCGGGGATGACCATCGGCAGGGAGGCCAGGTTGTCGACCATCCAACGCCCGCGCAGGCGCGTGCGCACCACCAGCCACGCAGCGATGGCCATCGCCAGCATGACGAGCGTCGCCGCGCCGATGCCGAGGATGAACGAGTTCTTGAGCGCCACCAGCGTGCCCGACGAGCGGAACGTGTACTCGTAGTTGTGCAGTGTCATGTGGCTGAGCGTCTGCGCCGATGGCACGGAGTAGAACTTCTGCGTCGAGGCGTAGACCAGGATCAGCAGCGGGGCCAGGACGGCGAAGACGAAGTAGGCCAGGATCATGCCCGTGGCCGGCCAGCGCCAGCGGCCGAGCTCGATGGGCCGCGGGCGAAAGCCCTTGCCGGTCACGGTCTGGAAGCTCTTGGCTCGCTTGGCCAGGCGCGAGTGCCAGAAGACGCCGATCGAGGTCAGGACGAGCAGCGACATCGCGTACGCCCCGGCCTGGCCGTACTTCGGCGGGTAGCTGCCGAGCACGCGCCAGATGCGCGACGTGAAGACCCACAGGCCCTCGGGGATGCCGAGCAGGGCCGGCACCTCGAACGCCTCGAGCGTGCGCACGGCCATGATGAGGATCGCGGCGTACAGCGCCGGGCGCACGAGCGGGAGCGTGACCCGTCGCACGACGGTGATCAGGCGCGCGCCGCTCATCAGCGCCGACTCCTCGAGCGCCGGGTCCATCGAGCGGAAGGCCGCGACCATCAGCAGGAAGACGAGCGGCGCGAGGTGCAGGCCCTCGACCACGATCATCCCGCCGAGCGAGAAGATGTTCAGCGTGCCGGCCCCGAGGACCGGCTCCAAAAGCTTGTTGTAGAGGCCCACCCGCGGGCTGGCGAGGAAGATCCAAGCGATCGTGTGGAGGATCCCCGGGAGGATGAGCGGGATCAGCGACGCCGCCATCATCAGCGCCTTGAACGGCACGTCGGTGCGGACGATCAAGTAGGCGAGGACCGTGCCCAGCGTGACCGAGATGGTGGTCGACCCGATGGCGAAGACCAGCGAGTTGACCATCATCTCGCGCAGGCCGACGGCGCTGTAGGCGTCGCGGAACCAGCGCAGCGTGAGGCCGCTCTCGTCGAAGAACGCGCCCCAGACCAGGTAGCCCAGCGGCACGAGGGCGAGGTAGCCGATCGCGACCACCACGCCGAGGATGATCAGGTTGCGCGCCGAGAGCAGCGCGCGCCAGTCGGTCGTCCTCAGCCAGGCCAGCCGTCCTACGCCGACGGGTGCCTGCGCGGCCCCAGTGCTCACCGGACCTCTTCCGTTTCACCCATGCCAGTCTCCTCCTCTGCCGTGGGGGCGGCGCGGGTAGCGTACCACGTTAGGACTAACCATTGGACATTAGCCCCGACGAGCTGTCGGCAAACCTTCTTCGGGACTCCGGGACCGCTGCCTGACGCGGTGCCCGCGGCCGCAGCAGGGCGGCCGCGGGCACCTTTGGGAGCGTCAGTCCTCGATGACCTTGCCGGACTCGCGGGCGATCTCCTCGTAGAGAGCCTCCCACTTGTCGCGCTGGTCGTTGAGCGTGCGCAGGTCCGCCACCAGCACCTTGTACTTGGAGGGGACGCCGCCGCCCGAAACGGCGTTGCTGGCCGGGGTGCGATCGAAGTCGATCAGCATCTTCTGCACGTCCGTGAGCATGTAGTCCGCGAACAGCAGTGCCGTGGCCGGGACGTCGGTGTTGGCGAAGATGCCCACGCCGTTGGGCCGGATGACGATCGGCTCGACGGCCGGCTCCCAGTCGACCGGCGCGCCGCGGCGCTTGAGCTGGCCGACCCGGTGCTTGTAGACCGAGGCCGCGATGTCGAACTCGCCCGCGGCGAGCAACTCGGTCATGAGCGTGTGCCCGTCGACCATGCGCGCGCCCCCGGCCGCCTTCTTGAAGAGCTCGACGGCCTCCTGCTCGCTGACGCCCTTCTTCTCGAAGTACTGGGTCACGAGCGTCGCGAACCAGTCCCAGTCGCCGACCTCCATGGCCAGCTTGCCCTGGTGCTTGGTCAGGACGTCCTCCCATGAGGCCGGGCGTGCCGAGCCGCTGATGCGCTTGGTGTTCCAGGCCGGCGTGAAGGCGTTGAGGTAGACCGGCACCCAGTTCTTGGAGACGATCGTCTCCTGCACGACGTCCTTCGTGAACGGCGACTCCAGCGGGAGCAGGAGGCCCTGGTCGTCGAGCACCTGCATCTCGGGGCCGTTGGTGTAGACGACGTCGGCGCCGCCCTTGAAGGAGGCCTTGGCCTCCTGCAGGATGCGCTGGAGCAGGTTGCTCGAGGAGGCGCGGTAGAGGTTGGGCTCGATCCCCGACACGTCCTCGAACTTGGACATGATCGGCTCTGCCTCGTCGAGGTTGGCCGAGCCGTAGACGTTGAGCTTGCCGCCCTCCTTCTCGGCCATGTCGACGAGCGCCTTGCGGCGGTCCTCGGGGCTGAGGCCCTTGACCTTGTCGTAGACCGCCTGGAGCTTCGTCGTTGCGGCTTTCCGGGCGGCCTGCTGGGCCTTGCCGCCGCCGGTGTCGGTCTTCTGCGCGGTCGGCGAGCTCCCGCAGCTGATGGCCCAGGCGGCGGCCAGGATGGCCAGCGCCAGCGTGACACGCGTTGTCCCTCTCACGTGCTCCTCCTCATCATCACAGCCCTCCTCCTACGCGGCGTTTGGCGCTATGGTCTAACCATTAGATGGTTATAAGTCAAGCCCGACATGTCGCGGCGCTGCGAAGATGCGCTCGCGAGACGCGAGGGAGGACCGGACGATGCGCGTGGCCATCACGGCCGATCACAACGGCGTGGCCCTGAAGGAGCATCTGTCGGCGTGGCTGCGCGCGCGTGGCCACGAGGTCGATGACCGCGCGCCCGACGTCGGCGACGAGGTCGTGGACTACCCGCCGCTGTGCGAGGACGTCTGTGGCCGCGTCCTGGACGGCGAGGCGGACTTCGCCATCGTCGTCGGCGGCAGCGGCTCAGGCGAGGCGATCGCCTGCAACAAGATCCGCGGCATCCGCGCCGGCCTCTGCCTCGACCTGTTCGTCGCGGAGATCGCGCGCGCCAACAACGACGCCAACGTCCTCGTCACCGGGGCGAAGGTCGTGAGCCCCGAGCTGGCCGAGCGGATCGTCGAGACGTGGCTGGCCACGCCGTTCAAGGGTGAGCGCCATCAGCGGCGCCTGGATCAGATCGCCGCGCTCGAGCGCGGCGAGTCGCTGCTCTGAGCGGCGCGAGCCCGCACCGAGGCTCGCTCGCCTACGGCGTGCCCGGCGCCACGCAGTCGACGCCGTGCGTCCCGCGGCGCAGGTGCTCGGTCATGATGCGCCGGGCCTCCTCGGCGTCGCGCGCGTCGATGGCGTCGACCAGCGCGCGGTGCTCGGCGACCGTGCGCTCGTGCGACCACTCCGGCGGCTCGCGGTCGCGCACGGGCTGGAGCGAGAGCGGGCCGGCGAAGGTCGCCGCCACGAGCTCGACCGCGCGGTTGTGCGCGGCCTGCGCCAGCGCGGTGTGGAACTCGCGCGAGAGGTCGGTGTGGTACGTGCCGGCCGCGAGCGCCCGCTCGCTCTCGTCGCACAGCTCGCGCAGGGCCGCGATGTCGGCTGTCTCCGCGCGTTCGACGACCAGGGTGACCGTGCCCACCTCGATGATCAGGCGCGCCTCGGCGATCTCGTCGGGATCGACCTTCGAGAGCACGAGGATGTTCGAGATGCCCTCGCCGACGACGTCGGTCGACGGCGCCGTCACGAAGGCGCCGCCGCTCGCGCCGACTCGGATCTCGACCAGGCCCGAGGTCTCGAGGGAGCGCAGCGCGTCGCGCATCGTCACCCGGCTCACGCCGAACTGCTCGGCCAGCTGGCGCTCGTTGGGCAGGCGGTTGCCAGGTTGGAGCTTGCCCTCGAGGATCGCCGTGCGGATCTGGTCGGCGATGCCGACCGAGATGCGTGGCGAGGACACACGCTCGAACAGACCCTCAGCCGCACTCCCGCGGTCCGCTGAGCTCACCCGGATCAGTATATGGCGGGTCCCCGACGGCGGACGCAGTTCGGTCATATGGTATGACCCTGGCCTATGACCGCGGGCTCGCCGTCGTCCCAGCGCGCCCTCGTCCCTCTCTATCTCGCCTCGATCGTCCTGACGCTCGGGGAGGGGAGCGTCGCGATCCTGATCCCGCCCTACCTGCAGACGCGGGGCTTCGACGCAGGCGTGATCGGGGTCGTGCTCTCGGCCTACGGGATCGCCTCGCTGGCGACGCGGGTGCCGGCCGGTCTGCTGTATCGGTCGCACCGCGGCCCGTGGCTGGTCGCGGGCGGCTGCCTCATGTCGGCCGCCGCGTTCGCGGCGATCCCGCTCACCGCCAGCCCGCCGGCGATCATCGGCCTCGTCGCCCTCGACGGCATCGGGTTCTCGCTCTCGACGACGGGCGCGATGGCGGGGCTCATGGAGCGCCGCCCACCCGGAGCGAACGCCGGCTCGGTGATGGGCTGGTACACGGGCAGCCTGGGCGCCGGCTACGCCGCGGCCGGCTTCGTCGGGGGGACGCTCGGCGAGCTCGCCGGCGTGGACCAGGCGATCCTGGTCCTCGCGGCCGTGCCGGTCCTCGCGAGCGGCCTGCTCAAGCTCGCGCTCGACCGCGCCGGCCCGGTGGCCGGCGCTCCGCCGGGCGCAAGCGGAGCGCGCGCTCGGTGGCGCGACCTGCGGGGGCTCCCCGCCCTGGTCTGGCTCGCCTTCCTCGTCTCGCTCTACATCAACCTCGTCAACGGCGTGCTCTTCACCTTCTTCCCGATCTACGGGCTCGCCATCGGGCTCAGCCTCGCGCAGATCGGGGCGCTCACCGGGATCCACGGGGTCACCGCCTCCGCCGTGCGGCTCGGCTCGGGCCTCGTCTTCGCGCGGATCTCCTACGAGCGGCTGCTGCCGCTCATGGTGGTGCTCTCCGGGACGGCGATCGCCGGCCTGTCGGCCACGAGCACGTTCGTGCTGCTCGCCGTCTGCTGGGCGGTGATCGGTCTCTCGCGCGGCCTGCTCCGGGTGGCCTCGGGCGCGCTCGTCATGGACATGGCCGGAGGCTCGGACAGCGAGCGCGGCGCGGCCTCCGGCGTCTACCTCGCCGGGCTGGACCTCGGCAAGATCGTCGGGCCGCTCGTCGGCGGCGCAAGCGCTGAGCTCGTCGGGCTCCGGGCCACCTTCCTGCTGGTCGCCCTGGCCTTCCCGCTCGCCTACCTGGCGGTGACGGCGACCGCCGCCCGCCGCGCTCGCGCCGCCGGCGCGTCGGCTACTTCTTGACTGCCTCCCCGAGCTTGGTCAGCTGCTCGTAGCGATCGGTCCACTCGTCCTGCTTGGCGATCAGGGCCGGAATGTCGACGCGGATCTCCTCGGTGCCCTTGGCCGTCGCGAGGTCCTTGCGGGCCGGGTCCAGACGCTCCTCGGCGAGGACCTTCTGACCGTCGCCGAGCAGCCACTCGACGAAGAGCATGGCCGTGGCCGGGTGCTTGGCCTCGCTGACGAGCCCGACGCCGTTGGGACGCGAGACGACCGGCTCGACCGTCGGCTTCCAGGCCACCGGGGCGCCCTTGTCCTGCAGCTGCTGGACGAGGTAGCTGTAGTTGGAGGCCTCGACCTGCGCCTCACCGGCCGCCATCAGCTCGCCCATCACCGTGTGGCCCTTGATGATCGAGCCGCCGCGGGCCATGTCCTCGAAGATCTTCTGCGTCTCCTCCTCGGACTTGCCCTGCTCGCGGAACCACTCGAAGAGCGTCTTGTACCACTCGACGTCGCCCAGCTCGAGCGCGAGCTTGCCGTCGAAGCGGGGGTCGGCGAGGTCCTCCCAGGACTTCGGCTGCTCGCCCTTCTTGATCAGCTTCGTGTTCCAGCTGACGACGAACTTGTTGAAGCGCGTGGCGGTCCAGCCGTCGAAGTCCGAGCCTTCGACGAGCGTCGGCAGCGCCGCGGGCTTGTAGTCGACGAGCACGCCCTCGCGGTTGAGGTTGAACAGCTCGGGGCCGTTCGTCTCGACGACGTCCGCGCCGCGGAACCTCGCCCTGTGCTCCTCGCTGAGGCGCTTGAGCACCGTCTCGCTGTCGGAGCGGTAGACGGAGACGTCGACGTCGAAGGCGTCCTCGAACTCGCCCGCCACCGCGTCCTCGACGTCGCTGGTCAGCGAGGTGTAGAGGCTCAGCTGGCCGCCTTCCGCCTCGGCGAGCTTGGCCAGCTTGTCGAGGCGCTCCTTGGCGCCGAGCCCGTTGACCTGCGCGAGCACCTTCTCGTAGCCGGTGCTGGAGCTCTTCTTCGTGGGCTCCGCGGTCGGGCTACTTCCACAACCCACGGCGATCGCGGTAGCCGCGACGACGCCGATCACAGCTGGCAGACGCATGCCTCTCTCTCCTCCCCGTCGGCAACCTTCCCATCAGCAACGGCCTGATGGACTATCCATTAGCTCAAACGCTATCATCGCTGGCCATGTCAGCGAAAGAGCAGCTCCCCACCTGGGAATCCGAGGAGTTCGCGGCCGCGTGGGTCGGCGAGGACGTCCTGGCCGACATGCTCCTGCTGCCGCGCCAGCTCTCGGCCTCGCTCGTGGCGGACGCCGGCGTCCAGGTGACCCACGTCATCGACCTCGGGTCCGGCCCGGGCGGCTATCTCGACACGCTGCTCGAGAGCTTCCCGCGCGCGCGAGGGACGTGGGTCGACACGTCGGAGACGATGGAGACGACGGCGCGCGAGCGGCTCGCTCGCTTCGGCTCGAGGGTCGCGTATCAGCGCGGCGACATCGAGGCGCTGCGCGCGCTGGAGCTCGAGCCCGCCGAGGTCGTCGTGACCTCGCGCGTGGTCCACCACTTCTCGGCCGAGTCGATCCAGGACTTCTACCGCGCGGTCTACGACCTGCTCGAGCCGGGCGGCTTCGTCTTCAACCTCGACCACTACGGCTCGCCCGAGGGTTGGGAGTCGCGCTACCGCCGCATCCGCGAGCAGTTCACGGGCAAGCCCAAGCGCGACATCCCCCCGCACCGCCACGACCATCCCTTCAAGCCGATCCCCGAGCACCTCGGCTGGCTGGCCGAGGCGGGCTTCGAGGCGCCGGACGTCCCGTGGCGGACGTTCTACACGGCGCTGGTCGCGGCGCGCAAGCCGGCGTAGCGGCTCGCACGGCTCAGACCCGCGAACCGCTCGCAGCGGCCAGCTCGCGAACCGCTCAGAGCACCCAGCCGGAGCGCCCGCGGTCCCGGTGCGTCAGTCCGGCTTCGGCGCGTAGCGGTGGTGGATGCCCAGCGCGTTGCCCGCGGGGTCGAGGAAGATCGCCTGGTGGCAGACGCCGCTGTCCATCGTCTCGGTGACGAAGCGGACGCCCTGGTCCTCGAGGTTCTCGCGTGCGGCGTCCACGTCCTCGACCTGGAGCGCGATCGGCAGGCCGTGCGGGCGGAACTCCTGCCCGAACGCGGTGGGCTCCATGACGGCGAGCGTCAGGTTGCCGGCCTGGAACTCGGCGCCGGGCATGTCGCCCCACCGCTTGACGGGCGGCAGGCCGAGCACGGTGCCGTAGAAGTGCACCGACGCCTCGAAGTCCTGGGCCGGGACGGTGACGAAGTCGACGCCGGTGATGAGGGAAGCCTGGGTGGTGGTCATGGAGTGGCTCTCCGGTTGGGGTCGAGGAACATCATGCCGGTGTGACTCCGTGACGGAGGCAGACTCATCGCCAAGCGTGCGCGGCGGACTCGGGCCGAGTCGTTGCGGCCTTCCCGGGCAGGAGCGAAGGCGACTCCGTAGCCTTCGCCGGCCGGAGCGAACGAAAGGCGGCGATGCTGGTCTCGGAGGCGGTCGGGAAGGTGCTGGCGGACCAGGGGGTGCGGGTCGTCTTCGGCCTCATGGGCAGCGGCAACCTCACGGTCACCAACGCGCTGCGCGACGCCGGCGCCGCCTTCTACGGCGCGCGCCACGAGACCGGCGCCGTCTGCATGGCCGACGGCTATGCGCGTGTCAGCGGCGAGGTGGCGGCGGCGAGCGTCCACCAGGGGCCGGGGCTGACCAACGCGATCACTGGGCTCACGGAGGCGGCCAAGAGCCGCACGCCGATCGTCCTGCTGGCGGCCGACACGCCGGCCGCCGCGCTGCGCTCGAACTTCCGCATCGATCAGGCGGGGTTGGTCGAGTCCGTGGGCGCGGTGGCCGAGCGGGTCTTCGGCTGCGAGACCGCGGTCGCCGATGCGGTCCGCGCGGTGCGCCGCGCGCGCATGGAGCGCCGGGCGGTGGTGCTCATGCTGCCGCTCGACGTCCAGGCCATGTCGGTGGCAGAGGCTTCGGCGGCGCCACCCGGGCCCGGGCTCGCGGCACCGCGGCCGTCCGACACGAGCATCGAGCAGGTCGCCGAGGGGATCTTGCGTGGGCGCCGCCCGGCGATCATCGCGGGTCGTGGCGCGGTCCTGGCCGGCGCCGGGCCGGCGCTGCGCCACCTGGGGGAGCTGACGGGCGCGATCCTTGCCACGTCGGCCGTCGCCAATGGGTTGTTTGCCGGAGATCCGTTCGACGTCGGGATCTCCGGCGGCTTCGCCTCGCCGACGGCGACCAGGCTGCTGCAGGAGGCCGACGTCGTCCTCGCGGTCGGCGCCTCGCTGAACCAGTGGACCACGCGGCACGGCACCCTGCTCTCCGCCGACGCGCAGGTGATCCAGGTCGATCTCGACGAGGTGGCC
>DASVFT010000043.1:0-11889 GCA_036379935.1 Solirubrobacteraceae bacterium | reverse complement strand
CGCGGCGATGGTAGACGCGGCAGGTCAGCGCGGTCGGCTCGTCGCCGGGGTCCTGGACGTCGACGCCGTCGATGCGGATCGTCGGCGAGCCGACGAAGCTCTCCGCCCCGGCGCGCTCGTCGGTGTCGACCTCGCGGACCTCGACCCCCTCGGGGTCCAGTCCGGCCTCGGCCATGGCCGCGCGCAGCTGGTCGAGCGCCTGCGGATGGGAGGGACACCCGTCCCAGAACAGCAGCTCGACCTTTGGTTGCGTCATCAACGACAAGCCTAGGGGATGAGCACCGCGGCCCCTTCGAGGCCGCCTCCCCGGAGGGTGTCGAGCGCCCGCTCGGCGTCCTCGAGCGCGAACGTCGTCACGTGCGTGCGCACCGGCACGCGCGGAGCCAGGTCGAGGAACTCGACGGCGTCCGCCCGCGTGAGGTTGGCCACCGAGCGCAGCACGCGCTCGCCCCACAGGATCTCGTAGGGGAAGGACGGGATGTCGCTCATGTGGATGCCGGCGCACACGACGGCGCCGCCGCGGGCGAGGGCGCGCAGCGCCGCCGGGACGAGCTGGCCGGCGGGCGCGAAGATGATCGCCGCGTCGAGCTCCTCCGGCGGCGGGCCGAGCGCGTCGCCCGCCCACTCGCAGCCCAGCTCGAGGGCGAAGGCCTGCGCGGCGTGGTCGTCGGCGCGCGTGAAGGCGAAGAGGCGCCGGCCCTGGTGGCGCGCGACCTGGCAGACGATGTGGGCGCTGGCGCCGAAGCCGTAGAGCCCGAGGCGCTCCGCGTCGCCGGTCATGCGCAGCGCGCGGTAGCCGATGAGGCCCGCGCAGAGCAGCGGCGCGGCCTCGAGGTCGCCGAAGTGGTCGGGGAGGGCCACCGCGAAGCGGGCGTCGGCCACCGCCCGCGTCGCGTAGCCGCCGTCGCGGTCCAGGCCGGTGAACTGCGCGCGCTCGCACAGGTTCTCGCGGCCGCTCCTGCAGTAGCGGCAGGTCCCGTCCGTCCAGCCCAGCCACGGGATGCCCAGGCGCGTGCCGGGCGCGTGCCGCGCCTCGGCGCCGGCCTCGAGCACGGTGGCCACGATCTGGTGGCCCGGGACGATCGGCAGCCGCGAGCCGCGCACCTCGCCGTCGCGGATGTGCAGGTCGGTGCGGCACACGCCGCAGGCATGGACCTCGACGAGCACGTCGTCACGGCGGGCGGGATCGAGCTCGAGATCGGGCAGCTCCGCCGCCCGCAGCGGCCGTCCGGGCTCGTCGAGCACCATGGCGCGCACCGACGCATGATCTACCCTCGAAGGCATGGCAGCGCGCGCCGACAGCTTCGATCTCGGGACGCTCTCCCTGGCGAGCGGGGAGGGCCGCCGGCTGACCTTGGCCGTGGCCCCAGGAGCCTTCGACTTCGGTGGCACGCGCTACGCGGTCGAGCCCGCGCAGGTGGACGCCATCCTCGACGTGTCGCGCATGACGCACGGCGGCTACGCGCTGCGCCTGCGCTTCGCGGCCGGCCTCTCGGGGCCGTGCATGCGCTGCCTCGAGCCGGCCGCGCCGCGCTTCGAGGTCGACGCGCGCGAGGTCGAGCAGCCGGGCGGCGGCGAGGAGCTCTCGAGCCCTTACGTCAAAAGCGACGAGCTGGACCTCGCCGCGTGGGCGCGCGACGCCTACGCGCTCGCGCTCCCCGCGCAGGTCGTGTGCCGGGAGGACTGCGCCGGCCTGTGTCCCGAGTGCGGCGCCAACCTCAACGAGGCTCCGGACCATCACCACGACCGCGCGCCGGACCCGCGCTGGGCCAAGCTGCGCGAGCTGCACTTCGAGTAGGCCGTGGCATACGTGGTGCTCGCCCTCGTGCTGTGCGCGGCCCTTGCCGGCTGCGGTGGCTCCTCGGCGCCGAGCCGCGCCGATTGGGGCAAGGACGTGGACAGGATCTGCGCCACGCTCGACGAGAGCGTGCGGGCGCTCCAGCGCCAGGCCCCCGACAGCACCGACGAGCTCGTGAGCTTCGCCGACCGCCTCGGGCGCGTCGTCGACGACGGGGTGCGCAAGCTCCGTGCGGTGCAGCGTCCCGAGGGCTCCGACGGCGAGAGGGCCAAGCGCTGGCTCGACGAGCTCGGTCGCCACGACGCCACGGTGGTCAAGCCCGCCCTGGCGGCGCTCGAGGACGCCGCGCAGCGCAGGGACCCCGCCGCGATCCGGCGCGCGGTGCAGCGCATCCGGCAGGCCGACGACGGTCGCGTCAGGGCGCTGGCCCGGGCGGCCGGCGCTCGGGGTTGCGGCTAGAGGTAGGAGCCGCTGGGGATGTAGGGCGCCATCGGGCCGAGCGCGCCGCCGGCGAACATCGGTCCGTCCGGCGACAGCGCCAGGCGCGCGTCGAGGATCACGGGCAGCGCCCAATCCTGGCCGGCGGTGAGGTACTCGAGGTTGACGGTCGTGCCCGGCCCGGCGGTCGTGAAGAGGGCCCAGAGCATGCGCTGTGCGGCGTCGCCGTCACGCGCGGCGAGCATGACGACGATGCCGCCACGCGCCAGCGCGAAGGCGCGGTCCTCGTAGACCAGCAGCCGCGCACCGTGGGCCATCGGGATCGGCAGGTCGCGCGCGTGGCCGGCCCCGCGCAGCTCGCGGCCGATCGCGTCCGCCACCTCGAGGCCCGCCTCGCCGGCGTCCTCGACGCCGTCGAGGTCCGGGGCGCGGGAGAGGTCGGGGATGCCGGCGGCGGCGACGCACGGGCGCAGCCCGAGTCCGCTGCGGGCGTAGATGGCCATGGCCGACGGGTTCGTGGAGCTGAGGACGATGTGGCCGCGGGCGCTGGCGCCGTACTCCCAGCAGCGGGCGTACAGCTCGCGCCCGACGCCGCAACCCTGAAGCGCCTCGGCGACGCCGAACAGCGAGAAGCCCCAGATCCCCTCGCGGATGAGCGACAGCGCGACGCCCTCGACGCGACCTTCGTGCTCGGCCACCCAGCAACCGCCGGGATCGGTGGCCACGAGGTGACGGATGCGCGCGTGCTGCCGCGCCGCGCGGACGGGCTCGGCTTCGCCGTCGCCCAGGCGCGGGAAGGGCGAGTAGAGGACCTCCATGCACACGCGGTCCGCGTCGGCGGTGTCGTCCTCGCGCATGGGGCGGATGGCCACGTCGCGCATGCCTCGCAGTGAAGCAGGACGCGCGACGCGGCCCAGGCTCAGGCGTTCGCGGCCGCGCCGGCGCGCATCGGCTACCCTTCGCGGTCGCTCATGGCCGTCCCCAAGCAGAAGCAGTCGCACTCACGCACGCACAAGCGCCGCGCCCAGCACAAGATCTCGGCGCCGACCTACAACGCGTGCCCAACGTGCCACAGCCCGCGCCTGCCGCATCGCGTCTGCCCGGTCTGCGGGTCGTACGGCGGGCGCGAGGTCGTCACGCCGGCCGGCCACGACCACGACCACGATCACGACCACTGAGCGTGCACGCGTCAGCATCGGCTCCGCGCCGATGAGTAGCCTCTAGCCATGTCCGTCACGGTCGCGGTCGACGCCAACGGCGCCGACCTCGGGCCCGCCGAAGTCGCGGCGGGTGCGGCGATCGCAGCCCAGGAGGGCGTGCGCGTCGTGCTCTACGGACCCGCCGACGCCTTCGGCGAGGTGCCCGAGGAGATCGAGGTCGTGGACGCCCCAGTCTCCATCGCCAAGGCGCCCGACCCGGTGCGCGCGAGCCGTGCGACGCCCGAGGCCTCGATCGTGCTCGCCACCCGCGCCGTGGCCGCCGGCGAGGCGGACGCCTTCGTGAGCGGAGGTTCGACCGGTCCGGCGCTCGCCGCGGCGCTGTTCAACATCAAGCGCGCCGCCGGCATCCATCGGCCGGCGCTGGCGATCCCCGTGCCGGTCCCCGGCCACCCGGTGACGATCGTCGACGTCGGCGCCAACGTCGAGGTGCGTCCCGAGCACCTCGTCCAGTTCGGATTCATGGGCGCGGCGCTGGCCCAGGTCGTCCTCGGCATCGACCGTCCTCGCGTGGGGCTGCTGTCGATCGGCGAGGAGGAGATCAAGGGCACGCCGCTGGTCGTCGAGGCTCACGCCGCGCTGCGCGACCGTCTGGCCGAGGGGGGCACGTTCGACTTCGTCGGCAACGTCGAGGGCAACGAGGTCGCGGCCGGCAAGGCCGACGTGGTCGTCACCGACGGCTTCACCGGCAACATCGCGCTCAAGCTGATGGAGGGCGTCTCGGAGGAGATGCTCAAGAACATCCGCGCCGTCGCGGCCTCCTCGCGCCGTGCGAAGGCCGGCGGCCTGCTGCTGCGCCCGGCGCTGCTCGAGTTCCGGGAGGTCATCGATCCCGAGAGCGCCGGCGGCGCGTACCTGCTCGGGCTGCGGCGCCTGGGCGTCGTGCCCCACGGGCGCTTCAGCCGCCGCGGCATCGCCCAGGCCATCCTGCTCGCCGCCCGCGCGGTGGAGGGCGACGTCGTCGGTCGCACGCACGCGGCGCTCGAGGCCGCGCACGCGCTGCGCGCGGCGCCGCTGTCCGGGTCGCCCTCTACGGTTGCCTCGCCATGACCCGCGAAGAGGTCTTCTCGCTGATCCAGTCGCATCTCGCCGACGAGCTCGAGGTCGATGTCGCGCGCATCGACGAGTCGACGCGTTTCAAGGAGGACCTCGAGGCCGACTCGCTCGACCTCTACACGCTCGTGCAGGAGCTGGAGGACTCCTACGGCGTGAAGATGTCCGACCAGGAGGCGGCGAGGATCCTCAACGTGGGCCAGGCCGTCGACTTCGTCGTCGCGCACGCGCCCACAACATCCTGAGCCCTGGAACGTCTTCGCGCATTGCTTCGCGAGCTCCCCGATGACCTGCGCCAGCAGGTCTTCACGCATGCCTCGTGGACCGATCGCCGATCGGACTCCTACTCGCGCCTGGCCTTCCTGGGCGACTCGGTCCTGGGCCTCTCGGTCACCGCGCACCTCTACCCGCGCCTCGAGGCCGAGCGCTACGGCGCGGGCCGGCTCACCAAGATCCGCGCGCAGACCGTCTCGGGGCCGTCGTGCCGCGCGGTGGCCGAGCGCCTCGGCGTCCCGGAGCTGCTGTCGGCGGCGGCGCCGGAGGGCGTCGGCCAGAGCGCCTCGACGCTGGTGGCCACCGAGCGCGTGCTGGCCAGCGTGATCGAGGCCGTGATCGGCGCGTGCTACCTGCACGCCGGCTACGAGCGCACCTCGGAGGCCGTGGTCGAGGCCTTCATGCCCGAGATCGATCACGCGCTCGACCACCCGGTCGACTTCAAGTCGACGCTCCAGGAGCGCCTGGCCCAGCGCGGCGAGGTCATCACCTACGAGGTCACCGCCGAGCTCGGCCCGCCCCACGATCGGACCTTCGAGGTGCTGGCCTCGGTGGGCGAGCGACCGGTCGGCACGGGGTCGGGACGCTCGAAGAAGCACGCCGAGCAGGAAGCTGCCCGTTCGGCTCTGGACATGCTCGATTCCGCCGACGAGGATGAGGAATGAGGCAGGGGAGCCACGCATGCATCTGAAGTCGCTGACCTTGAAGGGCTTCAAGTCGTTCCCGGATCGCACGCGCCTCGAGTTCGGGCCCGGCGTGTCGGTCGTCGTCGGTCCCAACGGGTCGGGGAAGTCCAACGTCACCGATGCCGTGCTGTGGGCGATGGGCGAGCAGTCGCCGCTCGCCGTCCGCGGTCAGTCGATGCAGGACGTCATCTTCGGCGGCGGCCGTGGCGTGCAGGCACGGTCGGCCGCGGAGGTCGAGCTGGTGCTCGACAACGCCGACGGTGGGATCGACCTGCCCGTGGGCGAGATCTCGATCCTGCGCCGCCTGGACCGCAACGGCGAGGGCGAGTATCGCCTCAACGGTGCGCGCTGCCGTCTGGTCGACGTGTTGGAGGTGCTGTCCGACACCGGCCTGGGCAAGGAGTCGCACTCGGTCGTCTCCCAGGGGCGCGTGGAGGGGATCGTCACCTCCAAGCCGCGCGATCGCCGGCTGCTCATCGAGGAGGCGGCCGGCCTGGGCAAGCACCGCAAGCGCAGGCGCCGCGCCCAGCTCAAGCTCGAGCGCACGCAGGACAACCTCGACCGGGCGCTCGACGTCGAGCGCGAGGCGCGCTCGCGCCTGCGCCCGCTGAAGCGCCAGGCCGAGGCGGCCGAGCTGCACGAGCGCCTCGAGCGCCAGACGACCGAGGCCCGCTGGGAGCTGGCCCGCGACGCGGTCCGCGCCCGGCGCGAGGAGCTGGCCGCGGCCGAGGCCGCCGCTGGCGAGGCGCGGGCCGCGCGCGACGAGGTCCAGGCCGCGCTGGCCGAGGTGGGCCGGCGGCGCGAGGAGGCCGAGGACGCCCTCGCGCGGCGCACGGAGGAGCGCGAGGCGCTGGCGCGCCGCGCGTTCGGGGCGCGCTCGTCGGCCGAGCGGGTGGAGCTGCGCTTCGAGCGCACGCGCGAGACCGCCGAGGCGCTGGCCGAGCGCATCGAGCGCCGCGAGCCACAGCTCGAGGTGCTGCGCGCGCAGGCCGCCGAGGATCGGCCCGACGACGCCGGGCGCGAGCGCATAGGGGCCCTCGAGGCCGAGCTCGAGCAGCTCGACGCGCAGCGCGCCGAGGCGCTCGCGCGCGAGGTGGCGGCGCTGGAGGCGCAGCGTGATGCCGCCGGGGCGCGCGTGGCCGAGCTGGCCGGGGCGGTCGAGGAGCGCCGCGCGGCGCTGGCCGAAGCCGACGAGGCGTCCGAGGTGGCCCGCGTCGCCCGGCGCGCCGCGGAGACCTCGGCCGAGGCCGCCCGCCGCGAGGCCGCCCGCGTCGGCGCCGAGCTGGCCTTGGCGAACCAGTTCCTGCGCTCGCACGCCGGCGGCGGCTCGCGGGCCGGCGGCTCCGGCCGCGCGGGCCGCACCGACCGCTCGCTGGCCGACGAGCTCGAGGTCGAGGCCGGCTACGAGCTCGCGCTGGCCGCGGGCCTCGGCGGCCGGCTGAGCGCAGCCATCGTGGAGGACGTCGCAGCCGCCCGCCGGCTGCTCGAGGGCAGCGGGGATGACGGCGGACGCGCGCTCGTGGCCGACTCGTCGGCGCCCGGCGTGGCGCGCGCGGCCACGCCGCCGGCGCCCGGCGCCCGGCACCTCGGCGACATGGTCCGGGGACCCGAGCCGGCGCTCGCGCTCGCCCGCCGCCTGCTCGCCGACACCTGGGTGGTCGACGACCTCGACCAGCTCCCGCCCGCCTTCCTCGGCGTCGCCGTCACACGCGGCGGCCGGGCCTGGTTCGGCTTCACGCGCGAGCTGCGCCAGGCGCCGCGCGGCGGCTCCGAGCGCGTGCTGGCCGAGCGCAACCGCCGCGATGCGCTCATCGCCGAGTCCGAGCGCGCCGTGCAGGCCGAGCAGGCCGCGCTGGCCGGCGTGGAGGCGGCGGCGACGGCCGTCCAGGCCGCCGACGCAACGCGCGACGAGGTCGACCGGGCGCTGCGCGACGCCGATCGCGCCCGCGCCGAGGCCACCGAGGAGGAGCGGCGGGCGGCCTGGCTGATCGACGAGCGTCGCAAGGCGCCCGACCAGGGCGAGAGCGCGGTGCGGCGCGCGCAGCTCGCCGGTGAGCTGGCGGCCGAGCAGCGCGTGGCCGAACGCGCCGAGCGCGAGCGGGCCGAGCGCGCGGAGCGCATCGAGCGTCTGGAGGGCGCGCTGGCGCGCGACCGCGTGCTGCTGCCGCTGGCGCGGGTCCTGGCGCAGACGCTGACCGGCGTGCTCGGGGCGCTGGGCACGCGCGTCGAGGCGCTCGACGCCGAGCTGGCGGCCGATCGCGAGGCGGGCGAGGGCGTGGCCGCGACCCTGCGCGCCTGTGCGGCCGAGGAGGCCGAGATCCAAGCGCGCCTGCGCGAGCGCGGCGAGGCGGTCACCACGGCCGAGGTCCGCGCGCAGCAGGTCCGCGACGCCGAGCACGACGCGGCGGAGGAGCTGGGCCAGCTCGCGGCGCGCCTCGGCCTCGAGCCCGTGCCCGCGGCAGAGCCGCTCGAGGCCGAGATGGCCGACGGCCTGCGCGCGCGGATCGAGCGCCTGCAGCGCCGTCGCGAGCAGCTCGGGCCCGTCAATCCTCTGGCCAAGGCGGAGTACGAGGAGGCGCTGGCCCATGTCGAGGAGCTCGAGCGCCAGCGCGAGGACCTCGAGACCGCCCTGCGCGAGCTCAAGGGCCTGATCCGCGACACCGACCGCCAGATCCGTGAGACGTTCCAGGCCACCTTCATCGCCGCGGCGCGCAACTTCGAAGCGCTCGCGGCCGAGCTCTTCCCGGGCGGGCGCGGGCGGCTGCGGCTCGTGCGCGAGGACGCCGGTCCGCGCCCGGTCCTCGGCGGCGCCGAGCTCGACGCCGGCGGCGATGGGGACGCCGGCGGGCCGGCGCCCGACGACGAGCCCGACGAGCGCGAGCACGGCCTCGACCCCGACGACGACATCGGCGTCGAGATCGAGATCACTCCGGCGGGCAAGGCGATGAAGCGCCTCAGCCTGCTCTCGGGCGGCGAGAAGTCGATGACCGCGATCGCCTTCCTCTTCGCGGTCTTCCTGGCCCGACCGTGCCCGTTCTACATCCTCGACGAGGTCGAGGCGGCGCTCGACGACTTCAACATCGGCCGGTTCCTGCAGCTCCTGCGCACCCACGCCGACCGCGCCCAGTTCATCGTCGTCACCCACCAGAAGCGCACGATGGAGGCGGCCGACACGCTCTACGGCGTGTCGATGGGCGACGACGGCGTCTCCAAGGTCGTGTCGCGCCGGCTGCCGCGCGAGGTCGCCGAGCCCGACGAGGCCTCGGCCAGCGCGGCGTAGGCGCGCCGCCGCCGACGCTTTGCGGACTGCCGCCGTCGTTGGCGGCACCGCGCCGCCAGGGCAATGAGGGAAAAGGGCGCCCGGCGCGGGCGGTCGCCACCGTCGCCCGCCGCTCCGCGCGGGCCGCGGCCCCGCGGCGCAGCGCTTTCAGGCGATGGGCTCTCTTAACCATGACTATCCTGGTCTAGAGAGCCCACCCCGGCGCGGGCGGCGGAAAGTGTTGCGGGACACGCGCACGTTGCGCACAACCGGCCGCGCGCCTGCGGCAATGCACGCGCGCGAGCAGGGGCGCACGCGCGAACGACACCCTCTCCCTCATTGCCCTGGCCGCGTGGAGCGGCAAGCTGCCGCGGAGAGCGGTCAAGCGCGCGGAGCGGGCAAGTACGCGGAGCGGCAAGCGCGCGCGGGCCGCGCGCCGTTGCGGCTAGCCTCTTGCTGGGATGGGCAAGCGCAGCCGCCGCAGGGGCGAGCAGACTGAGACGCAGGACGACGCCGAGCGCCGCGACGGCCCGGCGCCCGAAGGCGGCGCCGGCCCCGTGCGCCCCGACGGGCGCCTGCGCGAGGTCGCGCTGCTGGTCGAGGAGGCCGACTACCTCCTGGCCCTGTATCGGTGGATCGTCCTGACGGGCGAGGTTCCGCGCGCACAGGACTGGCTGCGCCGCGAGGAGTGGCCGCATCCCGACTACGTCGTCGACGTCTTCGGCTCGTGGGAGAAGTTCCTCCAGCATGCCGAGATCCCGGCCTCGCCGCTGCTGGCGCGCGTGCGCGAGGCCGACGACGAGCGGCGGGCGGTGGCGGCGCGCGAGCAGCAGGCCGAGCGCGACCTCGCGCGGGTCGAGGACCTGCGCCGGCAGGTCGAGACGGCCAAGCGCCGCCGCGAGGCGGCCGACGCCGAGCGTGGCGAGCTGCGCGCGCGGGCCGAGCGGCTGGAGGCCCAGCTCCAGCGCGCCGAGGCGCGAGCCGCGGACGCCGAGGAGAACCTGGCCGAGCGCCGCCACCACGCCGAGGAGGCCGCGGGCCCGCGCGGCGACGCGTCGGACGAGTGGCTCGCCGCCCACGAGGCGCTCCAGGACGAGCTCGACGCCGTGCGCGCCCATCGCGAGGAGCTGCTGCGCCAGCTCGAGGAGCTGCGCGAGGCCGCCGCCCAGGACGCCAAGACGATCGCCGGCCTGAGCGCCGCGCTGGGCGAGGCCTCCGGTGGGGCTGATGGCAATGGGGCGAGACTCGCCGCCGAGCCCGAGGCGCCGCCGGCCACGGTGGCCGAGGCGGTCGCGCGCGCCGCGGCCGGCGCGACCCATCTGGTCTTCACCGAGGCGGCGCACGAGACCGCCGCCGACAGCCCCTACCGCCGCCCGGCCGACGTCCTCGACGCGCTGCGGCGCCTCGACGAGCTGGCCGCGCTCTACGCCGACCCCGAGGGCTTCGGGCGCTCGCTGGGGCAGGCCGCCGAGGAGCTCGGCCTGAGCTGGCGCCAGAACGTCTCCGAGCTCGCGCGCAGCCGCAAGCCGCACGCCTACAGCGTGACCCACGACGGCGAGCGCCTCGAGCTCGGCCCCCACGTCGCCCTCGGCTCCGGCTCCGGAGCCGGCTTCATCGCCCGCATCTACCTCCACGTCGCCGACGGCTCAGGCGACGTCTCCCGCGGCCTCTACGTCGGCCACGTCGGGCGCCACCTTCCCGACACCACGACGGCCTAGGTAAGACCGGGGGCGAGAGCGGCGCGAACGAGAGGAGGCCCATGAGCACCACCTTCGTCATCGTCGGCGCCGGCATGGCCGGCGGCAAGGCCGTGGAGACCCTGCGTGAGGAGGGGTTCGACGGGCGCGTCGTCCTCCTCGGCGCCGAGCCGGAGCGACCCTACGAACGGCCGCCGCTGAGCAAGGACTACCTGCGCGGCGAGAGTGAGCGCACGGGCGTCTACCTGCAGGAGGACCCGGGCTGGTACGAGCAGCACGAGGTCGAGCTGCGGACCTCGACGGTGGTCGAGTCGCTCGACGTCGGCGGTGCGGCGGTGGTCCTCGACGGAGGCGAGCGCATGGACTACGACGCGCTGCTGCTGGCCACGGGCGCCGAGCCCAAGCGCCCGCCGCTGCCCGGCGTCGAGCTCGAGGGCGTCCACGTGCTGCGCACGCTCGAGGACTCCGATGCGCTGCGCGCCGTGCTCGATGGCGGCGGGCGGCTCGTCGTCGTGGGCGCCGGCTGGATCGGCTGCGAGGTGGCCGCCTCCGCGCGCCAGCGCGGGATGGACGTGGCGGTCGTCGAGCCGCAGTCGGTGCCGCTCGAGGGTGTGCTCGGGCCCGAGCTGGGCGCCTTCTATCGCGACGTCCACGCCGAGCACGGGGTCGAGCTGCACCTCGGCACCGGCGTGGAGGCCATCGAGGGAGCCGGGCGCGCCGAACGCGTGCGAACGGCCGACGGGACGATCCTGGAGGCCGACGCCGTGCTGATCGGCGTCGGCGTCGCTCCGCGGACGGCGCTGGCCGAAGGCGTCCTCGACGTGGAGAACGGGATCCTCGTCGACGCCGCGCTGCGCGCCAGCGCGCCGGGTGTCTTCGCGGCCGGCGACGTGGCCAACCACCACCACCCGCTCTTCGGGCGCCTGCGCGTCGAGCACTGGGCCAACGCCCTGGAGCAGGGACCCGCGGCGGCGCGGGCGATGCTCGGCCAGGACGTGACCTACGACCGCGTGCCCTACTTCTTCTCCGACCAGTACGACGTCGGCATGGAGTACGCGGGCCACAGCCGGGCCGGAGACGAGGTCGTCCTCCGCGGCGATCCCGCCACGCGCGAGTTCATCGCCTTCTGGCTGCGCGACGGGCGCGTGGCGGCGGGCATGAACGTCAACGTCTGGGACGTCAACGAGCACATCCAGGAGCTCGTGCGCTCGGGCGCGATCATCGACGTGGCACGGCTGCGCGACCCGGACGTGGCGCTGGACGAGCTGGTCGCGCGCTGAGCTAGGTCAGCCGCTTCTCGCCCCAGTAGGCGGCGATCGGGTTGGCGTTGAAGTTGCCGATCTCGACGTAGCCCTCGGAGGCGTAGAGCGCCATGGCGTGCGGCTGGCGCGGCCCGGTGTCCAGCCGTACCACGCGGTAGCCGCGGGCGCGGGCCGCGTCCTCCAGGGCGGCGAGGAGGATCCGGGCC
>DASVFT010000042.1:0-6788 GCA_036379935.1 Solirubrobacteraceae bacterium | reverse complement strand
GCGGCCATCGCGTCGTGGTCGTGCCATCCGGCGAGGTACACGTCGCGCGCCCCGGTGGCCTGGATCGTCTCGTATGGATGCTCGCCCTCCCACTCGCCGGGGTAGCCGCCGAGGAGGACCAGCGACGCGCGCAGGCCGGTGGCCTGGCGAGCCCGCGCGAAGGCGCGGATGAGCAGCCCGAGGCGCTTGACCTCGGTGAAGCGACCGGCGGCCAGCAGGACGGGTGCGCCCGCCACCGCCGCCGCCTGCTCGGGACGGTAGGCGACCGAGCCCTCCTCGCCACCGGGTCGCCAACCGTGGGGGTCCTCGACCAGAGCCCGGTGCCAGAAGCGGGAGCGCTCCACCGCGCGCGGCCCGAAGCGCTGCGGGTCGAAGCCGTTGGGCGCGATCACGCAGCGTCGGGGATCGACGTCGAGCACGGCCTGCGCGCGCTCGAGCTGGCTGCGCGAGAGCAGCAGGATCCGCTGGCTGCCCCGCGCCCACTCGCGCATCCTGCGCGCCCAGGCGCCGGCGTGGTGCCACGAGGCCGGCGGGCCGTCGGCGATGCGCTCGAGCATGAGCAGCTCGGTGCCGTGCAGATGAGCGACCACCGGCACGGCCGGCGCGACGCGACGCGCGGCCTCGTGGATGGGCGTGAGGTGGTGCAGGTGCAGCAGGTCGGCCTCCGCGGCCCCCGCGTCCTCGAGCGCGCGACACCAGGCCACGACGTGCTCCTCGTAGGCGTCGTCGTCGAGCGCCGCGAAGACGCGATCGGGGGCGTCGGGGCGATCCTCGTAGGAGGGGTGCAGCGGAGCGTCGCCGCGGGCGAAGTCGACCGCGTGGACGTCGAGACCCTCGTAGAAGCGCTCCGCGTCGCCGACGCTGCGACTCGAGCGCGAGCCCGAGACGATCGTCACCTCGCAGCCGTGGACGGGCAGCTCGCGGGCGAGCGCGCGCGCCACGTGGGCCGAGCCGCCGCGGGGGAAGAACATGAGGGCGCTGAGGACGCGCACGCATCCTTTCTACCCGAAGGGCCGAGGGCGCCGGGCGCTATCGGCGCGCGAAGGTGACGGCGGTCGAGACCGGCCGGCCGCCCTCGAGCACGACGCCGTGCTCCTCGCGCGGCACGTTGCGCAGCCGGCCCGCGCACACGAGCGAGGTCGAGCCGCCGCCGTCGAGGTTCAGCGCGGCGCGGGCGCCGAGCGCCACGAGCGCCTCGGCCAGCTCGCCGAGCGTGAGGCCCGCCTCGTCGTCGGCGCGCCCGTCGCAGGCCACGGCGAGCATGCGCCCATCGTCGGCGAGGGCCAGCGCGGCGCGGGGGTAGCGCCCGGCGGTGATGTCGGAGTCGAACTGGCGCTGGCCGGCCGAGAACCCCTCGGCGTCGTCGTCGAGGCACGGGACGCCGTCGCGGACGAGCAGCGGCCCCGCCTGGAGCAGGTCGCCGGGCGGCTCGTGCGCCAGCTCGTGACGCCGGGCCAGCACGACGTCGTCGCCGGCGACGTGCAGGCACCCCCGCAGCCCGCCCCACGGCGCGTCGAAGGGCTCCACGGAGCGCGCGATGCCGCTGGTGCGCAGCTCGCCGAGCGGCATGCCACCGGGGCGCACGAAGAAGCCACCGACGATGGCCTCGCTGACGCGGTGCTCGTAGCACCAGCGCTCGAGCGGCGTGGGATGGGCCATGCGCACGACGCGTGGCCGGACGCGGCGCAGGTCATGGGAGGCGACGTGGAGCGTGGTCGCGGCGCCGTCGGCGAGCTCGACACGCAGGCGCCGCAGGTGGCGCGGGCGCGAGCCGAGGGCGCGAGCGGCGGCGCCGGCGAGCGGGCTCGGGAGGCGAGCGGGCATGGCGTCGAGGGTCAGGGTGTCATGCATGCCGGCGGACCTGCGTCAACGGGCCGTGACGATAACCCCGCGTTTGCAGGTGGTTACCACCCGTTGGCTCAGTTGTGGAGATGCCGGCCCGGTATCTCGCGCCCCTTGTCTACGCTGGTCAGGTGCCGCCCAGCGCCACGGAGATCGCACCGCGCACGTGCCCGCACTGCGGTCACCACGAGCGCTCGACGCGCGAGCGCTGCACCCGCTGCGGGCGGTCGGTCCTGGTGCGCGCACCCAGGCTGCGCGGCCGCCGGCGCACGCTCGCCGTCTGGGGCGGCGCCGCGCTCGCCACGGCCACGGTGGCCGTCGTGGCGCTCGTCCTCAACGCCGTGGTCTCCGACCGCGACGCGCGCGACCGCGAGACCGCCGCTCGAGCCACCGCCGTCGAGCGCGCGCGCCTTCAACGCCTCCAGGCCCCGCACCGCGGATCGGCCGCCGCGCTGCTCCCTGCGCCGGGCGCCTCCGCTCCCGACCGGCTGGCGGCGCGCGCCGCGCTCGTGCGCCATGTCGAGGCGTCCATCACCCGCGACGCGCAGGCGCGAGACCGCGCCGGCGAGCTGAAGGGCCCCATCTCGCGCACCGAATGCGGCCCTCTGCTCAAGGCCAAGGACGCGGTGCCCGACGACCGTGTCCTGACCAAGGCCATCGGCCGCTACGACTGCGTGGCCATCAAGCGCACGGTGACAGACCAGGCCGGCCAGTCGGTGGGCCGCCTCGGCTACGCCTTCGTCGCGGCCCTGGACTTCACGCGCTTCACGTACGTGTGGTGCCGCAACACCCCGGCTCCGGGCGAGGCCGGCGTCGCCCTGGCCTTCGTGCGCCTCGACCGGGCCTGCCTGGCCGCGAAGGGCCGAGCGCTGGGGACCGGCTACGTCGACGTGCCGGGCAGCTAGCCAGGGTCCGCCGGCGCAAGCGCTGGGCCTTCGCTACCGGTTCTTGCGCCGCTGGGCCTTCGCCGCGCGCGCCTTGGCCCGCGCGCGCTGCTTGGACTGCTGGCGGTGCCGGTGGGGGACGCCGGCGCCGGCCGTCTCCGCCCTGCCACGGCCTCGCCCGAGGCGAGCGGCGCGGTCGCGGGCGTCGCCGACGATGGCCAGGCCGATGCCGAGCAGAAGGACCAGTCCTGCGCTGAAGATGAGGATCTCCTGCCAGGTCTTCAGGCCTCCGTTGCCGGCGTTCGTGTCGGTCTCGGGCGGCGCGGCGGTCTGAGTCTGCGTGGTCTCGGGGGCGCCGAGCGTCGGCGCCTGCTGCGCGGGCGCGGGCGCGGCGGCGGCGAGAACGAGCACGAGCGCCCCGACGGCGAGCGGGGACCTGAGGCGGACCGGCATGGGCGGCGAGTGTAGGGCCTTCGCGGTCGAGGCCGGCCGGGCAAGCCCGTCGGGGTGGCCGCCGCGCCGGGTCGGCCCGGCCGTGGCGGTAGATTCTCCGCAGACCATGCCGCCCAAGCCCCGACAGATCCGCATCGAGCAGCGCGGCGCGCTCGCCGCCATGCAGGCGCTGCAGGACCGCTCCGACGAGGAGCTCGAGCGCGAGCAGAAGTTCAAGGCCGCGGCGCTGGCGATCCTCGGGGCCAGAGCGGCCGAGCGCTACGACGCCGACGCCGCGCGCGACTACTTCCGGCGCGCCATCGCCGCCTCGCGCCCGCAGGAGCGGATGCAGCTGCGGCGCATGGCCGACGCGTCGCTGGCGCTCGCCGAGCGCCGCCCCGACGACCTCAAGCAGGCGGTCGAGCGTCTCGGCCAGGCGCCGCCCTCCAACCGGCAGCTGCTGATGCTGCGCGCGATGGGCCTGCTCGCGCCGCCGGCGAGCGCGCCCTGGTACCTCAAGGTCCGCGGCTTCGCGCTCATCCTCCTGCTCATCGTCCTGCTGCTGGCGCTCGGCTTCGGGATCGTCAAGCTCGTGTCGCTGCACTTCGGCGGCGTGGGGACCGGCTTCGGGCTCATCCTCGGCCTCGTCGTCATCGTGGCGATCCTCGGCGTGCTCACGCTGCTGGGCCGCCTCCGGCAGAAGCGCGCCCGCGAACGCGCCAGAGCGGGCGAAGGCGGTTAGCCCGCGTGTGCGGGCGCTACACGCTGGCGGCCCCGGACCCGGCCAGCCTGCGCGAGCGCTTTCCGCTCGGCGAATCGGTCGCGGTGCGCCCGCGCTACAACGTCGCGCCCGGCGACGACGTCCTGGCCGTGACCACCGACCGCGAGGGCGCGCCGCGTGGCGAGCTCCTGCGCTGGGGCCTGGTGCCCTACTGGGCCGAGGACCCGAAGACGCTCGGCCTGAAGCTCATCAACGCGCGGTCCGAGACGATGCTCACGAACGGCGCCTTCCGCGACGCGCGCCGCTGCCTGGTCATCGCCGACGGCTTCTACGAGTGGGAGGCGCGTCCGGGCGAGCCCAAGCAGCCGTGGTGGGTCACGCGACCCGACGGCGAGCCATTCGCCTTCGCGGGCCTGTGGTCGACCTGGCGGCCGGCGGACGGGATCGAGCCGCTGCGCAGCGTGGCCATCGTCACGACCACCGCCGCGCCGCAGCTCGCCCACATCCACGAGCGCATGCCGGTCATGCTGCCGCGCGAGGCCGAGGCGGCGTGGCTGGACCACGACGCGCAGCCCGAGACCCTGCTGGACCTCTGCGTCCCGCTGCGTACGACGCGTACGCTGGCCGTCGGTCCCGCCGTCAACGACGCGCGCCATGACGAGCCCGACTGCCTCGAGCCTGGTCAGCCGGCGCTGAAGCTGTTCTGACCGTGCCCGTCGCACCGGGCCTCGAGCCCTATGACACCTTCCTGCTGGACCTCGACGGCTGCGTCTGGATCGGCGACGAGCCCACGCCGCGGGCCGTCGAGGCCGTCAGCGCGCTGCGCGCGGCGGGCCGGCGGCTGGCCTTCGTCACGAACGACGCGCGCCACGGCGAAGAGGACTTCGTACGCAAGCTCTGGCGCCTGGGCTTCCAGGCCGCGCGCGAGGAGATCGTCACTGTGGGCGGCGCGCTTCAGCACGTCCTCGCCGAGTCCGAGCACGCGACGGCGTTCGTGGTCGGCTCGCCTGCCGTGCACCGCCACGTGGCGGATGCCGGCCTGCGCATCCTCAACGGCTCCGACCTGGCCGATCGCGCCGACGCGGTCATCGTCAGCGGTCACGACCGCTTCGACTTCGCTGAGCTGAAGGGCGCCGTGCAGGCCGCGCTGCGTGGCGCGGAGGTCTTCTGCACCGGCCGCGACGCCACCTTCCCGATGCCCGACGGGCCGTGGCCGGGCACGGGCGCGGTCGTGGCGGCCGTGGAGGCGGCCACCGGCGCGCCGGGCCGCTCGGTGGGCAAGCCCGAGCCTCAGCTCTTCCTCACCGCGCTCGACCGCCTGGGCAACGGGCGCGCGCTCGTCGTCGGCGATCGCCTCGACGCCGATGTCGGCGGCGCGCGCGCCGCCGGGCTCGACGGCGCGATCGTCCTGACCGGCGCGACCACAGCGGCCATGGCGCGCGACGCGGACCCGGCGCCCACCTTCGTGGCGCCGACGCTGGCCGACCTGCTGCTGGCCCGATGAGCGACCGCCGCACGCGTCACATCACGCTGGTCGTCAACCCATCAGCCGGCGGTGGTCGGGCGGCGCGCGCGCTGCCGGTCGTGCAGGCACGACTGGCCGCGCTCGGATGCGACGTGGAGACCGCTGCCACCCGCGACCTCGAGCATGCCCGCGACCTGGCAGCCGATGCAGCGCGCGACGGGCGCGTCGTGGCCACGCTCGGCGGCGACGGGATGGTGGGGCACGTCGCCGGCGCCCTGCGGGAGATCCCGAGCGCCGTGCTCGGCGTGCTCCCGGGTGGGCGCGGCAACGACTTCGCTCGGGTCGTGGGCATCCCGCTGGACGCCGAGGCGGCGTGCGAGGTCGTGGCCCGCGGCGTGCCGCGCCCGATCGACCTCGGCACGACCGGCAGCGCCACGTTCATCGGCATCGCGTCGCTCGGCTTCGACTCCGACGCCAACCGGATCGCCAACGAGGCGACGGCGCGACTGGGCCGGCTCGTCTACGTCTACGGCGCGCTGCGCGCGCTGGCGGCGTGGAAGCACGCGGCCTTCGTCGTCTCGGTCGACGGCGAGCGCTTCGAGTTCACCGGCTGGACCGTCGCCGCCGCCAACTCGGGCGCCTACGGCGGCGGGATGCTGCTGGCCCCCGACGCCAGCCTCGAGGACGGGGCGCTCGACGTCGTGCTGATCGCCGAGACCAGCAAGCTGCGCTTCCTGCGCTCGCTGCCCAAGGTCTTCAAGGGCGAGCATCTGAGCGAGCCGTCCATACGCGTGCTGAGAGGAGCCGAGGTCCGCATCGCGGCCGACCGTCCGTTCGTCGTCTACGCCGACGGCGATCCGATCGGCGAGCTGCCGATCACCCTGCGCGTGCTTCCCGGAGCGCTCCAGGTGCTGTTGCCGGCATGACCGCGCTCGGGGTCAAGGTGGCCGCGGCGCGGGCGGCGGGCGCGCTCTCGCGCCGCTCCGGGCGCGGCGGGACGTCGCTTCCCGGCAAGCTGCTCATGCGCCTGGAGCCCCACGCGATCGGCCGGCTGTCGGCACGACTGGCCAACGGCAGCGCGGTGATCTCGGCCACCAACGGCAAGACGACGACGGCCGCGATGGTGGCGGGCATCCTGGAGCGCAGGGGAGCGCGGCTCGTGCACAACCGCGCCGGGGCGAACATGGCGGGCGGCGTGGCCACGGCGCTCCTCGACGGCTCGCGCGACGCCGACACCGGGCTGTTCGAGGTCGACGAGTTCTGGCTCGGGCAGGTCGTCGCCGAGCTGCGCCCGCGGGCGCTGCTGCTCGCCAACCTGTTCCGCGACCAGCTCGACCGCTACGGCGAGCTCGACACGATCGCCGACCGCTGGCTCGACGTCTGCGCGCGCACGAGCGCCGACCTCGTGCTGAACGCCGACGACCCGACCGTCGCCGACCTCGGC
>DASVFT010000041.1:0-9957 GCA_036379935.1 Solirubrobacteraceae bacterium | reverse complement strand
GAGCTCGGGATGGGCTGCCACCGTCACGGCGCGCGCCTCGAGCTGGCGGCGGCGCGAGCCCGGCATCACGAGCTCCCCCGAGACGTAGAAGGCGACCGCGGCGTCGACCGCGTGCGTGTGGCGGATGATCGCCTCGAGCCCGTTGTCGAGCGCGGCGCGGCCCGGCTCGCGCCGGAACTCCTCGGCCAGGAGCGCCATCGCGTCCAGCCAGCGCGTGTGGCGCTCGTCGCGCCGGCGCAGGTCGGCGAGCTCGAGCTCGACCTCGGCCAGCGTGGCGCGCGCCGCGCGCTCGCCCTCGCCCGCCAGGCCGACCATGGCCACCAGCGGCCGCGCCCCGGGATCGGCTGGGAGCCGGAACAGGGCCGAGCGAGCGGTCTGGCGCGAGTGCCCGTCCCAGGCCGGGTGCTCGGTCTCGCTGGGCCCCGCCGCGGTGGCGAACAGCTGCTGCAGGGCGACGACGACGGGGGAGTCGTAGAAGCTGGGAAGCGCCGTCGTGAGCTCCTCGCCCGGGCGCGGCGCACCGGTCGTCTCGCGCAGCGCGCCGTTGACGAACTCGACGCGCAGCGGCTCGGGCCCCGACAGCGCGACGACCGGCACCGGGGCGTGCTCGACGAGCGCCGCGAACGTGGCCGCCGCCAGGTGGACGGGCGCCTCGTCGTAGCGGGTGCGCTCGATGGCGTGGGGGATGGGCACGCCGGCCTCGGCGGCGCGGCGTACGGCGACGACGCGCTGGACGTCCTCGACGGCGTAGCGGCGGGGGCCCGAGCCCACGCGGTGCGGCTCGGGGAAGCCATACCGGCGCTCCCACGTGCGCAGCCGCTCGCGCGACACGCCGGTCAGCCGCGCGAAGCGCGTCGCCGAGACCGTCTGCCCACCCCTGTCCACCCTCTCCATGGACGAAGAATGGTGGCACGTCTGGGCGTGACCGGGCGTGTCCACCTTGCGCGGACGCCAACTCCGGCAAGCATGCGCGGTAGGCAGGTAGGACCACTGCCGGGCAGGCAGGGCCACCGTTCCAGGGGAGGAAGATGTGGAGCTGGCGGGAGAGACGCGGGAGCTGCTGCGTCGCTGGCACGACCAGGAAGACCACCTCGCACGCGAGGAGCTGGTCGCGCGGATGCTTCCGCTCGCCCGCAGCCTGGCGCGCCGCTACGCCAACAAGGGGGAGCCGCTCGACGACCTCGAGCAGGTCGCGTCCGTCGGCCTGCTGAAGGCGATCGACCGCTTCGACCTCGACCGGGAGGTCAAGTTCGCGACCTTCGCGGTCCCGACGATCGCCGGTGAGATCAAGCGCCACTTCCGCGACCGCGGCTGGATGCTGCGCGTGCCCCGCGAGGTCCAGGAGCTCAACGCGCGGCTCACGCGCACCCGCGAGGCCCTGACGCGCGACCTCGGGCGCTCGCCGACCGTCGACGAGCTGGCCGCCGGCGCGAGTGCGACCGTCGAGCAGGTGGTCGAGGCGCTGAGCGCCGGCGAGGCGTATCGCATGATGTCGCTGGACGAGCCGCTGGTCGACGGCGTCGGCGCGCTGGAGGCCATCGGCGAGCACGACGTCGGGTTCGAGCGGACCGAGCAGCGGCTCATGTTGCGACGCGGGTTCGACGAGCTGGCGCCGCGCGAGCGCGAGATCCTGCGCCTGCGCTTCTTCGAGGGCCTGACCCAGCGCGAGATCGCCGACGAGGTGGGGATCTCGCAGATGCACGTCTCGCGGCTCATCCGCCGGTCGGTCGAGGCCCTGCGCGAGACCATCGCCGCGCCGATGGCGACCGCCGCCTAGGCGCGCCTCCGAGTACGGCCCCGACGGCGCGGGGATACTGGCCGGATGGCAGACCGGAAGCACGGCCAGGAGTCCGAGCGCAGCCCCGAGGAGCAGGAGCGGCTCAGCCGCCAGATGATCGAGCTCCTCAACGAGCTGCGCGTGGCCATGCCGGGCGTGCAGGTGCTGTTCGCCTTCCTCCTCACGGTGCCGTTCCAGCAGCGGTTCGGGATGGTCACGGCCTTCCAGCGCGACGTCTACCTCGTCACGCTGCTGGCGGCGGCCACGGCGACGGGCTTCCTCATCGCCCCCAGCGCGTACCACCGCATCGCCTTCCAGCAGCACGAGAAGGAGCACATCATCCAGATGGGCACGCGCCAGTTCGTGCTCGGGCTGGTGGCGCTCGCGGTGGCCATGAGCGGCGCCGTGCTGCTCGTCACCGACGTGCTCTTCCAGACGTCCACCGTGATCGTCGTGGTCGGCTGCGTCGGCTTGCTCTTGGCGTGGCTGTGGTTCGGGATCGGCCTATGGAGGCGAATGCGCGGATGAGCGGACCGGCGGCCATCCTCGACGTCGACGGCACCCTCGTCGACTCCAACTACCAGCACACGATCGCCTGGTACCGGGCGTTCCGCCAGCACGGGCACATCCTGCCGGTGTGGCGCGTCCACCGGCACATCGGGATGGGCGGCGATCAGCTCGTGGCCTCCCTGTGCGGCGACGAGGTCGAGGCCGAGCAGGGCGACGACATCCGCGCCGCCGAGAAGACGCTCTACCTCGAGCTCATCGACGAGGTCGAGCCCCTGGCGGGCGCGCGCGACCTGATCGCGGACCTCAAGGCGAAGGGGCGCAGCGTGGTCCTGGCCAGCTCGGCCAAGCCGGACGAGATCGAGCACTACCTCGACCTGCTCGACGCGCGCGGCCTGGCCGACGCGTGGACGAGCTCCGGTGACGTGGAGGCGACGAAGCCGGCCCCCGACCTGGTCGAGGCCGCGCTCGAGCGCGTCGGCGGTGGGTCCGCGGTCATGATCGGCGACTCCACGTGGGACTGCAAGGCGGCCCAAGGTGCCGGCGTGGAGACGGTCGCGGTGCTCACCGGAGGGTTCTCCGAGCAGGAGCTGCGCGACGCCGGCGCCATCGCGGTCTTCGAGTCGATCGAGGAGCTGCGGCGGCGCTTGTCCGACACACCGCTGGGGTAGGCCGACCCCATGAGCATCCTTGACAAGATCAGCGGCCGCTTCAAGAAGGCGGCCGGAGACCTGGCCGACGACCCGTCGCTGCGCCGCGAGGGGCGTCAGGAGGAGCGCAAGGGGGAGGCCAAGGAGGAGCTGGCCGCCGCCCACGAGCGGGTGGAGGACAAGGCCCAGGAGGTCTCGGACCTGGAGCGCAAGACGTCGTGATGGAGGTCCCCCAGCCCGGGGAGCCGCCCACGCCGGCGGTCCCCGAGCCTTCGGTCGTGCCCGACCCGGAGCCCGCCCCGCCATCCGGTCCTCCGGGCGGGCCCGACCCCGGACCGACGGTCCCCGACCCGGCGCCGCCGGACGCACCGGGGCCCGTCGAGCCGCCGGCGCCCGAGCCCGACGCGCCGCGCGAGGATCCGATCGACCCGCCGGGGCCGCCGGAGACGGAGTAGGGAGCGGCGCGGCCGCGCCGCGGGGGACGGGCTGCGGCAGGCCCCAGCGGGGCGCCGCCTACCGCTTCTTCTTGCGATCGACGGCCCGCTGCAGCTGGGCCTTGTTCATCTTCGAGCGGCCCTCGATCCCGAGCTGGCGCGCCTCGTTGTAGAGCTGGTCGCGCGTCCGGCCGCGCGGGCCGCTCGAGCCCGACCGCTGGCCGCCGCGACGGCCCGACGAGATGTCCTGGGTCGAGGTCCGCGAGCGGGTGCGCGACTCGCCCGAGCGGGCGCGCTCCTTGTTGACCGTCCGCGCCGCGATCTCCTCGGCGCGATCGGTGGACGCACCGCGCGACTTGACGGACTCCTTGACGTGCTCGTACTGGCGGGCGCGCTTGGTCCCCTTCTTCATGCCACGAGGCGGCATGGTTCCTCCTTCGTCGGGTGAACGCCTGCGTCAAGCGGCCTACCCGGCCGGTCGCTACGCCAGCCCTTCGGCCTCGTACTCGCGCAGGTAGCCCTCGAACAGCCGCCGGTGACCCTCTTCGTCGCGCAGGATGTCGATCACCATGTCCTGCGTCACGGGGTCGATGGTGTCGGTCTCCTGGATGATGCGGTTGTAGTGCTCGATGGCCCCGGTCTCGGCCTCGATGACGCCCTTGATGACGTGCACGATGTTCGTCTGGTCCTCGGGCGGCTGCAGGTAGGACTGCTCGGCCGAGAAGTCCAGCGACCCCGGCACCACGCCGTAGAGCTCCTTGATGCGGCTGGCGAACTGCTGCGCGTGGCCGAGCTCCTCCTGGATGTCCTGCTGGAGGGACTCGATGATCTCCTGCGCCCGCACGCCGTCGGGGTTGATCGAGTTGGCGATGTAGCTCATCACCGTCTCGACCTCCATCCAGTAGCCCTTCTTGAGCAGCTCGATGATGTGGTCGCGGGCCTCGGTGTTCTCGTCGGCGAGGATGCCCTGCGCCGCGTTGCGAGTGGTGGCCATGAAGCGCTCCTTGGTCTCTGGTCGATGCTGCCTCTAGGCCGCGGCTCTACCCCGGAAAGTGCGCCGATACGCGAAGCTCCGGGCCATGCGATGCGAGATCCTGCTCTACGAAGGCTTCGACGAGCTCGACGCCCTGGCGCCCTGGGAGGTGCTCGAGGGCGTGGCCCGCGAGCGCGAGGATCTCGACGCCGCGCTCGTCACCCTGGACGGCCGGGCGCCCGTGCGCGCCGCGCACGGCACGGTCATCACGCCGCACCGGGCGCTGTCCGAGCACGTCGACGTGCTGGTCGTGCCCGGCGGCGGCTGGAACGACCGCTCCGCCGCCGGCGCGTGGGCCGAGCACGAGCGCGGTGACGTGCCCGCGGCGATCCGCGCGCGCCACGAGGGCGGCGCGCTCGTCGCGTCGGTGTGCACGGGGGCGATGCTGCTGGCCGCCGCCGGCCTGCTCGAGGGGCGTCCGGCCATCACGCACCACGGCGCCATCGCCGACCTCGAGGCCGCGGGGGCCAGGATCGTCCACGCGCGCGTGGTCGACGACGGCGACGTCGTGACGGCAGGCGGCGTCACCTCCGGACTGGACCTCGCGCTGCACCTCGTCGAGCGTCATTTCGGCGCGCCGGTCGCGCTCGCCGCCGAGCGCGAGCTCGAGTACGAGCGTCGGGGCACCGTGTGGACTCCCGCCCGTGTTTGATCGCCGCCCGTGGCCGGTAGCCCGATGGTGTACGACCAAGCGACCGAAGGAGTGCCGAGATGGGCAAGCTGGACGGGAAGAAGATCGCCTTCCTGGCGACGGACGGCGTCGAGCAGGTCGAGCTCACCGAGCCGCTGAAGGCGGTTCGTGAGGCCGGCGCGGAGACCGAGTTGATCTCGTTGAAGGCCGGCGAGTTCCAGGGCTTCGAGCACCTCGACAAGGGTCAGACCTTCACGGCGGACAAGGCCGTGGCGGACGCCAACGCCGACGACTACGACGCCATCGTGCAGCCCGGCGGTGTCGCCAACCCCGACTTCCTGCGCATGGACCCCGACGCCGTGGCCTTCTTCCGCGCGTTCTTCGACGCCAAGAAGCCCGCGGGCGTGATCTGCCATGGCCCGTGGATGCTGGTGGAGGCCGACGTGGCCAGGGGCCGCACGGTCACCTCGTGGCCGTCGCTGAAGACCGACTTGCGCAACGCCGGCGCCACCTGGGTCGACGAGGAGGTCGTCGTGGATCAGGGGCTCGTGACCAGCCGCAACCCCGACGACCTGCCGGCCTTCTGCGCCAAGATCGTCGAGGAGTTCGCGGAAGGCCGCCACGCCGACGCGCCCCAGCCGGCGGGCACGACCGCCGGGTCGTAGCTCGCAACTCCCCGTGCGCCCGGTGGCAGGGCCGGGCGCATGGGGAATACTTGTCCCATGGCGCGCTCCATCTGGACCGGGGCGATCTCGTTCGGCCTGGTCACCGTCCCCGTCAAGCTCTACAGCGCGGTCAACCGCAAGACCGTGCGCTTCCACCAGCTCAGCGGCAAGAGCGGGGTGCGGATCGCGCAGAAGCGCGTCGATCCCTCCACGGGCGACGAGGTCCCCTACGAGGACATCGTCAAGGGCTTCGAGCTGACGCCCGACCGCTACGTCGTGGTCGAGCCGGGCGAGCTCGAGACGCTCCAGCCCAAGAAGACGAAGACCATCGAGATCGAGGACTTCGTGGAGCTCTCGGACATCGATCCGATCTTCTACGACCATCCCTACTACCTGGCGCCGGGCACCGGCGGGGCCAAGCCCTATCGCCTCCTGCTCGACGCCATGCGCGAGAGCGGGCGCGTCGCCATCGCCCGTGTCGTCATCCGCTCCAAGGAGCAGCTCGTGGCCCTGCGCCCGATGCGCGACGACCACGTGCTCGGGATGTCGACGATGCTCTTCCCCGACGAGATCGTCGATCCCAACACCATCGACGAGCTCGGCGCGGTGGCCGACGTGGAGACCACCGATCGGGAGCTCGCGATCGCCAAGCAGCTGATCGAGTCGCTGGCCGGTCCGTTCGACCCCGACAAGTACCACGACACCTATCGCGCCGAGGTGCTCGACCTCATCGAGCGCAAGGCGGCCGGCGAGGAGATCGCGGTCCAGCCCGCCACCGACGAGGAGGCCGAGCCCGTCCCCGACCTGATGGCGGCCCTCAAGGCCAGCCTCGACGCGGTGCGCGACAAGGAGGCGGCGGGCAATGGCGGCGCCAAGGCCAAGGAGAAGGCGCCGGCCAAGCGCAAGGCCTCGGGGTCGAAGTCCTCCGGCGCCAAGTCGTCCTCCGGCGCCAAGTCGTCCTCCGGCGGCCGCAAGACGCCCGCCAAGCGCTAGCCATCGCGCGCTGAACGCTAGCCATCGCGCGGCGGCGGGTACGCCCACGCCGCTGATGGCCGTCACCGCCTCCTCGCCTCCGGCACGCCTGCGCCGCGTCGACTGCACCGGTCCGGGCATCCGCCGGCGCCGCCATGGCCGCGGTTTCCGCTACCTGGACGCCGACGGCGAGCCGGTCGAGGAGCCCGAGGTCCAGCAGCGCATCCACGAGCTCGTCATCCCGCCCGCGTGGGAGGACGTGTGGATCTGCCCGTATCCCGGCGGCCACATCCAGGCCACCGGCATCGACGCCGCGGGACGCAAGCAGTACCTCTACCACCCGCGCTGGCGCGAGCGGCGCGACATGGAGAAGTTCGAGGACATGGTCGCGTTCGCCCGCACGCTCCCGGCCCTGCGCAAGCGTGTCGACGCCGAGCTGGGCGGCGAGGAGCTCGATCTCGATCGCGTCTGCGCCTGCGCGGTGCGCCTGCTGGACCGCGGGTTCTTCCGCGTCGGCGGTGAGGACTACGCCGTGCGCAACGAGAGCTACGGGCTGGCCACGATGAAGAAGCGCCACGTGCGTCTGCGGGGCGACGTCCTGCTCTTCGACTACCCGGCCAAGCACGGCAAGCGCCGGGTGCAGGCGGTGGTCGATCCCGCGGTGGCGGAGATCATCGGGCGCCTCAAGCGCCGCCACGGCGGGGGCGACGACCTCCTGGCCTATAAGCGCGCACGGCGCTGGGTCGACCTGCGCTCGGAGGACATCAACGCCTGGCTGAAGCAGGCCACCGGCGCGGACATCACGGCCAAGGACTTCCGCACCTGGGGCGCCACCGTCCTGGCCGCCGTGGCGCTGGCCGTCTCCGAGGAGGCCCCGGCGTCGAAGACCGGCCGCAAGAGGGTGATCACGCGCGCGATCAAGGAGGTCGCCCACTACCTCGGCAACACGCCGGCGGTCGCGCGCGCCTCATACATCGACCCGCGCGTCTTCGACCGCTACCGCGACGGCGAGGTCATCGACTACCGGCTGCTGGCCGCGGCGTCGGAGCGCAACGGCGACGCGACGGCCATCCAGGGCCCGGTCGAGAAGGCCGTGCTCGACCTCCTCTGCGACTGACGAGCTGGGTCAGGCTGCGGCTTCGTCGGCGTCCAGCGCCTCGACGGCCTCGCCGCGCGTCGGGCGGATCGTGAAGATCTGGTCGAGGCCGGTGATCTCGAACGTCTTGGCGATGTTCGCGTCGGTGTTGACGATGGTGAGGACCCCGTCGCGCGAGCGCAGGCGCTTGACCGCCCCGATCAGGACGCCCAGCGCGGTCGAATCGAGGAACGTGGTCTCCGTGAGATCGACGACGATCCGCGTCCGGCCGGCCTCCAAGGCCTCGCCCAGAGCCGACTTCAGCTCGGGCGCCGTGAACAGATCGATCTCCCCGGCGACCGCCACGACCTGACGGCTGTCGTCGATGGGCTCCGTGTTGAGGTTGAACTCGGGTGGCATCGGCCTCGTTACATTGACGGATCTGGGAGCGGAGCGTCGTGCTCGCCCTAGGTACGGAAGTCCAGTCGCAGGACGAGCTCGCCGGTCACGCCGTCGGGCCCGGTGCCCGCCTGGACATCGTCGGCGACGCGGTCGAAGACATTGCCCACGCCCGGCAGGTCGCCGTCGGCCAAAAGGCGCCGGGCGCCGTCCGGGCGCAGCCCGCCGACCCGCAGCTCGAGCCGCTCGTCGTCGGCGGCCACCACGACGACCACGTGGCTGTTGCGGGCATGGACGGGCGCATGAGCGGCCACCGCGTCGGTGAGCAGGATGGCATCGTCCAGGCGGTCGATAGGACACTGCGCGCGCGCCGCCAGCATGCCGACCACGCGCCCGAGGACCGCGCCGACCAGCGGGCCGCTGCGAATGCGTACGACCGCCTCGTTGCCGACCGCTGCTTCGGTCATGCCAGTCCTCCGGGCGTGGCGACGGGCGTGCCGAGGTCGAACGTCATCCGCACCTCGGTCTCGTCGCCCTCGCCCGTGCCCAGCTCGAGCGCCTCGGCGAGGGTGGCGATGAGGGGAAGCCCCAGGCCGAGGCCCGGGCTGTCGGGTCGAGGCACGATGCCGCGGCCGCGGTCCATGACGACGAGGTAGAGCCGGCGGTCGTCGACGGAGGCGCGCAGTCCCATCGGGCCCTCGACTTCCGGGTAGGCGTGGACGACGACGTTGGTGCAGGCCTCCGTCACCGCGAGCTTGATGTCGGACAGGGTTTGGTCGTCGACCTCGAGGACCTCGCCGAGGCCGCCCACGGCATGGCGCACGACGGCCACGTTCTCGGCGCGAGCGGGGAGGGTGATCTCGAGGTCGGGCGTCTCCGTCTCAACGCGGTGCGAGACCGCGGCTCCCGTCATGGTGCGCTGGGCCCGCGCAGTGGTGCCCGCCTCGATCTCGTGTTCGTCATCGCTCGCCCCCAATCGCGGTTCCGGTCCCGCGCCTCCGGTTCGGCTCCGCAGAGAATACGCCGCGAGCCGTGCTCATACCCCGCTGCCACGTGCGCATAACGACGCCGGGACGCCCGTTGGGCGTCCCGACGCTGATGTGGGGAGGTCATCGCATCGCGCCGGGGCAGGGTCCGGCGACTGTCCATGATGCGGATATGTGGCGGGACCTCCGTCCCGCACCGTCCGCCATGCCCCGGCCGCGTGCATGTCAACCGCGTGCGCGTTGGCAACGAACACGGCTCGTCCGGGCCCTGCCACGCAGGCCGGCGGCGCCCTACGGGTCGTCGTTGGCGAACGCCCCGGCCAGCCCGTCGCGATCCAGCCCGCAGCCCAGGCAGGCCAGCAGCTTCATCCGCGCGGCCTGCGGCGACAGCGCACCCGCGGGGATGGCTCCGGTCGCCCGGACGTCCGCCTCGGCCCCTTCGAACCCGTACGTGCTCGACAGCAGCGCGCCGCGCTCGGGGCGCACCGCGACGACGACCGGCATGCGCTGCGCGGCCGAGCGCACGTGCGCGAGCGCCCGCGGCGAGAGGTGCCCGCCGCCGAGGGAGGCGACGACGGCGCCGTCGGCCCGGGCGTCGAGGAGCTCCAGGTCGTCGCCCAGCGCGGCCACGACGATGGGGACGTGGAAGTCCAGGCGCTCGGGCGCCAGCGCGCGCTCGGGACGCGCTGGGCGCGCGCGCAGCGCCAGGCGCCCCTCGACGACGCGGCCCAGGGGGCCCGCGCCCGGGGAGCCGAAGGCGGCCGGGCCGGCCGAGTCGACCTTGCGCGCGCCGCGCGCGGCGTGGATCTCGCCCGCGAAGACGACGAC
>DASVFT010000040.1:0-79041 GCA_036379935.1 Solirubrobacteraceae bacterium | reverse complement strand
CGCAGCCACTCGCCGTCCTCGGGGTAGGCGTGACCGGCGCGCCGGCGGCGCTCGGCGGAGAGGTTGAGCAGCTCGCCCGCGAGCTCCTGCGCCGCGCGCCGGGCCCGCGCCTTCATCGCCTCCCAGGCCTTGCCGCCGAGCTTGCTCAGCGGCGGGTGGCTGCCGCCGGCGCCCACGTAGCGCGTGATCTTGGCCAGCTGGTCGACCGGGAGGAAGACGCGGTCGGTGCCCGCGTACTCCAAGTCCAGGTAGTCGCGGGTGACGCCGCCCACGGTCTTGGTGTCGAAGCCGGCGAAGCGCGCGATGCCGTGGTCCTCGTGGACGACGATGTCCCCTGTTCTGAGGTCGGCGAACGAGCGCAGCGCGCCGCGCCGGCGCGCCGGACGCTCGGCCCTCTCGGCGCGGCGGCGGCGGAAGAGGCGGTGGTCGGGGATGACCGCGAGCTGCAGGCCCGCGGCGATGAAGCCGTCGCGCAGGGTCGCCTGAGCGAACTGCAGGCCGTCGCCGCCGTTCCAGGAGGCCCTCAGCCGCGCGAGGTTGTAGGCGGCGCGCTCGCCGTCGCCGCGGCGCGTCCAGGCCACGACCGTGCGGTACTCAGAGCGCACGAGCTTCTCGAGCTCGGGCTCGGCCTCCTTGAGCGAGCGCGCGGCGAGGTCGGCCGACTGGGCTCGGAACTCCACGGGCTGGTCGGCGCTGATCGAGCTCAGGCGGACGCGGGCGCGCGCGTCCAGGGCGGCGGCGATCACGTCGGGCTTGACGTAGAGATGGTGGGCGTCGTCGTCGTGGAAGGCGGCGCAGACATCCTGCCAGTGGTCGGCCAGCGCCGGTGCGACGTCCTCCTCGGCCGCGATGAGGATGGCGGAGTGCTGCGGGGCGAGGTCGAGGAAGGCCTCGAAGCGGTCGACGGGGAGCAGCTCGGCGATCTCCCAACGGCGCTTCGCGCCGTCGGGGCCAGGGCGGTCCTCGGCCTCCTCCAGGGCGGCGATCTCGGCCAGCTCGCGATGCTCCGGCGCGAGCTCGGCGGCGGGCGCGATCTCGATGGCGTCGGTCTCGCCGAGGCTCCGCTGCGTGAAGGTCGAGAAGAAGCGGATCGACTCGACCTCGATGTCGAAGAGGTCGACGCGCACGGCGCGGTCCTCGGTCGCGGGGTAGACGTCGAGGATGCCGCCGCGGACGGCGAACTGACCGCGATCGTCGACCTGGTCGACGTGCTCGTATCCGGCCGCCACGAGCTGGTGACCGACCTCGTCGAGGTCGAGCAGGTCGCCGACGCGGATGGTGAAGGAGTGCGGGCGCAGCTCGGGGTCGGGCACCTTCTCGCTCAGCGCCACGGCGCTGACCACGACGACGGGCGGCTCCTCGCCGGGCGCGAGCAGCGCGTCGAGCGCGGCGACGCGCAGGCCCACGAGGTGCGGCGGCGGCGCGAGGTGCGACTCGTAGGCGACGCCGCGGCTCGGGTAGAAGCGCACGGGCCGCGGCGCCAGCCACGAGCGCAGGTCGGCGGCAAGGTCGCGGGCCTGGCGATCGTCGCCGGCCACCACCAGCGTGGGGCGATCGGCGTTCGCGCCGTCGGCCAGCGCGGCGACGAGGTAGGGACGCATCGACTGCGACACGAACGCGCGGCCGCCGTCGCGTATGAGCGCGGCGCCGTCGGCATGCTCTTGGAGGCGGGCGAGGAGGGGTCTGAGGGCCATCTGGGCAAGCGAAGCGACCGCGCTTGGGTGTCGCGCGGCCGTCCTCGATCCACTCTAGCGGGCGCCCCAAGCGGCGCTCGGCAGCCTCGCCGCCGGCCCGCGCTAGGCGGTCGCGTCGATGTTCAGGCGCACGTAGTCGATCGTCACCGGCGGGCCGCCCAGGCGCTGGACGACGTCGTCGACGAAGCCCGCGTGCAGGTCGGCCGGGAGGCGACCGAGGTGGGCGCCGAGGTTGATCTCCGCCAGGTAGGCGTGCGCGTCGTCGGGCGTCACCGGTCGCTCCTGGAGCCACGCGCGCGCATCCACGAAGCCGGCCGCGCGCAGGCGCCGCTCGGTGTCCTGCGGCGTGGCGAAGTTCCACGGGCCGTGCCAGCCCTCGAAGTGCGCGGCGTAGGGGGCGCGAGCCATCACCGCCCGCGCCGCCGCGTGGACGCCCGCGATGTTGCCGCGGCCGCCGCACTGAGCCACGAGGCGGCCGCCGGGACGCAGGTGCGCGTACAGGCGCGCGAAGAGCCCGTCGTGGTCGGCGATCCAGTGGAAGGTCGCGGTCGAGAGGATCGCATCGGCGCGCAGGTCGAGGTCGAACGCAGTCAGGTCGGCGACATGGAGCTCGACGCGGTCGCCGAGGCGCTCGCGGGCCGCCTCGACCATCGAGGCCGACATGTCGACGCCGAGCACGCGGCCGTCCGGCACGCGCGCCAGCAGGGCCTGGGTGACGCGCCCGGAGCCGCACCCGGCGTCGACGACCGTCTCCGAGCCTTCCAGGTCCAGGCGCCCGAGCACCTCCAGGCCCATCGCCTCCATGGGCGTGGACAGCCGGTCGTAGTTCGCACCGTGCCAGGACCGGACCTCGGGCATGACTGCCGTGCGTCAGCTTTCGCGTCCGCGGCGCAGCAGCCGCGCGAAGAACCGCTTGATCCGCTCCCACAGCACGGAGAACAGCAGCGAGAAGCCCTTGACCGGCTTGGCCTGCGGTGGTGGCGGGGACGGCTCGGCGCCGGGCGGCGGGATCGAGCCGGTCCGGGTCCGAGCCTCGGGTTCGGACGGCGTCGCCTCGGACGCCACCGACTCGGCCGGAGGGCTCAGCGGTCCCCACGGATCGGGCTCGCCGGCCCTGGCCGGCGCCGGGTCCTCGTCGCCGGGAAGCGGCCCGGGCTCGGCGGCGAGCCCCGGGGCGGGCGAGACCGGCTCGGCGGGCGGGAGCGGCTCGACCGGCTCGGCGGGCCGCTCGGCCCCGGCCGGCTCCTCGCCGGGCGACTCGGCCTCGGCCGGCTCCTCGGCGGGCCGCTCGGCCCCGGCCGGCTCCTCGCCGGGCGACTCGGCCTCAGCCGGCTCCTCGCCGGGCAACGGAGCCTCGGCGTGCGGCACGGGCTGGGCGGCCGGAGGCTGGCCGGCCAGCGTCGACTGCAGGCACTGCGCGAAGTCGCGCATCAGGCGCCGTGAGATGTCCTCGATCATCCCGCCGCGGCCGAAGCGCGCGAGGCGGCCGGTGATCGTGAAGTCGGTGACGACGTCGACGACCGTCTCGTCGCCTTCCTGGCGCATCGTGCTCACGATGCTCGCGTTGGCCCCGCCCTGCCCGCGCTTGTCGGTGCCCTTCGCGCTCATCGTGGCGACGTGATTGGCCTCGTCCAGCGACTCCATCTTCAGCGAGCCGCGGTAGGCGGCGGTGGCCGGCCCCAGCTTGACGGTGAAGCTCCCCTCGTAGCCGCCGTCGGGCGCCTCGCCCGTGATCTCGGCCCCCGGCAGGCATGGCGCCACCCGCTCGACGTCGACGAGCGCCGCCCACACCTGCTCGACCGGTGCGTTGACGGTGAATGACTGCTCGAGCTTCATGTGCGCAGGGCCTCCAGCTCCTCGGGGGTGTCGACGTCGGCCGGGTCACAGAGACCGGCCGCTTCGAACGTCCTGACGGTCGCGGTACCCAGCAGCTCCCGCGCACCCACGTCGCCGCTCAGCTGCACGACCCCCGGGAGCATCGCACGCCCCAGGGCCACGGGGTGGCCCGGCACGCCCGCGTACGTCGCGCGCACGGCCGTGGTCCCGGCCGCCGCCGAGACGGCGTGGTCCAACACGCCGGCGATGACCTGCGGGGTGACCCGCGGCTGGTCACCGAGCGTGACGATGACCCAGTCGGCGTCGCCGACCGCCGCCAGGCCGCAGCGCAGCGACGCGGCCATCCCCTCCGCCCACTCCGCGCATACGACCGCACGGGCGTGGCGCAGATCGACCGCCGCGCGCACGCGCTCCGCTTCGGCGCCCAACACGACCACCACCGGATCGATGGCCGGCACCGCGAGCATGGCGTCGACGGCGTGTTGCAGGAGCGGCAGGCCGTCGAGGTCCGCAAGCTGCTTGGGCGACCCGAACCGCGACGCCCCGCCCGCGGCCAGGACCAGGCCTGCGATCAATCGACGACCTCGTGGATGCGCCCGCGCACGTGGGCGAGGCGACCGCCCTCGCGCCCGCGGCGGTGCGCGACGATCTCCGACATGATCGACAGCGCCGTCTCCTCGGGCGTCAGGGCGCCGAGGTCCAGGCCGATCGGCGCGCTGAGGCGCTCGAGATCTTCGTCGGTGATCCCCTTGCCGAGCAGGCGCTCGCGGCGCTTCTCCTGGGCGCGGTGCGAGCCCATCGCGCCCACGTAGGCGGCCTCGGAGCGCAGGGCGATGGTGAGGGCGGCGTCGTCGAGCTTGGGGTCGTGCGTGAGCACCGCGATCGCCGTCGCGCGATCGATCCCGCCGATGCGCTCGAACGCCTCCACCGGCCAGGTCGCGACGACCTCCTCGGCATCGGGGAAGCGCTCGGGACGGGCGAAGAACCCGCGCGGATCGACCACGTACGGACGCCAGCCGCTCACGCGGGCCAGCGTGCACAGCTGCGCGGCGAAGTCGATCGCCCCGAAGATGACCAGCCGGGGAGCCGGAAAGGTGACGTCGATGAAGAGCGGACCACGCTTCTCCGAGCGCTCGGCCCACATCAGCTCGTCGGCGTGGCGCGCGCCCTCATCGTCGAGCTCCGGCGACCCCAGCCAGCCGTGCCGCGATCCGTCCGCGGCCACCAGCAGCCTCGCCCCGGCCTCCGGGCCTTCGAGCACCGTGACCAGCGCGCCGCGCCCGTCCTCCCGCGCGAGCTCGGCGAAGCGTCCCTGCGGCGAAGGCTCGCTCACGGCTCGTAACGCTCCACCCAGACGTCGATCTCGCCGCCGCACGGCAGCCCGACGTCCCACGCCTCCTCGTCGGCGATGCCGAAGTGCAGCAGCCGCGGCGCGCCGCCGGCCAGGACCTCCTCGGCCGCCTGGACGACCGAGCCCTCGACGCAGCCGCCGCTCACGGCCCCGGACACGTCGCCGCTGGAGCTGATCGCCATCTTCGCGCCCTGCGGCCGGGGCGCCGAGCGCTTGACGCCCACCACCATGGCCAGCGCGACCTTGTCGCCGCGGGCGGTCCAGGCGTCCACGTCCTTCAAGACGTCCTTCATCGGGTCTCCTCCAGGATCAGGGCCAGCTCGGCCAACGAAGCCAGCGAGTTGCCGGCCAGGAAATGGTCAGTATGGGGCAACGCCGCGGCCATCCCGCGGGCCAGCGGCTCATAGTCGCGACCCGCCTTCAGCGGGTTGAGCCACACGACGCGGTGCGCGGACCGTCGCAGTCGCGCCATCTCCTCCGCCAGCATCTCGGGCTCTCCGCGGTCCCATCCATCGGAAAGGATGACGACCACGGCTCCCCGGCCGAGTCGCCGGCCCTGCTCGCGGTTGAGCGTGGCGAGGGCGTGGCCGATGCGCGTGCCGCCCGACCAGTCCTGCACGGCCTCGGCGGCGCGCGCCAGCGCACGGTCGGGATCGCGCACCGCGAGCTCGCGCGTGAGCCGCGTGAGGCGCGTGCCGAACGCGAAGGCCTCCACGCGCCGGTGCGTGGCCACGGCGGCGTGCAGGTACTGCAGCAGGACGCGCGCGTAGGGCTCCATCGAGCCCGACACGTCGCACACGAGCACCAGCTTGCGCGGCTTCGAAGCCGGCTCGCGCCAGCGGCGATCGAGCGGCTCGCCGCCCCAGCGCAGCGAGGCCCGCAGGGTGCGCTGCAGGTCGGGCCGCACGCCGCGGTGGCGCGCGACGTGCAGGCGCCGCGAGCGGCGCGACGGGCCACGCCGCGCGAGCTGCGCGACGACCACGCGGGCCAGCGCACGCTCCGCGTCGGAGTACTCGGCGAAGTCCTTGTCGAGCAGGAGCTCGGCGTCGCTCCACGCCGCCGGGCGCACCTGCGGGTCGCCCTCGGCCATGGGCCCCGGCTCGTCGACCGCCGTGCGCGGCAGGGCGGCCGCGGTGCCGGGCGGCAGCTCGGGCTGCTCGATCCCCGGCGCGCTCTCGACGGCGCCGAAGACGGCCGAGAACGCGACGTCGAAGACCGCCAGGTCCTCGCGGCGCGAGCACAGGACCGCTCGCAGCGCGAGGTAGGCGTCGGTGCGCGCGGCGCCCATGACGCCGAGGGCGCGCGCGGCGGCCTCGATCTCCCCGGTCCCCACGCGGGCGCCGCCGGCGCGCATGATGCGCGCCACGGCCACGACCTCAGGCACCATCGAGCACTCCCGCGGCGCGCACGCGGTCGAGATCCTCGCGGACCTTGAGCGCCACCCCCAGCGTCTCGTCCAGGGTGCTGTCGCTGCCCAGGGCGCCCAGCGCCTGCGCCCACGCGATCGTCTCCCCCACGCCCGGCTGCTTGTAGAGCTCGGCCTCGCGCAGACGCGCGACCGCCTCGACGACGCGCGCCACCACCGCGTCCTCCGCCCCGGGCACGCGGGCGTGGACGATCGCCGCCTCGCGCTCGGCCGACGGGTAGTCGATCCAGTGGTACAGGCAGCGGCGCTTGAGCGCGTCGTGCAGCTCGCGCGTGCGGTTGGAGGTCAGGACCACCAGCGGGCGCTCGCGCGCCGCGATGGTGCCCAGCTCGGGAATGGTCACCTGGAAGTCGGAGAGCAGCTCCAGGAGGAAGGCCTCGAACTCGTCGTCGGCGCGGTCGATCTCGTCGACGAGCAGCACCACCGGTCCGTCGGCCTCGATCGCCTCCAGCAGCGGACGGCGCAGCAGGAAGCGCCGCGAGAAGAGGTCGCCCTCGTCGATGCCTCCTTCGGCGGCCCGCAGGGCCAGCAGCTGGCGCGCGTAGTCCCAGTCGTAGAGGGCGTGGTGGACGTCGATGCCCTCGTGGCACTGCAGGCGGATGAGCCGCGCGCCGGTGGCCGCGGCCAGCGCCTTGGCCACCTCGGTCTTGCCGACGCCGGCCTCCCCTTCGACGAGCAGCGGCTGGCCGAGCTCGGCGGACAGGAAGACGGCAGTGGCCAGCGCGCGGTCGGCGAGGTAGCGCTCGTGCCCGAGCGCCTCGCCCACCGCGTCTGGCGATGTCAGAGCAGTGTGGCGGGTCAGGCCGCCGCCTCTTCCAGCGCCCGGCGGGTGAGCACCCGCGCGAGGTGGCGCTTGTAGTCAGGCGTCGCGTTGAGGTCGCCCGGCGGATCGGTGCCCTCCGCCGCCTGATCGGCGGCGGCGGCGATCGCGTCGGCGCCCTTGCCGCGGAGGGCCGCCTCGGCCGCGCCGGCGCGCAGCGGCGTCGAGCCCATGTTGGTGAGCCCGATCCGCACGTCCTCGAACGAGCCGTCGGACGCCTTCTTGACCAGGGCGCAGACCGCCACCATGGCCCAGTCCTCGGCGCGGCGGGTGAACTTGAGGTAGCTCGAGCCCCACCCGTCGAAGGCCGGCACGCGCACCTCGGTGACGATCTCGCCGTCGCCGACGGCGGTGGTCAGGTAGTCCTGGAACAGGTCGGCCGCGGCCACCTCGCGCGTGCCGCTCGAGCTCGCCACCGTGAGGCTGCCCTCGCAGGCGAGCAGCACGGTGGGCAGGTCGGAGGCCGGGTCGCCGTGGGCCAGCGAGCCGCCGATGGTGCCGCGGTTGCGCACCTGCTGGTCGGCGATGAGGCCCGCCGCCTGGCCCACCGGGCCGAGGTCGGCGTTGCCCTGGAGGTCGGCGTGACGCGTCATGGCGCCGATCCGCCATTGGCCGTCCTCGCGCTGGACACCGCGCAGGCCCGGCACCTTGCGGATGTCCACGAGCAGGCCCGGCGCCGCCAGGCGCAGCTTCATGAGCGGCAGCAGCGAATGACCGCCGGCGAGGACCTTGGCGTCCCCGCCGCCACCGGCCAGCGCCTGCAGCGCCTCGTCGAGCGAGTCGGGCGCCACGTAGTCGAATTCGGGCGGGATCACGACGCGCCTCCTTCCTGGATCGCCTGCCACACCCGCAGCGGCGTCAGCGGCATGTCCATGTACGTGACGCCGGCGGGCCGCAGGGCATCGATCACGGCGTTGGTGACCGCGGCGGAGGCGGCGATCGTGCCCGCCTCGCCGATGCCCTTGACGCCGAGGTGGTTGGACGGCGACGGCGTCACCGTCCGGTCGGTCTCGAACGACGGCAGCTCGGCCGCGGTGGGCAGCGCGTAGTCGACGAACGATCCCGTGACGAGCTGGCCGGCCTCGTCGTAGACGACCTGCTCGAAGAGCGCCTGGCCGATCGCGTGGACCACGCCACCGTGCACCTGCCCGTCGATGAGGAGCGGGTTGATCGGGTTGCCGCAGTCGTCGACCGCCACGTAGCGGACGACCTCGACCTTGCCGGTCTCGCGGTCGATGTCGACCACGCAGGCATGGGCGCCGAACGGGAACACGAAGTTGTCGGGCTCCCAGAACGAGGACGCCTCGAGGGCCGGGTCCATGCCCTCGGGCAGGTTGGTGGGCACGTGCGCGGCCATCGACACCTCGCCGAGGGTCATGCCCTTGTCCGGCGAGCCGCGGACGATCCACTTGCCGTCCTGGAGGACGATGTCCTCCACCGGCGCCTCGAGCTGGTGCGCCACGATGCGCTTGCACTTGTCGGCCAGCCGCTCGGCGGCGATCGCCGCCGACGTGCCGCCCACCGCCAGCGAGCGCGAGCCGTAGGTGTCGAGGCCCATGGGGCCCTGGTCGGTGTCGCCGTGCAGCACGGTCACCGCGTCGGGGTCGCAGCCCAGGCGGTCGGCCACGATCTGCCCCCAGGCGGTCTCGTGGCCCTGGCCGTGCGGCGAGGTGCCGGTGAAGACCGTCACGCCGCCGGTGATGTGCACGCGCACGACCGCCGACTCCCAGAACCCGGCCTGCACGCCCACGCCCGTCGGGCCGAACATCCGCGTCGGGGCCAGGCCGCAGATCTCGGTGTACGTCGAGTAGCCGATGCCGCGCAGCTTGCCCGCCGGCGCCTCGCGACGCATGGCGTCCTCGTCGAAGTGCTCGAGCAGCTTGTCGAGGGTGCCGTGGTGGTCGCCCGAGTCGTAGGTGATGCCGTAGGGCGTCTCGTAGGGGAAGTCCTCCTTGGCGATGAAGTTCTTGCGCCGCAGCTCCAGCCGGTCCATGCCCAGCTCGTCGGCGAGCTGGTCGAGGGCGACCTCGATCATGTGCGTCGCCTCGGGGCGGCCGGCGCCGCGGATGGCATCCGTCGCGAACTTGTTGGTGAACACCCCGGTGACGTCGGTGTGGACGACCGGGATCTTGTAGACGCCGGTCATCACGTAGCCGCCGAGCGACGGAATGAGCGGGGTGAGGAGCTGGTGATAGGCCCCCATGTCGGCCAGGATCCGCGCGTGGAAGGCGGTCAGCGTCCCGTCGCGCTTGGCCCCGACCTTCACGTAGGCGATCTGGTCGCGCCCGTGGTGGGAGGTCATCATGTGCTCGGAGCGCGTCTCGATCCACTTGATCGGCCGCTGGAGCTTCTTGGCCGCCCACGCTGCGATGACCTCCTCGGCGTAGATCTGCAGCTTGGTGCCGAAGCCGCCGCCCACCTCAGGGGCGATGACCCGGTAGCGCTCCTCGCTGCCGCCGAGCATGATGGCCAGGAAGAGGCGCAGGAAGTGCGGGACCTGCGTCGTGCTCCAGATCGTCAGCTTGCCGGCGCGATCCTCGGCCAGCACGCCGCGGCACTCGATCGGGGCGCCCGACGTGCGGTGGTTGACGATCCGGCGCTCCATGACCACGTCGGAGTCGGCAAACGCGGCCTCGAGGTCGCCGCCGCCCACGGAGTGCTCGTGGCTCTTGTTGGAGCCGATGCCCTCGTGGATGACGGGCGCGTCGGAGTCCAGCGCCCTCTCGATGTCGGTGACGACCGGCAGCGGCTCGTACTCGACGACGACGTCCTCGGCCGCGTCGACGACGCCGTAGCGGTCCTCGCCGATGACGACGGCCACGGGGTCGCCGACGTGGCAGACCTTGCCCTTGGCCAGCGGCCAGTGCTCAGGGGTGGAGACCTCCGCTCCCGGCGGGACCCAGGCCATGGGCAGCGGCGCGAGCAGGTCGGCCATGTCCTCGTTGGTGAGCACGGCGACGACGCCCTCGCGCTCCTTTGCCGCGCTGGCGTCGATCGAGACGATCCGCGCGTGCGCCTCCGGCGAGCGCACCATGGCCATCCAGAGCGTGCCCGGCAGGATGATGTCCTCGACGTAGCTCCCCCGCCCGGTGATGAGGCGCGGGTCCTCCTTGCGCCGCAGCGCACGACCGACGTGGCCGTTGCCGGCCGGGGCTTCGGTGGTGCTCATCGCGAGGGCCTCCTTCCGAAGTAGACGCTTGCTACGGGTGAGCAATGACGCGCGGTCATGCCGACACCTCCTGCGAACCGACCGCGGTCCCTCCGGACATGGCCTGCGCCGCGTCCTGGACCGCCCTGACGATGTTGTGGTAGCCGGTACAGCGGCAGAGGTTGCCCTCGAGGCCGTGGCGGACCTCGTCCTCGGTCGGCGTGGGATTGCGTGCGAGCAGGTCGGCGGCGGCCATGATCATGCCCGGCGTGCAGTAGCCGCACTGCAGGCCGTGGTCGGCCCAGAAGGCCTCCTGGAGCGGGTGGAGCTTGTCGCCGTCAGCCATGCCCTCGATGGTCTTGACCTCGGCGCCGTCGGCCTGGACGGCCAGGACGGTGCAGCTCTTCACGGACTCGCCGTCGAGGTGCACGGTGCAGGCGCCGCAGTTCGTCGTGTCGCAACCCACGTGTGTGCCGGTGAGGCCCAGGTTCTCGCGCAGCAGGTGGACCAGCAGGAGACGGGGCTCGACCTGGAGCTCATGACGCTGACCGTTGACGGTGAGGTGCACGGGGACGGTGCTCATACCTCTCCTCTCAGCTTGGACGCCGGATGGCCCGAGCCTATTACCAGTGGTTGCACGCGCACAAGTCGCCTCGTGCGCCGCGATGCCGCTCAGGGCGAGGCGCCGCCCACCACGACCCGCTCGGCGGCGTCCGCGGCGCTCTGCACGAGGGCGCGCACCTCGTCCTCCGGTTGGCGCCAGCGCCCGAGCACGTGCGCCGAGACGATGTCGGGGTCCGTCGAGTCCGGGCGTCCGACGCCGACGCGCACGCGCGCGAAGTCGGGCGAGCCCAGCCCGCGGCGCAGCGACTTCAGGCCGTTGTGTCCCGCCAGGCCGCCCCCGACGCGCGTGCGGACCTCGCCGAAGGGCAGGTCGATCTCGTCGTGGACGACCAGCACGCGATCGAGGTCGAGGTGGAGCGCCCCGCGGGCCGGGCCGGCGGAGGTGCCGGCCTCGTTCATGTAGGTCTGGGGCCAGAGCACGGCCACGCGCGGGCCACCGGGACCCGTGCGCCCGTCCGTGAAGAGGCCCGCGTAGCGCTGCCTGGGCCGCGGCAGCTCCCAGCGGCGCGCGAGCTCCTCCGCCACGGCGAAGCCGACGTTGTGCGGCGTGCGGGCGTAGCGCTCGCCGGGGTTGCCGAGCCCGACGACAAGCCAGTCGACCGGCGCCGGGGAGCCTCCTCCGAAGAGGCGGCGGCGCATCGGACGCAGCTACTCGGAGCTCTCGCCGGCGGCGTCGCCGCGCTCGGCGGGCGCTTCGCCCTCGGCCTCGCCCTCGGCCTCGGCGGCGGGCGCCTCGCCCTCGCCGACGACCTCGGTCTCCTGCTCCATCGCCTCCTCGTCGAGCGCGTCGAGCTCGGCCTGCAGGCGCGGCGGGGTCAGGGTCGCGACGACCGTCTCGTCGACGTCGTCGAGGATCGTCACGCCCGCGGGCGCGCTGACCGAGGACAGGAAGAGCGTGTCGTTGACCTGCATCTGCGAGACGTCGAGCTCGAGGCGCTCGGGGATGTCGTTGGGCAGCGCCTCGATGTTGATCTCGCGGGTGACGTGCTCGAGCACGCCGCCCTCCTTGGCGCCGGGCGCGTCGCCGCCGCCGACGAGCTCGAGCGCGACGACGGCGTGGATGGCGACGTCGAGGCGGACGCGCAGGAAGTCGACGTGCAGGGTCTGCCCGCGCACCGGGTGGCGCTGGCTGTCCTTCAGGACCGCCGGGGTGCCGCTGCCGTCGAGCTGGAGCTCGACCACGGCCCCCTGCGCGGCGAGCGCGTGACGTAGCTCGCGCTCGTCGACGGCGAAGGGCACGGCATCGTCGCCGCCGCCGTAGAGGACGCCCGGGACCTGGCCCGAGCGCCGCAGGCGGCGCGTCGCGCGCGAGTTGGAGACCTCGCGCGGAGAGATGGAGAGCTTCGTCGTCTGGCTGGCCATGGGCGGCGACGGATGGTAGCGACTAGACCCGCGCCCGCGGCGCCGGGCCGAACTGCTGCGTGGCGCGGAAGATGCGCTGGACGTCGAAGAACGCAGGCTTGCGCACGCCGTCGAACGAGACCAGGCCCTTCTGGTGCACCGGCGGCTGCGGGCGCGGGTTGCCGCCGTCCCAGTCGGGGCGCACCCGGAACTCCTGGAGCGCGAAGTAGATGGCGCCCGACAGCCACGGCTTCGTCGCGAACACGCCGAGGTGGAAGTTGACGAAGTCCTGCTGGAAGGCGTAGGTGCCCTTCTCCTCGACCGGCCCGTCACGGTTGGCCTCGGCCCCGAACTCGGTGACGACGATCGCCTTGTTGGGATAGCACTGGCGCACCGAGTCCAGGTAGTCGGGCAGCAGCGTGCGATCGGCGATCTGGCCGTTGGGGCCCGGGTACCAGCCGAAGTAGTCGTTGATGCCGATGACGTCGAGCGGCCCGTACTCGGGCTGGCAGCCCGCCGACGGGTACCCCGCCACGGCCAGGCCCACGGGACGGGTGGGGTCGAGCGCGTGCGCGGCCTGCACCGCCGCCTTGATGTAGAGGCCCTGCACCGGGCCCGGCCGGGCGCTCAGCTCGTTGCCGATCGACCACACGATGACCGAGGGGTGGTTGCCGTTGGTCTTGATGTTGGACTCGAGCTCGCGGGCGGCGAGCTGGCGCACCAGCGGCTGCCTGAGGTACTGGGCCTTGACCGAGTAGACCGGGATCTCCGACCACTGCATGATCCCCAGCTCGTCGGCGCGCTCCTGCGTGTAGGGCGCGAGCGGGTAGTGCGAGCGGATGACGGTGGCGCCGAGCTCCTTGACCCAGGCGAGTTGCTGGTCGCGCGTCCTGTTGTCGATGGCGAACCCTTGGAGGCGCGAGTCCTCGTGCAGCGCAACGCCGCGGAAGTTCATGGGCGCGCCGTTGAGGAACAGGTGCCCGCCGACGACCTTGATCGAGCGGATCCCCGTCCTCAGCGTGTAGCGCTGGAGCTGACGTCCCCCGGAGCTGACCTGCAGGGACGCGTCGTAGAGGAAGGGGTCGGCCGGCGACCAGAGGTGCGGCCTGGCGATCCTGATGCGGCGCGTGAGCGTGGCGAAGCGCTTGGCGCCGACGGTGGCGGTGCCGACGGCCACCCGCCGCGCGCCGAAGCGCGCGCTCACGCCCACGCGCCTGGCGCTGGAGCCGTAGTTGCGCAGCGTCACCCGGTAGGTGACCGTGGCCGCGCACGTGGCGCACGGCAACTGCGGCCGGACGACCACGGTGTTGAAGTCGATGTCGTTGATCTTGCGCAGGTAGACCTCGCGCAGCAGGCCGCCGTAGTTCCACCAGCCGCCCGTCGGCTTGCCCACGATCGACAGCCCGGAGGGCGGGAAGTCGGTCTGCTTGCGCCGCGAGTCGACGCGGACGACGAGGCGGTTGACGCCACCGCGCTTGAGCATCCCCGCGGGGAGCCGGATCTCGAACGGCAGGTAGGCGCCCCGGTTCTTGCCGATGAACCTGCCGTTGAGCCAGATCCTCGCGCGGTAGTTGACCGACTCGAAGCGCACCACCCACGAGGCGCTGCGCGAGCGCGTCGGCAGCCGGAAGTCCTTGCGGTACCAGCCCACGCCGCCCAGGAACGACTGCGGGGTATCGTCGCCCACGTTCCAGGCGTTGGGCACGCGCACGCGCTTCCAGCCCGCCGTTCCGGTCTGACGCTGCGGCCCGCTCTGGTGGTTGTCGAGCTTGAAGAGCCACGTCCCGCCCATGAGGTAGCGACCCGACGGGCCGGTCTTGTAGAGCGTCTTGGCGATCGGCGTGGAGACGACCGACTGCGCGTCCGCCGGGGCCGCGGCGCAGAGGGCGACGGTGGCCGCGAGGGCGAGGGAGCTGAGGGAGGGGCGCATGCGGAAGCTTTCGAACACGGCTGGACCCCCGACGTTGCGGCACGCGTCAGCACGAGCCCTGCCGATCGATCGGGACGCTGAGGCGGCGCAGGTTAATCCCTCGTCCGGCCAGCACGGTGCCGGTGCGCTGGATCTCCACGCATTGCACCACCGGCAGCTGGCGGTCGATGATCGTCCACGCCACGCGCGTCGGGCCCTGCGCCGGGCCCAGCGCGTAGGACGTCGACGACTGGTAGGCGAGGATCTTCACCTCGCCCGGGCGTGCGAGCCGCCGGGCGTTGGAGGCGACGTCCGCGCGGCAGGGCGCGTCGCACCCGTCGAGGCGGGCGAGCATCGCCCGCGCGTCGCCGCGCGCCTGGTCGCGCAGGAGCGCGTAGACGGCGTCGCGCTCGCGGTTCTCGGTGCTCAGGTAGCGGGCGAGGAGCAGCGAGACGGCCAGGAAGACGACCACGCCGGCGGCGGCGAGCAGGACCTTGCGACGGCGCGACACGAGCGCGGCAGCGTAGCCGTCCGTCAGCCGGCGGGCGGCGGGTCGTCGCCGCTGAGCTCGAGGAAGCGCCGGACCGACGCCTCCTGGTGCTCCAGGCGCTCGGCCATGCGGCGCGCGTGGTCAGCCGCGCGCTCGGCGAAGTCCTCGAGGCAGCGCTCGGGGTCGTCGGGCAGCGGGTAGACCCGCGCGACGTCCTGCTGGGCGCAGGCGATGCCCATCGGCGGGCGACCGTCGGCCAGCCGGCGCGCGCCGCACACCGGCGCCACCGTGAGGTGCTTGTCGGGCGCCACCAGGGCGACCGGCATGAGCCGGTGCGCCGGCAGTCGCACCGGGAGGTCGATCGAGCGATCGACGCCCACGTCGGCCTCGGCCAGCGCCTGCAGCGGCTCGCGCCAGATGGCCAGGACCGTGTCCGCCGCCAGCAGCGCGTCGCGCAGGGTGCGCGCCTGCTCGGCGTAGGCCTCCTCGGCCTCGTCGCGGCTCTCGGCGTCGCCGAGGTCCAGGTCGCAGGGGACGCGCAGCAGCTCGTCGGCGCCGATGGCGCTGCCGGCACCGCGCCCGCCGGCGGCGACGTAGGTCTGGATCGTCCCGAGGTCGGCGCGGCCATGGAAGACGATGGTCAGCGCCTCGGTCAGCGCGAGGCCGCCGACGCGCATCGCCACCGCGACCGACGCGTCGGGATCGATGAGCGCGCGCCGCAGGAGCTCGTCGGCGTCATCGCCGAAGGCTCCTGGCTGCTCGTCCATCGGATCCCTCCTTCCGTCCTTTGCATCCGCGGTGCGAAGCGTGCACGAGTGGGGTACCCATCATTATCGACACCCCGGCGGAAATCGCACACCACCCTGTCGAATAGCCTCGTGCCCACATGAAGCTCTTCTACAAGCCATTCGGCATCCTCTTCGGCGTCCTCGCCGGCCTCCTCGCCAAGAAGCTCTTCGAGGCGGTCTGGGGCATCTTCGACAAGGAGGAGCCGCCCAAGCCGACCACCCTGCAGACGACGTGGCCGAAGGTGATCGGCGCCGCGGCCGTCGAGGGCGTGACCTTCAAGGTGACCCGCGCCGCCGTCGATCGCGTCGGGGCCAAGGGCTTCGCCAGCCTCACCGGCTTCTGGCCGGGCGAGAAGGAGCCCGAGGAGAGCGAGGCCGCGGAGGCCGTCGGCTAGGAGGCGCCCGCGCCGCCCGCGCGCAGCACGAAGCCGCGGTCGGCCAATGCCTGCAGATCGGCCTCGAAGCCCGCGTAGTCGCGGGCGAGCAGACGGTCGAGCGGGCGCCCGTTCGGCCCCCTCGCTCGCACCCAACGCCGAAGGACGCCGTCGGCCACCCGCCCCGCCGCCTCCTCCGTGAGGGCCAGGAGGATCGGCAGCTGGGGCTTGTGCTCGAGGTCGCCGGCGATGACCGTCAGGGGAGCGGCGTCGAGCACGACGCACAGCTCCTCCTCGCTCAGCCCCAGCCGGTCCATCAGCAGCGCAGCCGCCGTCGAAGTCACGCCTGGAAAACTAGCCATGCATTGTTCTGAGATGCGGCGAGAGGCCCCGCAGGTCAGAACAATTGGTTCTCGCCGCCGAAGACCTCACTGACGCTGTCGTCGGTGAAGATCCGACGAATCGAGTCGGTGAGGAGCTCGGCGCAGCTGAGCACGCGGAGGTTGTCGGGCGCGCCGGCGCGGACCGGGATGGTGTCGGTGACGACGATCTGCTCGAAGCCGGCGGCGGCGAGGTTCTCGTAGGCGTTGCCGCTGAGGATCGGGTGCGTGGCGGCGGCGTAGACCCGCGCGGCGCCCTCGTCGAGCACGGTCTGCGCGGCGGCCCGCAGCGTGCCCGCGGTGTCGATCATGTCGTCGACGAGCACGGCGGTCCGGCCGCGCACGTCGCCGATGACGTAGCCGATCTCGGCGACCTGCTGGGCGGGCCGCTCCTTGTCGAGGATGGCGAGCTCGGCGCCGACCTTGGAGGCGAACTTCTTGTTGAGCTTCACGCGGCCGGCGTCGGGCGCGACGACGACGAGGTCGGTCAACCCCAGGTCGTCGAAGTACTGCGTGAGCATGAACAGCGCGGTCATGTGGTCGACCGGGTTACGGAAGAAGCCCTGGATCTGGCCGGCGTGCAGGTCCATCGTCAGCACGCGATCCGCTCCGGCCGCCTCGAGCATGCGCGCCACCAGGCGCGCGGAGATCGGCTCGCGCGGCGCGGACTTCTTGTCCTGGCGGCTGTAGCCGAACCACGGCGTCACGGCGATGACGCGGTGCGCGCTGGCGCCGACGGCGGCGTCGATCATCACCAGCAGCTCCATGACCGCGTCGTTGGCGCTCAGGCCGAGCGCCGGGTTGGCGCACGTGGGCTGCACGAGGAAGACGTCGGCGCCGCGGATCGATTCCTCGAAGCGGCAGTAGACCTCGCCGTTGGAGAACGTCTTCAGCGTGATGGGCCCGAGGTCCACCCCGAGCTTGCCGGCGATCTTGGCTGCGAGCTCGGGGTTGGCGCGCCCCGAGAAGAGCATCAGCCGCTTGTCGTAGTCGATCGGAAGGCTCGTGGCCATCGCGGGCTGCACCTGGACGCTCACGACACCACGCAGTCTACGCGGGGGTCATGACGACGTGTCCGTCGCGTCGCGTGCGCGACGCCGCTCGGCGTAGCCGTCGATGTTCGTCTGGCGCGGGCGGGCGATCCCGAGCGCGCCGGGCGGGACGTCCTCGGTGATGGCCGAGTTGGCGGCCGTGTACGCGCCGTCGCCGACGGTGACCGGGGCGACGAACGTGGTGTCGACGCTCGTGTAGACGTCAGCCCCGATGGTCGTGCGGTGCTTGCGGCTGCCGTCGTAGTTGGCCGTGACGTTGGCGGCGCCGATATTGGTGCCGGGGCCGACGTCGGCGTCGCCGATGTAGCTGAGGTGCGGGACCTTGCTCCCTTCGCCGATGTCGGAGTTCTTGATCTCGACGAACGTGCCCGCCTTCGCGCGCTCGCGCAGCAGCGTCCCGGGCCGCAGGTAGGCGAAGGGCCCCACGGTGGCGCCGTCGCGGACCTCGCACGCGGTCAGGTATGAGTGCGGCACGGCGACCTCGTCGCCCAGCGTCGAGTCGATGATCGTCGTCAGCGGGCCGACGGTGCAGCGCTCGCCGACGACCGTGGTGCCGCGCAAAAACGACGAGGGCTCGACCACGGTGTCGGCGCCGATGCCGACCGTGACGTCGATGAGCGTGCTGGCGGGATCGACGATGGTGACGCCGGCCCGCATGTGCACGGCGTGGATGCGCGCCTGCGCCAGCGCGCGCACGCGGGCCAGCTCGACGCGGTCGTTGACGCCCAGCATCGCGGTGGGGTCGTCGAGCGGGTGGGCGGCGACGCGGTCCAGCAGCTCGACGGTCGAGGGCAGGTAGAGCTCGCCCTGCGCGTTATCGGGCGTCAGGCGCGCGAGGGCGTCCTTGAGGGCATCGCCGTCGAAGGCGTAGACGCCGGCGTTGACCTCGCGGATCGCCAGCTCCTCGTCGGTCGCGTCGCCCTCGACCTTCGTCTCCACGACCCGGTCCACCGACCCATCGCCGCGGCGCACGATGCGCCCGTAGCCCGACGGGTCCTCGAGCTCCATCGACCCGAGCGTCGCCTGCGCGCCGCCGGCGGCGTGGGCCTCGAGCAGTCCTTGCAGCACGTCGGTCGTGACCAGCGGCGCGTCCCCGTTGAGCACGAGGACGGTCTCGTCGCCAAGCTGTCCGACGGCCGCCTGGACGGCCCCACCGGTGCCGTTGGGCGTGGCCTGCACCGCGAGCTCGACCCCGTCGGGCAGCCGCCCCTCGAGCTCCCGTTCGGGGCCGTCGACCACGACGACCTTGCCCGCGCCGGCCTGGAGCGCAGCCCCCACCGACCAGGCGATCATCGGTTGGCCGCACAGGTCATGCAGGACCTTGGGGACGCGCGAGCGCATGCGCGTGCCCTGGCCGGCGGCGAGGATGACGACCGTGGGCGAGCTCACGCAGCGGATGCTAGAGCCGACCGCACCACTCAGATGTCCCGCCTCAGGTCGCTGCCTCTCCACGCCCGCTCGACCGCTCACGGCGAAGGTGCTTGAACGTGCGGCCAAGCCGGAGGTCGTAGATGCACCAGATGCTGACCCCGAGCCGCTCTGCGACGACCTTGACGGGATCTCCAGCTGAGAGCGCGCTCAAGGCCGCGTCCGCAGTCTCATCGGTGAGCAGAGCGCTGGGTCGCGGCGCATAGCTGGCGAGCGCGCGAGCGATCTGGGCTTGGCGACGCGAGCCCATCAGCGGCCTGAGCAGCGTCATCCAGCGCACGGCATCGCCGCCCTTGACGCGAAGCTGGTAGCTCGTCTGGCACCGCTGGTTTCGGGGTGTGATGACGTGGATCTTCCGACCAAATATCCGACCCAGGCGCTCCATGATGTCCTCGTCGTTCATGTTGACCGAGATCACCGGCGGCCGAGGACTGCTGGGCGGCCCGACCATGAAGCTTCCCTCGCCCTCGAGCAACCCGGCGAGCCAGTGCAGCTCGTAAAGATGAACGTCCGGGGCCATACGAACATATGTTCGGTATACTCGGCGGACGGCTTGCCCGACTGGGGAGCCCGGATTTGAACCGGGATAGCGGGCTTCAAAGGCCCGAGTCTTGCCATTAGACGACTCCCCAAGGGGAGGCCAAGCCTAGCTCAGCGGTCGGTGTCGTCCGGGTCGTCCTCGGCGGTGTGCTCGTGGTCGGCTTCGCCGTACTCGACGTCGAGCGCCTCGGGCTCCTCGGCGATCCCCTCGGCGTCCTTCAGCGGGGATGGGCCGTGGGGGTTCTCGGCACGCTCGATGAGCTCGGCCTCGGCCTCCTCGAAGCCTTCGGCCTCGCCCTCGCCGGCTTCCTCGAGGGGGCGCCAGGCCTCGTCGGAGATGCCGGCGGGCCGGCTGTCGCGCTGGACGTAGTCCTCGTCGTCGGCGTCGGGGGTGCCCCCGATGCGGCGAGCCTCGGCGGCGGCCGCCTCTTCCTCATCGCGCTCGAAGTCCATGCCGCCGAGGCTACCGGCGTGGCGGTCGCGGCAAACATCCGTGGAGCGGCGCGGCGAGGTCAATCCCAGGCGAAATGCGTCCCCACCGGGTCGGGCGGCTCCGTGACGCGCGGCACGGCCGCCGCCAGCGTGCGCGCGAACGACTCCGTGCTGGCGCCCACCAGCCGGATGAGCTCCTCGACGGGCGTCGGCGCCTCGGGCTTGACGCCGTTGGCGTAGTCGGTCGCGTAGCCCAGCAGCGCGTAGGGCACCTTGGCCTCGCCGGCGAGGACCGTCTCAGGGCCGGCGGTCTGCGACACCGCCGTGACACCGGCCCGCATGAGCGCGCGGATCTCGGTGGCGGTGTTGAAGCGCGGACCGTCGACATGGCCGTAGCAGCCTGCGCCGCGCACGGCGTGGCCGGTCTCGCGCGCGCCGTCGAGCAGCGCGCGGCGCAGCGGCTCGCTGAACGGACGGTCGAAGATCCAGTGGCCGCGGCCGGGCGCGCCGGGCTCGGTGTGCAGCGTGCACAGCGAGCCGTCCGGAAGGCGGTTGGCCAAAAAGTGCAGGTCGTCGAAGACGATGAGCGTGCCCAGCTCGAGGTCAGGGTCGAGCGCGCCGCACACCGTCACGGCCAGGATCGCCTGCGCGCCGCCCTCGCGCAGCGCCCAGATGTTGGCCTGGTGGGTCACCGCGCTGCTCAGGCGCCGGTGTCCCTCGCCATGGCGCGCGAGATGGAGCACCTCGGCGCCGGCGAAGCGTCCTTCGGAGACCAGCGCATCGCCGAACGGCGTCGGCACGGCGGTGGGAGCGCCGACCCGAAGCTCCGGAAGGGAGTAGGTGCCCGACCCGGTGATGATCCCGATCCGCATGGCGGCGGATCGTACGCCCGCCACGGACCGCCCTAGCTGCGCCGCGGCACGCGCCCCGCGCCGGCGCCGTCCTCCGTCGCCGGCCCGCCGCGGTGGGCGATCCCGAGGACGCGCATCGCCTTCAGGCCGAGCGAGAGCTTCTCGCGTCCGTCGGTGGAGCCCACGTCGAGGCCCGAGAGCTCCTTCACCCGCTCCAGCCGATAGCGGATCGTGTGGCGGTGGGTGAAGAGCCGCTGCGCGGTGCCGGCGACGTTCCCGTCGGCCTCCAGGAAGGCCTCGACGGTCGCCACCAGGCCGGTCTCGTACTGCTCGTCGTATGCGACCAGCGGCTCGACGGTCTCCGCGTAGAAGCGCTGCAGCTCGGCCGGGTCCTCGCTCATCGCGCTCAGCAGGAGGCGGTAGGCGCCGGACTCGTCGAAGGCCAGGACCGGCCGCTCGGCGTCGCCCTCAGCCACGTTGGCGGCGAGCAGCGCCTCCGCCCCGGCGCGGTGCAGGTCGGCGGGATCGGTGGCCGAGCGACTGCGACCGAGCGCGAAGGTGTGGCCGGGCAGCGCGCTCTGCAGCTCGCGCAGGATGGCCTCGGCGGCGCGCGCGGCGCCGCTGTCGTCGGCGCCCGGGAGCACGACCACGACCTCCGCGCCGGGCGCCTCGCCGCGCGGCGCGAGCACGGCCGCCGCTCCCGGCACGATGCCGCGCGCCCCGCGATCGGCGACGGCGAGGACGCGCTGGCGCCAGCCGTCCTCCGTAGGCACGCGCGGATGGGCGCGGGCGACCAGGACGCTGGCGCCTTCGACCAGGTCGAGCCCCAGCTCGCCGGCGCGAGCCAGGATGTCCTCGCGGCCCGAAAGATCGCGATCGAGCACGGCGCGCAGGAAAGCCGAGAGCGCCTCCTCCGACGCGCGCTCCGGCGCGCGCACGCGCTCGGCCTCGGAGGCCACGAGCGTCGTCACCAGCTTGACCAGCGCCGGCCCCGGCTCGTTGCGCGCGCGCATGCGCAGCGTCCCCACTGCGACGTCGGCCACCCGCAGGTCCAGCGCCTCCACCCCGGCCGCGTCGTCCAGCAGCCCGCGCTCGTCGGCCGGCGAGCGCGCGGCCACGGCCAGCACCGCACCCGCGGGGTCGGTCAGCACGAGGCTCGCGTCGAGCGCCCGCGCCGCCGCACGGACGACCTCGGGCAGGCCGGCGCCCGATTCGACCGCGTCGGTGAGAGCGTCGAGCGCAGCAAGGTCGAGCCCGGTCGCCGGTCCCTGGGCCGGGGTGGACATGCACCGATTCTAGGCGGTGATGCGATCCCAGAACCAGATGACGGCGGCGCCCGTGCCCACCCCGAGGATGAGGAACCCGGCCAGCACGTAGAGCGTGAGGAAGGTGGCCGCCAGGCGCTCCCAGACGCGGCTGTAAGCGCTCCACGCTGGCACGACGATGAGGCCGACGTAGGCGGCCAGGCCGAACACGCCGCTGCAGGCGGCCACGAGGTAGATGATCGACTCGTTGCTCATCGCGAGGGCGCCACCGTCATGTGCGCGCCGTCGCATTGTTCCGCACGTAGCCGATGACCAGGGCCACGATGCCGCACACCGAGAAGATCGCGGCGCCCAGCGCCCATCCGCCGACGACGTCGGAGAGGTAGTGCACGCGCAGGTAGATGCGCGTGAGGCCGACGACGACGGCGATGACGACGGCGACGGTCACGAAGGCGAAGCGCGACGCGAGGCTGGGAAGCGCGCGGCCGAGGACGACGGCCACGGCGATCCAGGTGATCGCGTAGGCGGCGTGAGCGGAGGGATAGGCCGCGCCGTCGGCGTCGATCAGCGGCCGCGCCGGGCGCGGGCGATCGACCGCGTCCTTGGTGACCTGCACCGCGACGTAGGTCAGCGCCAGGCCGGTGGCGAGCAACAGCGCGTCGCGGACGTGGCGGCGCCACACGAGCACGACGCCGGCGACCACCACGAGCGCGGCCGCGACCGCAAACGAGCCCAAGGCCGTGACGACCTTCGCCGCGCTGACCAGAGCGTCCGCGTGCAGGCGGTCGGCCAGGCGCAGCGACTGACGGTCGCCCGCCAGCACGACGCGATCCTCGACGCCCACGAGGTCCCACGTGAACACGAAGGCCCCGACGCTGGCCACCGCCAGCAAGGTGGTGAGCTCGAGCCCCAGGTCGCCGGGCGTGACGCGATCCCATACGAAGCGCGCGGGCCGGCGCGTGCGGCGCACCACGGGAGCGACGACGCGGACCACCGGCCGCAGCGCCGGGCGCTGCGCCTGGCGGTCCAGCCACGCGCGCAGCCGCGCGCGATTCGCCGGGTCGCGCAGCCAGCGCACCAGCCACACGATCGCGACCACGAGCACGATGACCGTGCCGAGCGCGAGCGCGCCCTTCTTGGCGTAGTCGACGACCTGGCTGAAGCTCTGCCAGAACACGTAGCCGATGACCACGAACGTGGAGCCCCACAGGCCGGCGCCGATCACGTCGTAGGGGACGAACCGCCGCAGCGGCATCCCCGACGACCCGGCCAGGAACGGGGCGACGGCGCGCACCAGCCCGACGAAGCGCCCGATGAGGATCGCCTTGCCGCCGTGGCGGTCGAAGAACGCCTCGACCTGGTGCAGCCGGTCCTCGGTGATCTGGACCTTGGGGCCGTGCCTGACGAGGAACGCGCGCCCGAGGCGGCGTCCGAGGTAGAAGCTCGTGAGGTCGCCCGCGACCGCCGCGAACCACACGATCGCGATCATCGTGAGCAGATCGATCTGCCCCTGTCCGGCGACGAGTCCACCGAGCAGGAGCGCCGTCTCGCCGGGCGCGATGAGCCCGACGAAGGCGCCGGTCTCGAAGAAGGCCATCGCGCCCACGAGCAGGTACGTCCACTTGCCCAGGCGCTCGCCGATGTCGATGAGGAGCGTCTCGAGGTTGGGCAGGTGGACGAGCCCGAGCCCGTAGACCAGCGCGCCCACCACGACCAGCGCTCCGCCCACCAGCAAGGTCGGCTCCAGGCGACGACGGCGCCAGACCAGGTACCCCGCGAGCGCCCCGGCGAAGACCAGCCAAATCGGCTTCACGGCGTTCCCCCCCACGGCGTCACCGCGAACGGCCGCGGCTGGCGTTCGGACAGGCGAGCCGCGGCGCCACGCGCGGCCGGCAGATCGCTGAACAGGCCGATGACGGTCGGCCCGGAGCCGCACACCAGCGCGCGCGCCGCGCCGACGCGCCGGGCGTCGGCCAGCGCGCCGTCGATCTCGGGGCAGAGTGCGCGGGCGGCGGGCTCGAGATCGTTGACCACGAGGTCGTCAGGCAGGTCGGCAGCCACGGCGGACACCTCGCGCAGCTTGGCCGCCAGCTCGGTGGCATCGCGGACGAGGCCCTGGCGGTCGGCCTCACGATAGACCTCGGCGGTCGACAGCTGCGAGCGCGCGGGCACGACCAGCACGCCGTACGCGGGGGGCGCCGGCAGTGGCGTCAAGCGCTCGCCCGCGCCGGTGGCCAGGTAGCGCGCCGGGCGGAGCTGCGCCGCGACGTCGGCGCCGAGCTCGGTGGCGATCTCGTGCAGCAGCGCATCGTCGCCGACGCCGACGCCGCGTGCCAGGAGGCGCAGCGTGGCCCCGGCGTCGGCGCTGCCGCCTGCCATCCCGGCCGCGATCGGGATCCGCTTCTCGATCGTCAGCCGCACCGCGGCGCCGTTCCAGTCGGTGCGCTCGCGGAAGCGACGAAGGGCCAGCGCGGCCAGGTTCTCGCCCTCGACGCCCGGGCACACCACCTCGTCGGCCGCCGTCCCGAGGTTGGCAGGCTCGAGCTCGACCCTGTCGCTGAGGCTCACGGGCTGGAGGACGGTCACGAGTTCGTGGCGTCCGTCGTCGCGGACCGGCCCGAGGTAGAGGCAAAGGTTCACCTTGGCCGGCGCGGCCTCGCGCAGGCCGGTCAGGCCCACGGGGCCCCCGCTCGTGGCGGCTTCGTGCCCTCCTCTGGCGTGGACGGTGCAAGCGCCGCCCACAACGCGCGGAAGTCAGCGGGCGACAGGCGCTCGGCGCGCGCATCCGGAGGGTGGCCCAGCGCCTGGAGCGCCGTCCGGGTGCACTCGCGCACGTCGGGCCCGTAGGCACCGGCGAGGTCGAGCGAGCGCGCCAGCGCCTTGCGCCGGTGGGCGAAGGCGGCCTGGACGAAGGCGCGCAGGTCCGGTGCCGGCGCGGGGCCGGTGCGCCGCAGCACCACGAGCACCGAGTCGACGTTGGGCACAGGGTGGAACACGGTGCGCGAGATCGCGCGGTGCACGCGCACCTCGCAGGCCAGCTGGGCGAGGACGCTCGGCACGCCGTACGCCGAGCTGCCGGGGGCGGCCGCCAGCCGCTCGCCGACCTCGCGCTGGACCATGGCCACCCAGCGGTCGACGCCTTCGAGCTCCTCGATCGTGCGCAGGATCGCGCTGGCCGCGATGCCATAGGGCAGGTTGGCCACGACCTTCGTGGGCGCCGGCGTGAGCGTGGCGAGGTCGAGCGCGAGGGCGTCGGCCACGTGCAGCGTGGTGTTGGGGTGCGCGCTCAGCGCGTCCTCGAGCGCGGGGACGAGCGCGCGGTCGACCTCGACGACGTGGACATGCGCCGCCTTCTGGGCCAGGTGCTCGCTGAGCACGCCCAGGCCGCCGCCGATCTCGAGGACGACGTCGCCGGGCGCGAGCTCGGCGGCGCGCTCGATGACGCCGAGGATGTTCGAGTCGATGAGGAAGTTCTGTCCGAGGTCGCGCTTGGGGCGCACGCCGAACTGCCGCAGGCGGCGCAGGCTCGGCTGGGTGGGCAGGTCCCCGGTCACCACGCGAACAGGGTGGCAGCGTTGGCGTCGACGAGATGCTCGAGGTCCTCGTAGGCGACGCCGCGGCGCCGCGCGACGAAGCGCGCCGTGTGGACGACGAAGGCCGGCTCGTTGCTGTGCTTGCGCACGGGCTGAGGGGTGAGGTAGGGCGCGTCGGTCTCGACGAGCAGGCGATCGTCGGGCACGCGCTCGGCCGCGAGCGCCAGCTCCTCGGCCTTCGGGTAGGTGACGTTCCCGGCGAAGGAGATCCACCAGCCCTCGGCCAGGCACTCGTCGAGGCGGGCGCTCATCGAGAAGCAGTGCATGACGACCTGAAGGCCGTGCGCGCGCTCCTTCAGCGTCGCGACGGTGTCGTCCTCCGCGGCGCGCGTGTGGATGACGAGCGGCTTGCCCGTGGCGCGGGCGAGGTCGATCTGGGCATGGAAGGCGCGCTCCTGGTCGGCGCGCGGCGCGTAGTCGCGGAAGTAGTCCAGGCCGGTCTCGCCGATCGCCGCGCAGCGCGGATGCGCGGCGAGCGCCTCGAGGTCGGCCAGGTCCGCCGCGTCGAAGCCCTGGGCGTGGTTGGGATGGCGGCCGACGGCCGCGTGGACCTGCGGGAAGTCCTCGGCGGCGCGCAGCGCCGTGCGGTTGGTGGCGGCGTCCATGCCCACCGTGAGGATCTTCGTCACGCCCTCCCGCGCCGCCGCGGCCACGAGCTCTGTGTTGGGCGGCGGACATGAGTCCAGGTGCGTGTGGCTGTCGATCACTGCTGCTTTGGGAACAGCGGGTCGATCGGCTCGACCTTGCCGATCGTGCCGGCGCCCAGGCGCGCGTTGGACAGGCTGCGGTCGGGGGCGCCCAGTGCGGCGAGAAGCTTCTCGGTGGCCCCCGGGATCCAGGGGACCAGCAGCACCGTCACCACGCGCAGGGCCTCGGCGAGCGTGCGCAGGACGCGGTCGAGATCGCCGGCGCGCGCCGGATCCTTGGCCAGCTCCCACGGCGCCTGCTCCTGCACGTAGCGGTTCAGTCGCCGCACGCGCTGCCAGATCTCGTCGAGCGCCTGCGTGAGCTCGACGCGGTCGACGAGCTCGGCCACGCGGTCGGCCAGCCCCTCGAAGTCGGCGGCGAGCTCGGGGTCGATCTCGGCGGCCGGCACCTCGCCGTCGCGGTAGCGCGCAACCATGGCGAGCGTGCGGCTGGCCAGGTTGCCGAAGTCGTTGGCCAGCTCGGTCTCGTAGCGCTGCTCGAAGGCGGTCGTGGAGACCGAGCCGTCCTCGCCGAACGAGACGTCGCGCAGCACGTAGTAGCGCAGCGCGTCGGTCCCGAAGCGATCGATGATCTCGAACGGGTCGAGCACGTTGCCCAGCGACTTGCTCATCTTCTCCCCGTCCATCAGCAGGTAGCCGTGGACGAAGACGTGCTCGGGCACCGGCAGGTCGGCGGCCATCAGCATCGCCGGCCAGAAGACGGTGTGGAAGCGCAGGATGTCCTTGCCGATGACGTGGTAGGTCGCCGGCCAGAAGTGATCGGTCAGGTCGTCGCCGTCGCGCGCGAAGCCGAGCGCCGTGTAGTAGTTCAGCAGCGCGTCGAACCAGACGTAGAAGACGTGCCCGGGGTCCCACGGGACGGGGACGCCCCACGTCAGCTGGGCGCGCGAGAGCGAGATGTCCTGCAGCCCGCTCTTGATGAACGAGAGCGCCTCGTTGTAGCGCACGCGCGGCGTGACGAAGTCGGGCCGCTCGGCGTACAGGGCCTCGAGGCGCTCCTGGAAGGCGCTCAGGGCGAAGAAGTAGTTCTCCTCGCTGTGGCGCTCGAGCTCGATGTGGTGGATCGGGCAGCGGTTGCCCTCCTCGATCTCGTTCTCGACCTTGAAGTCGGCGCAGCGTGGGCAGTACCAGCCCTCGTAGAGGCCCTTGTGGACGTAGCCGTTGTCGTAGACGCGCTGGAGGACCTCCTGCACCCGGCGGATGTGCTCGGGATCGGAGGTGCGGATGAAGAAGTCGTTGGTCGCGTCGAGGCGCGGCGCGAGCGCCTTGAAGCGCTCGGCATTGCGGTCGGCCAGCTCCTTGGGCTCGAGCCCCTGCGCCTTGGCCGCATCTGCCACCGGCTCGCCGTGCTCGTCGGTCCCCGTGAGGAAGAAGACGTCCTCCCCGCGCTGGCGATGGTGGCGCGCCATGACGTCGGCGGCGATCGTCGTATACGCGTGCCCCAGATGCGGAGCCGCGTTGACGTAGTAGATCGGCGTCGTGACGTAGAAGGTGCCCTCAGCGGCCATCGCCACGGACGTTACAAGGCACCCGCCGCCCGGCGGGCCCGCGCCCTAGCCGACTTCGACGACCGCCCCGCGGCTGGCGGGCGGCGGTACCGGCAGGCCTTCGGCGCGGAGCCCTTCGAAGTGGAAGGCAAGCGCGGCGCGCATGTTGGCGACGGTGTCGTCGACGGTGGGGCCGGTCGCGACGCAGCCGGGCACGTCGGGTGCGTGCGCTGAGAAATTTGCTCCGGCGTCGTCGATCACGATGAGGTACTCGCTCATCTCGGTCTCCATTCAGCCTGCCGGCGAATGCTTCCCAGTGTACGCGGGTGCAGCTCATCGCGGAGGTGCCCTGGAACAGTCACCAGGCCTGGCCTGGCAGGATGCCGGTACTGGCGGTGGCTGCCTCGTTGGCGCACCAGTTGCCACCCGTCCGCTTCGAGCCGGCGGATGACCTCACGGACCTTCATGCGCGGCGGCGGCCGGCGTGGCCACGCGCCGAAGGCGGCGGCGGCGGACGAGGCCGCCGACGGGCAAGGCGGTGGCGATGAGGGCGATCGCGGGGTAGGCGGGCCACGGGAGGTGGCGGGGCGAGTCCGCGGATCCGAGAGCTGGGCGGTGTGGGGCGTGCGCGAGTGCTTCAGGCGGGGGCGCTCGACGTGCGCGGCGGGCGCGCGGCGCGGGGCCGAGAAGCGGTGGCGCGGACGTCGCGGGATCGCGCAGCAGCAGGAGGGGGTCGAGGTAGCCGCGGCGATCGGCGGCGCGGCGAGCCCCGAGGCGCAGGCGACCCGAGGCGCCGAGATCGCCGAGCCGCTTGCCCGCCGCGACGCGCGCGCCGGCGCGGACGGAGAGGCGGCCGAGCCGAAGGTAGGTCGCGACGAGGGCGCCGCAGCGGACGGTCACCGCGAGGCCCTGGCGCGGAACCGGGCCGGCGAAGGTCACGCGGCCGCGGCACGCGGCGCGCACCGCGGTCCCGGGCGGACCGGAGACGTCGATGCCACGCCGCTGGCCGGCGGCGAAGGGGGCGCGCGGCGTGAGCCGGAAGGCGCCGACGACCCGGCCGCGCAGCGGCCACCTCCACGCGGCCGGCGCCGCGAGCGGCGACGACGGCGCGCCGATCGTCGCTCCCCGCCGGCTCCTCGGCCATGCCGGCCTGGGCGCGAGCGCCGACGGCGCGCCGATCGTCGCTCCCCGCCGGCTGCTCGGCCATGCCGGCGGCGGGGCGACGAGGGTGGCGAGCGCCGTCGCGAGGGCGAGCGCGGCGAGGACGACGACGAGGGAGCGTGGGGGCACCGGCCGACGGTACGGTCGCCGTGCGCGGGTTCGGGGCCGACGCGCGTGAGTTGTTGCGAGATCTGCGCTAGGCCGTGTCGGTCAGCGCGCGGTAGAGCGCGTTTGCGCTCGTTCCCGTGAGCTCGGCAACCACCGTCGCCGCGGGGCGGGGACGCGCGCCGGCGTCGTCGACCAGCCGTCGCAGCGCCTCGAGCGCGGGGCGCAGGTCGGCCTCGCCGCTCGCCGCGGCGCCGATGACCAGCACGACCTCGCCGCGAGGAGGCTCCTGCGCGTAGCGGGCGGCCAGCGACGCGGCCGTGCCGCGGACGACCTCCTCGTGGACCTTGGTCAGCTCGCGACACACCGCGACGGGACGCTCGGCATCGACCTCGGCCAGCGCGGCCAGCGACGCGCCGACCCGCCGCGGCGACTCGAACGCCACCACGACCTCGGGCGACTCGAACACCGCCGACAGCGGGCCGCGCTTGCGGGGCAGGAAGCCCACGAACCGCCACGTCGAGGCCTCCATGCCCGACGCCACCAGAGCGGCAAGCGGCGCGCTCGGTCCGGGCAGCACCTCGACCTCGAGCCCCGCCGCCGTGCACGCCTGCACGAGCACGAGCCCCGGATCGCTCACGAGCGGCATCCCGGCGTCGCTGACCAGCGCGACGACGGCGCCGCGTCGCATCCGCTCGACGAGGCGCGGCGCCACGCGGCGCTCCGTGTGCGCGTCGTAGCGCACGCGCTCGGCCGACACCCCGTAGCGGTCGAGGAGCACCTTCGTCGTGCGGGTGTCCTCGCAGGCGATGAGGTCGGCATCGCGCAACGCCGAGAGCACCCGGAGCGTGACGTCCTCGAGATTGCCGATCGGCGTCGGGCACACCACGAGCCGCCCCGCCCCGGAGCCCGCGGCGGCGCTCATGCGATCTCGACCCCCGCCAGCTCGAAGGCCATGCACGCCGCGCCGAGCATCCCCGACTCGGCACCGAAGCGCGCCGAGGCCAGCCGCACCGCCTCGCGATTGATCGGCAGCGCGCGCCGCTCCAGCACCTCGCGGGCGGGCGCCAGCAGCAGCTCCCCCGCCGCGATCGCCCCGCCGCCGACGACCACCACCTCGGGGTTGAAGATGTTGACGAGCGTCACCACCCCCAGCCCCAGGCGCTGCCCCATCAAGGTCATGACGTCGCGCGCGGCGGCGTCGCCGTCATGTGCGAGCTCGGTCACGAGCGAGCCCGTGATCTCGCGGCCGGCGCCCAGCGCGCGGCCCAGCGCGCTCTCCGGCGCGCCGCGCGCCACCCGGAGCCCCTCGGCGCCGATGGCGTGCCCCGAGACGAGCGCCTCGAGGCACCCGTGGTTCGGGCAGCGGCCCGGGCACGGCGGCCCGTCGGAGTCGACCATGATGTGGCCGAGCTCGGCCGCGGCGCCGCGCGCGCCGTGGACGAGCCGGCCCCCGACGATGAGCCCGCCGCCGATGCCCGTCCCGAGGGTGAGCATGACGGCGTCCCGGGTGCCCTGCGCCTCGCCACGGCGCCACTCGACGAGCATGGCCGCATTGGCGTCGTTGTCGACGACCACCGGCAGGCCGAGCCGCTCGGCGAGGAGGTCGCGGACGCCCACGCCGCGCAGCGGCAGGTGGTTGGAGTCGAGCGCGACCCCGGTCTCGGGCTCGACCAGGCAGGGGACGCCCACGCCGACCGCCAGCACCTCGTCGCTCGCCGCCTCGATCGCTTCCTGGATCGCTTCGACGAGCTGGTCGATGACGGCATGGGCGTCGTCCGGGCGGGCCAGGCGGTACGCGCGGTGGTGCACGTCGAGCCTCGAGTCGACCGTTCCGGCGAGCAGCTTCGTCCCCCCCAGGTCGACGCCGATAACGCAGCCGGCGGCCATGTCGGCCACGATACAGAGCGAATGGCGGACCCCCAGGCGCCCCCCGAGTACACGCTCTACCGCACCCGTCCGCGCCTGCTCCGACGCCGCGACGACGGCTCGATCCTCGACGACTTCCGCGAGACGCCGCCCGGCGAGAAGCGCAAGCGCCCGATCACGGTCGGCCGCGTGGTCAAGTGGCTCGCCCTCGCGCTCGTGACCTGGCTCGGCCTGTCGGTCCTGCTCTTCCTCATCTCCGCGCAGGTCAACCAGGACCAGGTCTCGGCGGCGGCGCAGGCCGAGCTGTCGGATGGCGGCGTCGGCCTCTTCAAGGCCCAGACGACCCTGGTCCTCGGCTCCGACCAGCGCACGGCGGGCACGAAGGAGCCGGGTGCCAGCACCTCGGGGCCGAGCCGCAGCGACTCGATCCTGCTCGTGCGCACGGGCGGGGGCCACAGCGCCAAGCTCTCGATCCCGCGCGACACGGTGGTCGACATCCCCGGCCACGGCCGCGACAAGATCAACGCCGCCTACGCCTTCGGCGGCGCGGCGCTGACCGTGCAGACGATCAAGCAGTACCTGGGGATCTCGATCGACCACGTCTTCGAGGTCGACTTCGCGAACTTCCCCGCCCTCGTCGACGCCATGGGCGGGATCGACTACACCGGCGGCTGCGTCGTCTCGCGCATCAACGGCGGGGCGAGGAACGGTGGCGTCACCCTGCGCCTGCGCCGTGGCACGACGCACATCGACGGCAAGCAGGCGCTCGCCCTGTCGCGCACGCGCCACAACCTCTGCAACCCGAGGGAGAACGACCTCACCCGCGCGCGGCGCCAGCAGAAGGTCATCAGCGCGATGAAGTCGCGCGTGTTCAGCTTCGCGGGGTTCGTGCGCCTGCCGTTCATCTCCTGGAACGCGCCGAAGACGCTGAAGACCGACATGCGCGGCCCGGCCCTGCTGGGCTACGCGGCTGGAACGGCGCTGAGCGGCAACGCGCGGACCGAGATCCTCAAGCCGTCGGGAGGCGTGGCAGTCGCGGGCGGCGGCGCCGGCCTGGTGGTCTCCGAGGCCGAGAAGCAGCGCGACGTGCAGCGCTTTTTGAGCGGCTGAGGTTCGCCTGCGGGCGCGTTGCGGGACAGGCATCGAGGGAGGAAGGGCCGCCGGCTCGGGGGAGCGCGCGGCCAGCGCGCAGCGAACTGCGTCCGATCAGCCCCGGAAACCGACGCCGATCCGACGCAGTTCGGCCCCAACCGGCAGGAACCCCTCCCTCATCGCCCTGCTCGCGCAGAGCGGCGAGCGCGCGCGGACAGCGGCCAGCGCCCGGAGAGCGGCCGGCGCGCGCGCAGAGCGGCGAGCGCGCGCGCAGAGCGGCGAGCGCGCGCGGAGAGCGGCGAGCGCCCGGAGAGCGGCCGGCGCGCGCGCAGAGCGGCGAGCGCGCGCGGAGAGCGGCGAACGCGGCGCGGAGAGCCGCTACGCCGCGTCCGACTTCTTCTTCGCAGGCGACGACGTGTCCGACGACTTCTTGTCGGCCGAGGACGATGAGGAGGACGCCGCCGTGTCCTTGGCCTTCGACTCGGTCTTGTCGGCGCCCTCCTTGCCCGATCGCTCGAGCTCGCGATTGCGCCGCCGGGTGCCGTAGTCGGTGTTGTAAAAGCCCTTGCCCTTGAAGTGCACGGCGACCGGGCGGAAGACGCGCTGCACGGGCGCCTCGCAGGTCGTGCAGGTCGAGACGGGCTCGTCGGTCATGCGCTGCATCACCTCGAAGTTGTGGCCCCGCTCGCACCGGTACTCGTAGATCGGCATGGCACTCGGAGTATAGGAGTGCCAACCGGCGTCCACGGCAAGTGCACCGTACGATGCGGCCATGGCCGATGACGTCGTGACCATGGACAAGATCGTCTCGCTGTGCAAGCGCCGTGGGCTGATCTTCGCCGCCTCGGAGATCTACGGCGGCATCGCCAACACCTATGACTACGGCCACTACGGGGTGCTGCTCAAGCGCAACGTCATCGACGCCTGGTGGCAGTCGATGATCGGCGACCGCACCGACATCGTCGCCCTCGACTCGGCCATCATCCAGCACCCCAGGACGTGGGAGGCCAGCGGCCACCTCGCCGGCTTCACCGACCCGCTGGTCGACTGCAAGACGTGCGGGCAGCGCTACCGCGCCGACCATCTCCAAGAGCTCGCGTGCGGGCGCAAGCCGTCGAAGCACCCCGGCGAGACGCCCGAGTGCGACCTCACCGAGGCACGCGAGTTCAACCTCATGTTCGAGACGACGATCGGGCCCGTGAAGGAGGCCGGGGCCACCGCCTACCTGCGCCCTGAGACCGCCCAGGGCATCTTCCTGGACTTCAAGACCGTGCTCGGGTTCGCGCGGCGCAAGCCGCCGTTCGGCATCGCCCAGGTCGGCAAGTCGTTTCGCAACGAGATCACGCCCGGGAACTTCATCTTCCGCACCCTGGAGTTCGAGCAGATGGAGATGGAGTTCTTCGTCCCGCCCGACGATGCGCAGCAGTGGCACGAGCACTGGCTCAAGGAGCGCATGGACTGGTACGTGCGCCTGGGCATCCGCGCCGACCACCTTCGGCTGCGCCCCCACGACGCCGACGAGCTCAGCCACTACTCGAGCGCGACGAGCGACGTCGAGTACCTCTACCCCATCGGCTGGTCCGAGCTGGAGGGCATCGCCAATCGTGGCGACTTCGACCTCACCCAGCACGCGCGGCACTCGGGCGAGAAGCTCGAGTACTTCGACCAGGGGACCGGCGAGCGCTACGTGCCGCACGTGATCGAGCCGGCGGCCGGGGTCGGGCGCACGGTGCTCGCCGTCCTATGCGACGCCTACGACGAGGAGGAGGTCGCCGGCGAGCAGCGCACCGTGCTCAAGCTCCACCCGCGGCTGGCCCCGATCAAGGTCGCCGTGCTCCCGCTCGTGCGCAAGGACGGCCAGCCGGAGCTGGCGATGGAGGCCTTCGAGCTCCTGCGCGGCCAGATGCAGGCCGAGTACGACGAGGGCGGCTCGATCGGCCGGCGCTACCGGCGCCAGGACGAGATCGGCACGCCGTTCTGCGTCACCATCGACCACCAGTCGCTGGAGGACCGGACGGTGACGATCCGCGACCGCGACACGCTCGAGCAGGAGCGCGTCCCCCTCGACGACCTCCCGGCGATCCTCGGCGCCCGCCTGGCCTCGCCGTGGGAGTCGCCCAAGCTCGCCGCCGCCTGACCGCGGGTGTCGATCGCCGCGCCCCGCCGGACCGCGGTCCCGACCGCCTTCGCCGTCGCGGCGGGCGCCGGGCTCGCCGCGCAGGCCTACATCAACGGACGGCTCGGCCGCTCGCTGGGCTCCGCCGAGCTGGCGGCGACGATCAACAACGTCACCGGCCTGAGCGTCCTGGCCGTGATCATGGTTGTCACCGGGGCCGCGCCGCGCGCGCTGCGCCGGCGCGCGGACGTCCGCCCATGGCATCTGCTCGGTGGCCTCGGCGGAGCCATGCTGGTGGCCGCCGGGGCGATCGCGGCACCCGAGATCGGCGTCGCGCTCCTGAGCCTGGCCCTGGTGTGCGGCCAGACGAGCGGCAGCCTGGTCGCCGACCGGGTGGGGCTGAGCCCGGCCGGCCGCCGCGACATCACGCCGGCCCGGATGGGCGGCGTCGCGCTCGCGGTGGCCGCCGTGACGCTCTCGGCGCTGGGGGCGCACACGAGCCCGCAGGCCGGCCTCATCGCCTTCGCCGTCGTCGCCGGCGTGGCCAACGCCCTGCAGCAGGCGGCCAACGGCCATCTCGCGCGCGTCACCGGCGAGCCGGTCTTCGCCATGACCGTCAACTTCCTGGTGGGCGCAGCCGCCCTCGCGGCCGTCGCGGCGGTGGTCACCGGCCTGTCGCCGCCGCACGGATGGTCGGCCCCGGTACCGGAGTACCTGGCGGGCGTGATCGGCGCCGCCGTGGCCACGACGATGGTGGTGACCGTGTCGCGTCTGGGCGTGCTGCGCCTCATGCTCGGCGTCATCGCCGGTCAGGCCGCGGGCGGGCTCGTCGTCGACCTGGTGGCGCCGATCCACGGCGAGACCGTGACGGCCGCCACGGTGGTCGGCGTCGCGCTGACCTTCCTCGCCGTCCTGGTCACCGGCCGGGATCGTCACGTCGCGCGATAGGCGCGGGTCGGCGGGCCCGTGAAGGCCCTGCCGCTCGGGGCGACCCAGCGGAGGCGGTAGGCGCGTCCGCCGCGCGCGCTCGTGATGGCGGACCAGTAGCCGGCCGCGTTGGTGCGCGCCGACTTGAGCGCGCGCCACGTCGACGAGCCCGCGTTGCGGTACTCGATCGCGACCTGCGTGCGGCCGGCCGCCGGGCGCACGAGGCCCCAGAGCGACGTGCGGCGCGCGGCGCGCGTGGCCACGAGGGGCAGGCGGAAGCCCTCGTAGACCAGCTTGGGCGCCCCGGCGCTCGTCCGCAGGCCCGACTCGAAGCCGCTGAAGCGCTCCAGCGCCGATCCGGGCCGCGGGTCGTCGTCGCGCATGAGGTACTGCGAGAACCCGCGCACGCGGCCGTTGCGATACGCGATGCGCTCGGAGATCGAGCGATATTCCGCCTGCCGCTGCTGGCTAACGCCCGAGATGCGATCGGGGAAGCTCTGGATGCCGAACTCGGTCAGGTAGATCGGCATGTCGCGGCGGATGGCGCCGGCGCGACCCGCCTTCGACAGCGCCGAGCTCAGGCGGCCGAACACGCCTATCGTGACGTCGTTGCGGCTGGGCGGGACGAAGAACGGCCCCGCGGCCGGCGTATACGCGTGGTGGGCCCAGCCGTTGCCCGGCAGGCGCTTGCACGACGGGCGCATGCGGTACCGCGCGTCGAGGCACAGCGCACCGCGCAGGAAGGTCAGGGGAGCGACGGCCCTGCCCGTGCCGCGCGGCGCGGTCTCGCCGAGCCAGACACGGTCGGCGCCGTTGCCCGACGCCCGCAGTCCGCGCTCGCCCGCCTGCGCGAGCCGGCGGTAGATGCCCGGTGACACCGGCTTCTTGCCCGCGGAGTACTGGGGTCCCAGGAAGTCGGGATGGTTCGGCTCGTTCCAGATCGACCACGTCGAGATCTGGTCGCGGTAGCGGCGCCCGACCGCAGTCATGAAGCGCTCGAAGCGCGCCGGACTCGGGCGGGTGACGTTGTCCTTGCGGTCCCGCGTGGCCCACCGGGGCACGGGGCCCGAGACCGTCAGCAGCACCTGCAGCCCGCGGGCGCGGGCCTCGGCGATCGCACGGTCATAGCGACCGAAGCCCGGATAGGCGGTGGGATCGCGCTCGTCGAACGCCGGCGGCGTGCCGCTCGCCGCTGCGGGCGCCACCGCCTGCCAGTAGAGGATGAGCCGCACCCAGTGCACGCCGAAGCCCTGGATCTCCTCCAGGGTCTGCGCGCGCAGCGCGTCGTCGTCGGAGAGCAGCTCGCGCGGAGCCTCGAAGATCGTGAACTGCGAGGTGCGCGCCGCCGCCCCGGCGGGCAGGGCCAGGACCGCGGTGAGCGCGGCGAGGAGGACAAGCGTGCGAAGAGGCATCACTCCGGCAACCTGTGGACTGGGGCCGGAGTTGCGGTGCACCGGCTGAACGACCGGCACGCCGCGTCGAGGGGCGATCCGCGAGGATGCCGGCCCACAGCCGGATGACCCTCAGACGGATCGCCCCTCTCGCCCTCCTGCTCGCGCTCGTCGCGGCGGCGCCCGCCCGCGCGGTCGTCGGCGGTCATCCGCTCGCGCTCGCGACGGCACCGTGGTTCGCGTCGTTCGGCGGCTGCGGAGGCGCGCTCGTCGCGCCCGATCGCGTCCTCACGGCCGGCCACTGCGTCGCTCACCGGGAGCTGGCGGACCTCAGGAACGTGGCCGTGGGCGGGGTGCTGCGACAGACGGTCCGCTTCGCGATGTATCCCGCATGGCGTCACGCCAACGGGACGAGCGTCCGCGACGACGTCGCCATCGTCCAGCTGGATCAGCCGGTGCCGGGCGTGGCGCCGGTCACGCTGGGGGGCGGGCTGCCGGCCGAGGCGACGATCCTCGGTCGCGGCCGGTCGACGGTGCCCGCGGCGGGCGAGCGCGCGAGCCCGCGGTTCCGCCAGGCGCTCCGCGCGGCCCAGCTGCGGCTGATCTCGGACGCGCGATGTGCGCGCAGCTTCCGCGACCGGCGTGGCAGCGGCGGCGAGCGGTTCGACGCCGCGCGCATGCTGTGCGCGGTCGACGTCGATGGCCGCCCGCCGCTGAGCTCGGCCTGCAACGGCGACGCCGGCGGCCCGCTCTACGCCGCGACGCCGGGGGCCCCCGTGCTGCTCGGCGTCGTCAGCTTCAGCGGCGCGCGCTGCGGCGCCGATGGCCTCCCGTCCGTCTTCACCGACGTGGCTCGCTACCGCCGGTTCGTGGCCAATCCCTTTCCCAGATGGGCTCCCACGCCGGAGTCGGCGCCGGAGATCTCCGGCACGGCCGCCGTGGGCCGCCACCTCACGTGCGCCGTCTCCACCTTCACCACGCCGCCCGCGCGCGTCGCCGTCTCGTGGCACCGCCAAGGGGGCCGGCGGGCCAAGCTCGTGGGCCGTCGCGCGACCTACACGGTGCGCAGGGCCGACGCCGGCCACCAGCTGGCATGCGAGGTCGAGGCCAGCAACGACGGCGGCATCGCGGGCTCGATCACCACCCTCGTCCGTATCCCGCGCTGAGGCTCCCGCGCCGCGCGTGAGCCCCGCAGCGTTCGCCCTCGTCGCCGCCGCCGCCGTCGCGCACGCGTGCTGGAACTTCTTCGCCAAGCAGGCGCGCGGCGGCTTGCCCTTCGTGTGGCTGGCCGGGCTGTGCGCGGCGACGGCGTACGCCACGCCCGCCGCGATCCAGCTCCTGCTCTCAGACCACGGGCTGAGCGGCGCCGCGATCGCGTTCATGCTCGGCAGCGGCTGCCTGCACTCGTTGTACTTCACCACGCTGCAACGCGGCTACGCGGATGGCGACCTGTCTGTCGTCTATCCCCTCGCGCGCGGAACGGGACCGGCGCTGTCGGTGCTGGCGGCAGTGGTCCTCCTCGGCGAGCGCCCCGGGCCCGTGGCGCTGGTCGGCGCGGTGCTCGTCGTCGCCGGGGTGCTGTCGCTGGCCGCCGGCGGGCACCGCACGCCCACGCGCGCGTCGATCGTCTTCGCGCTGCTCACCGGCGTGACCATCGCGGCGTACACGCTGTGGGACGCCCACGCCGTCCAGGACCTGGCGGCGCCGGCGCTCGCCTATTACTGGGGCTCGGAGGCGACGCGGGCGATCGTGCTGGCCGCGCCCGCGCTGCGCGATCGCGCCGGCCTGCGGACCGCCCTGGAGCACGACCGCCGCGCCATCCTCGCCGTCGGCCTGCTCAGCCCGCTCGCCTACATCCTCGTGCTCGTGGCGCTCACGAAGGCGCCGGTCAGCGTCGTCGCCCCCGGCCGCGAGGCGTCAATCGTCATCGCCTCGCTGCTGGGCACCCACCTCCTGGGCGAAGGCGATCCGAGGCGGCGCGCCTCGGCGGCGGCCGTCATCCTCGGCGGCATCGCGTGTCTCGCCCTGGGCTGAGCTGGCAGGCTCCGGGCGATGCCTCGCTTCGTCTGCGCCACCTGTGCCGCGCAGTTCCCCGACGCCGGCGCGCTGCCCGAGCGCTGCCCGATCTGCACCGACGAGCGCCAGTACGTGCCCGAGGACGGGCAGCACTGGACCACGCTCGACGAGCTGGCGGCCACGCACCGCAACGAGCTGCGCCAGGAGGCCGAGCTGCTCGGGCTCGGCACCGAGCCGGAGCTGGCCATCGGCCAGCGCGCCCTGCTGGTGCCGCAGGGCGACCGCTTGCTGATGTGGGACTGCGTGACCTACTTCGAGGACGACGCGGCGGACGAGATCGAGCGGCGCGGCGGTCTGGCCGCCATCGCCATCTCGCACCCGCATTACTACTCGGGCATGGCGGACTGGGCCGCGCGCTTCGACTGCCCGGTGCTCCTGCACGCCGATGACCGCCGCTGGATCACCCGACCGGACTCGGCGATCGAGCTGTGGGACGGCGAGACGCGCGCGCTGGGCGAAGGCCTGACCCTCGTGCGCGGTGGGGGCCATTTCGCGGGCGGCACGATGCTCCACTGGCCGGCGGGCGCCGCCGGCGCCGGCGCGCTGCTGAGCGGCGACATCGTCCAGGTCATCCCCGACCGCACGCACGTCGGCTTCATGTACAGCTACCCCAACCTCATCCCGCTGGCCGAGTCGGCGGTCCAGCGCATGGTCGCCGCGCTCGAGCCCTTCGCCTTCGAGGTCATCTACGGCGCGTGGTGGGATCACCTCGTGCGCCGCGAGGGCAAGACGGTCGTACGCCGCTCGGCCGAGCGCTACGGGCGCGCGCTGCGCGGCGAGCTCGCGCCCTAGGCGCCCGACCGCGACGGTCTGAAGGTACAGCCGATGAAGGCGTAGCCCTCGGCGTCGGGGGTATCACACATCCCGTTCGGCTCTTCGGGAGGGGATGCGCATGTACAAGCAGGTGCTCGATCCGGTCGGCGACTCGCTCGGGTGGTCCACCGTCTTCGCGGCCGTCCCGCTGGTCACCCTGTTCGTGCTGCTCGGCGGCCTGCGCTTGAAGGCGCACATCGCCGCTCTGTGGTCGCTGGCGGTCGCGATCCTGGTCGCGATCATCGTCTACTCGATGCCGGTCGGCCAGGCGCTCGACGCCGGGCTGGAGGGGGCGGCCTTCGGCCTCTTCCCGATCATGTGGATCGTCGTCAACGCGATCTGGATCTACAACATGGCCGACCGCAGCGGCCACATGGCCGTCATCCGTCGTTCGTTCGGCCGGCTCAGCGACGACCAGCGCGTCCAGGCCGTGCTCATCGCCTTCTGCTTCGGCGCCCTGCTGGAGGCGCTGGCCGGGTTCGGCACGCCGGTCGCGATCTGCTCGGTCATGCTCATCGCGTTGGGCTTCCAGCCGGTCAAGGCGGCGGCCGTCTCGCTGGTGGCCAACACGGCACCCGTCGCCTTCGGCGCCATCGCCGTGCCGATCACGACGCTCGCGCCACTGGCCAACCTCCCCAAGGACGACCTCGGCGCCATGGTCGGTCGCCAGACGCCGTTCCTGGCCCTGATCGTCCCGCTCATCCTCGTGGGCATGGTCGACGGGCGCCGCGGCGTCAGGGCCACGTGGCCCGCCGCGATGGTCGGCGGCATCGCCTTCGCCATCGGTCAGTTTGCGTGCTCGAACTACCTCTCGGTCGAGCTGACCGACATCGTCGCCTCGCTGGTGTCGGCCGGCGCGATCGTCTTGCTGTTGCGCGTGTGGCAGCCCGGCGACGTCGTGGCCACGCCCGCGGGCCCGCGCCCGGCCATGGCCGGCGGCGAGTCCGGGGTCGACCAGCAGCGCTTCGAGCAGGAGGCCCAGCGGCGCGCCGGCACGAGCGGCAACGGCGAGGCCAGGCACGACACGCCGGGCGAGATGCTCGTCGCCTTCTCGCCGTACCTGATCATCATCATCGTCTTCGCCCTGGCGCAGATCCACTGGCTGCCGTTCTTCGACTGGCTGGACGCGCGCACCAAGGCCTTCGGCTGGCCGGGCCTGGACATCCTCAACGCCAAGGGCAAGGAGCCCACCGCGGTGACCTTCAAGTTCAACTGGGCCAGCGCCGCGGGGACGCTGCTGCTGGTGTCGGGTCTGCTGACCATGCTCACGCTGCGCGTCCGGCCGGGACGCGCGCTGAAGGCCTACGTCGACACGCTCGACCACATGAAGTTCGCGATCCTCACGGTCGCGTCGGTCCTGGCGCTCGCCTACGTCATGAACCTGTCGGGCCAGACCATCACCATCGGCACATGGCTGGCCGGCGCCGGCGGCATCTTCGCCTTGATCTCGCCGGTCCTCGGCTGGCTGGGCGTGGCGGTGACCGGCTCGGACACCTCGTCGAACGCGCTCTTCGGCGCGCTGCAGGTCTCGGCCGCCCAGAAGGCCGACCTCTCGCCCATGCTCATGGCCGCCGCCAACTCGAGCGGAGGGGTGCTCGGGAAGATGATCTCGCCCCAGAACCTTGCCATTGGCGCGGCCGCGGTCGGCATGGGTGGGCAGGAGGGCGACCTGTTTCGTAGGGTGGTGAAGTGGAGCCTGCTGCTGATCCTCTTGATGGCGGTGCTCGTCTACCTGCAGAGCACCAGCCTCCTCTCGTGGATGGTGGTCTGAACCTGGTCGACGAGCTGCGGCGCATCTGTGGCGACGAGCACGTCGTCACCGAGCACCACGCGCTGCGCACCTACGAGTCCGACGGGCTGCTGCAGTACGCCGCGATGCCACGCGTCGCCGTGCTTCCGGGCACCGGCGACGAGGTGGCCGCCGTCGTCAGGGCCTGCCACCAGGCCGGCGTGCCCTGGGTGGCGCGCGGCTCGGGCAGCGGGCTGTCGGGCGGCGCCCTGCCGGTCGAGGACGGCGTGCTCGTCGTCCTCTCGCGGCTGCGGCGGATCCTCGAGGTCGACCTCGACAACCAGCGCGTGGTGTGCGAGCCCGGGGTCACGAACATCGCGATCTCGGCCGCCGTCGGGCCGTCGCACTTCTACCCGCCCGACCCCTCCTCGCAGATCGTCTGCTCGATCGGCGGCAACGTGGCCGAGAACTCGGGCGGCGCGCACTGCTTCAAGTACGGCTTCACGACCAACTACGTGACCGGCCTGGAGGTCGTCCTCCCCGACGGGTCGGTGATGGAGCTCGGCGGCAAGGAGCTCGACCTCCCCGGCTACGACCTGTGCGGCGTCTTCGTGGGCTCGGAGGGCACGCTGGGGGTGGCGACGAAGGTCACCGTCCGCGTCGTCCCCACGCCCGAGTCGGTCCGAACGCTCGTCGCCTTCTTCGACTCGCCCGGGCACGCCGGCCAGGCGGTGTCGGCCATCGTTTCGGCCGGCATGGTGCCGGGCGCGATCGAGATGATGGACAACCTCTCGATCGGAGCCTCCGAGCAGATGGCCCACGCCGGGTGGCCCGTCGACGCCGGAGCGGCGCTGCTCGTCGAGCTCGACGGCCCGGCGCAGGAGTGCGACGCGCGCTTCGACGAGGTCCGGGCGCTGTGCGAGGGCGCGGGCTCTCACGAGGTCCGCGTCGCGCGCGACGACGCCGAGCGTCAGGTCTTCTGGAAGATGCGCAAGGCCGCCTTCCCGGCCATGGGTCGCGTCTCGCCGCACTACTACGTGCAGGACTCCGTCATCCCGCGCACGGCGCTGGGCGAGGTGCTCGACCGCATCGACGAGCTCGCGCGCCAGTACGGGCTGCAGGTCGGCAACGTCTTCCACGCCGGCGACGGGAACCTGCACCCGCTCGTCTGCTACGACGGCCATACCGAGGGCGAGGCGGAGCGCGCCGAGGAGCTGGCCGGGGAGATCGTCGTCGCCTGCGTGGAGGCCGGCGGCTCGATCACCGGCGAGCACGGCGTCGGCGTCGACAAGAAGCGCTACATGCCGAAGATGTTCAGCGAGGCCGACCTCGACGCCTTCCAGAAGGTGCGCTGCGCGTTCGACCCCGACGGCCTGGCCAACCCGGGCAAGGTCATGCCGACCCCGCGGCTGTGCGGCGAGGTGCCGGGGCCGTACCGCGAGCACCCGCTCGAGAAGGCGGGCCTGGCGGAGCGCTTCTGATGACCGCACAGGAGGTCGCGGCTTCGCTGCGCGAGGCCACGGCGGTGCGCGTGATCAGCGGGGGTACGAAGCTGTCGTGGGGCCGGCCGGTCGAGGCGTCCGAGCTGAGCGTCGCGGAGCTGGACGCGATCGTCGAGCACAACGAGGGTGACCTGACGGCGATCCTCCAGGCCGGCGTGCCGGTGGCCGCCGCGCGGGAGGCGTTCGCGGCCGCCGGGCAGATGCTGGCGCTCGACCCGCCCGACGACGGCGCCACGATCGGCGGCGTCGTGGCCACCGGCGACTCGGGCCCCCTGCGCCATCGCTACGGCGGCCCGCGCGACCTCGTCCTCGGCGTGCAGGTCGCGCTGCCCGACGGCACCCTCGCGCGCGCGGGATCGAAGGTGATCAAGAACGTCGCCGGGTACGACCTGGCCAAGCTCATGATCGGCGCGTTCGGAACCCTCGGCGTGGTGACGGAGGTCAGCGTGCGGCTCCACCCGCGCCCGCGCGAGTGGCTGACCGTCGTCATACGGCACGACGATCCTCGCGCGCTGGCCGGCGCGGCACTCGAGCTGACGCATCGTGCGCTGGAGGCCGAGCGCCTCGACCTGCGCTGGGAGGCAGGCGCGGGCGCCGTGCTCGTGCAGCTCTGCGGGCCGTCGGCGCGCGAGCGCGCGGCCACCATCGACGGCGAGGTCGTCGAGGACGACGAGGAGCTGTGGGACGCGCAGCGCGCGGCCCAGCGGGGCGCCGTCGTCCTGCGGGTCTCGAGCACGCAGCGCGGCTTGGCCGACGTCCTGGCCGCCGCCCACGAGCACGGCGCGCTGTGCGTCGCGCGCGCCGCCCATGGCCTTGCCTGGCTGCGCTTCGAGGCCGCCGACGCCGACCTCGTCAACGCGCTGCGTGCGCGCCTGGGCGCGTGCGTGCTGCTCGACGCGCCCGCCGAGCTGCGACGCGCGGTCGACCCGTGGGGCCCGCTGCGCGCCGAGCCGCTCATGCGCCGCGTGAAGGCGCGCTTCGACCCTCATGACACCCTCAACCCGGGGCTGCTGCTCTCTTGACCTCTATCGACACCATCAACGTGACGCCGCGCGGTCCGAGCGGGGCCTACGACGCGCTCAACCCGCCCGAGCCCACGCTCATCGACGACTGCGTGCATTGCGGCTTCTGCCTGCCGACGTGCCCGACGTACGTGCTGTGGGGCGAGGAGATGGACTCGCCGCGCGGGCGCATCTTGCTCATGCGCGCCGGCCACGAGGAGGCCGGGCCGATGACGCTGGCTCAGGTCAACGCGTGGGACAACTGCCTGGGCTGCATGGCCTGCGTGACCGCCTGCCCGTCGGGGGTGCAGTACGACAAGCTCATCGAGGACACGCGCGCCCAGATCGAGCGCCGGTGGGCGCGCCCGCGCCTGGAGCGGCTGCGCCGGCGCGCGATCTTCGCGATGTTCCCCTATCCCGACCGCATGAAGTGGGTGGCCCCGTTCGCGCCCTACGCGCAGCACAGCGCGCGCTTCCTTTCGCGCTTCCCGCGCCTGAAGACGCTCGCGCAGCTGGCGCCGCCGCGCCGGCGGCGGGTGCGCCTGCCCGAGCGGACGCCCGCGCTCGGTACGGCGCGCGGTCGCGTCGGCTTCCTCCAGGGCTGCGTGCAGCGCGTCTTCTTCGGCGACGTGAACGCGGCCACGGTCGGCGTGCTCGCGGCCGAGGGCTTCGAGGTGTGGGCGCCGGCGAGCCATCGCTGCTGCGGCGCGCTGCAGCTCCACACCGGCATCGACGCCCGCCAGGAGGCGCGCGACACGATCGCCGCCTTCGAGGGCTGCGACACGGTGGTCGTCAACGCCGCCGGGTGCGGCTCGGCCATGAAGGACTACGGGCACCTGTTCCGCGACGACCCCGAGTGGAGCGAGCGAGCGGCCGCCTTCGGCGCCAAGGTCCGGGACGTCCACGAGCTGCTGGCCGAGCACGAGCCGCGGGCGCCGCGCCATCCGGTCGAGATGGTGCTGGCCTACCACGACGCCTGCCACCTCGCCCACGCCCAGCAGGTGCGCGCCCAGCCGCGGGCGCTGCTTCAGGGGATCCCCGGCCTCGAGCTGCGCGAGCCCGCCGAGTGGGAGCTGTGCTGCGGCTCGGCGGGCGTCTGGAACCTGCTGCACCCCGAGCCGGCCGCCGAGCTCGGTCAGCGCAAGGCCCGCAACCTGATCGACACGGGAGCCGAGGCCGTCGCGGCCGCGAACCCCGGGTGCGCCCTGCAGATCGCCGTCCACGCCGGCCTGCCCGTCCATCATCCGATGGAGGTGCTGGCCGCCTCGATCCATGGGAGGAAGCCATGACCGTCGACGTCCTCGCCCCCGCGCCGGTCGACGGCGTGCTCACCGACGACGCCCTGCACTTCGTCGGCGCGCTCCACGAGCGCTTCGAGCCGCGCCGCCGCGAGCTGCTCGACGCCCGCGCCGAGCGGCGGGCGCGGATAGCCGCGGGCGAGAGCCTGGTCTTCCTGCCCGAGACGCGCGAGATACGCGAAGGCGATTGGAGCGTCACGCCGCCGCCCGCCGACCTCCAGGACCGTCGCGTGGAGATCACCGGCCCCGTCGATCGCAAGATGGTCATCAACGCCCTGAACTCGGGCGCGCGCGGGTTCATGGCCGACTTCGAGGACTCGCTGTCGCCGACGTGGACCAACGTGGTGCAGGGCCAGGTCAACCTGACCGACGCGATCGAGGGGACGATCGACTTCACCGGTGAGGACGGGCGCGAGTACCGGCTGGGCGACGACGTCGCGACCCTCCTGGTGCGCCCGCGGGGCTGGCACCTGGTCGAGAAGCACGTGCGGATCGACGGCGAGCCGGTGGCCGGCGCCTTCGTCGACGCCGGGCTCTACCTCTTCCGCAACGCCCACCGCCTGCTCGACAAGGGCTCGGGCCCCTACTTCTACCTTCCCAAGATGGAGTCGCACCTCGAGGCGCGGCTGTGGGCGGAGGCCTTCGCCTTCGCCGAGTCGGAGCTCGGCCTCGATCCCGGGTCGATCAAGAGCACCGTGCTGATCGAGACGCTGCCGGCGGCGTTCGAGATGGAGGAGATCCTCTACGAGCTGCGCGACCATTCCTGCGCGCTCAACGCCGGGCGCTGGGACTACATCTTCTCGACCATCAAGACCTTCCGCGAGCGGCCCGAGTTCGTCCTGCCCGACCGCAACGACGTCAAGATGACGGTCCCGTTCATGCACGCCTACAGCGAGCTGCTGGTGAAGACCTGCCATCGCCGCGGCGCGCACGCGATGGGCGGCATGGCCGCGCTCATCCCCTCGCGCAAGGACCCCGAGGCCCAAGAGCGCGCGATCTCCGCGGTGGCGGCCGACAAGGAGCGCGAGGCCGGCGCCGGCTTCGACGGCACGTGGGTCGCGCACCCCGACGTCGTGACGACCGCGATGGCCGAGTTCGACAAGGTCCTGGGCGAGCGCCCCAACCAGGTCGATCGCCAGCGCGACGACGTGCAGGTCGGCGCGGCGGAGCTGCTCGACGTGGCCTCCACACCGGGCGCCATCACCGAAGCGGGCCTGCGCAACAACGTCAACGTGGGCATCCAGTACATCTCCTCGTGGCTGCGCGGCAACGGCGCGGCCGGCATCTACGGCCTGATGGAGGACGCCGCCACGGCCGAGATCTCGCGCTCGCAGGTGTGGCAGTGGATCCACCACGGCCGCACGCTCGACGACGGGACGCAGATCACGCCCGAGCTCGTACGCCGCCTGGAGGGCGAGGAGCTCGACCGCATCCGCGGCGAGATCGGCGACGACGAGTGGTTCGAGGCCGAAGGCCGCCCGCAGGAGTCCCGCGAGCTGTTCGAGGAGGTCGCCCTCGGCGACGAGCTGGCCGAGTTCCTGACGATCCCGGCTTACGAGCGCCTGGACTGAGCGGTCGCGCGCCGCCGGGCGCGCGGCCGCAAACGCGGGCGCCTACGCGCTCGCCGCTGGCTCCTTCTCCTTGCTGACGCGCTCGCCGCGGCTTCGGTTGGACGGCGCCGCTTGGCGGTGGTCGGCGATCGTGGCGGCCAGCGCGCCGCGGAGGCGCTCGAGGTCGGACAGGGCGTCGTCGCGGCGGACCTCGAGGTCGGCGATGACGGCCTCGATCTGCCCGCGGCGGCGCTCGCCCTCCTCGATGGTCTCCCTCGCCTCGGTGTCCGCGGCCTCGGCCAAGCGGCGCGCGTCGGCGTCGGCCTGGCCGCGCGTCTGCTGGGCGTACTCGTCGGCCGCCTCGCGCGTCTGGAGCGCCGCCGCCTCGGCCTCGGAGACCATCTGGGCGCACTCCTCCTCGGCGTTGCGCCGCAGCTCCGCGGACTCCTGCTCGGTGGCCATGAGGATGTGCGCGGTCGACTTGCCCACGAGCTCGAGCTTGCGCGTCACCGCGATCTGGCCGAGCTCGCTGGCCGCGTCCGTCTCCAGCCAGTCCGCCAGGCGGGCGAGGAAGCGATCCACCTCGTGCCTGTCGTAGCCGCGCCGCGAAAGGGAGAAGCCGGGGACGCGGATGCGATCGATGTCTTGCCAGTCCATTGTCCAGTCCTCCGTGGCCGCGCCGGACAGGTGCCTGCTCGGCAAGCCTAAACCGTTTGCCGTCCCCGGTCGCCGGGGACGCCTGATCCCCGGGGCAAGGAGACACGGAGGCCACACGGGTGCGCGCACGTCGCAGAGGTCCGCTGGCGCGCGGCTACGCCGCGCTCGTGGTTGCGCTGCGCCCGCTCATCCCGCTCGCCTGGGTGGCGGCCGCCGTCGCGGCCACGGTGGCGCTGCCGGGCCTGGGCGAGACCCCGACGGCGCCGCTCGACGACCTGGCCGCCAAGGGCGGCAGCGCGGCCGAGGCCCAGGCGTTCAGCGTCCGCGCCTTCGGCTACCCGCTGGCCACCGACACGGCGGTCGTGCAGCGCGACCCGCGCGGGCTGTCGGACGAGGCCCAGCGCCGGCAGATCGAGGCTGCCCGCGCCGTGCAGGAGCGCCGCGATCCCGCGCTGGCCGACGTTCGCGCCGCGGTCCCGCTGAGCAACGTCGCCGTGCGCACGCCGGGGGGCGAGCGCGGGACGACGGCCATCACCTACCTGCTGTTCGCCGACGACGCCAGCACCGCCGAGCGCCGCGAGTTGGGCGAGCGCTACGCCCAGCGGACGCTGGGCGGCCGCGCGGCGAGCGTCGTCGGCGTCACGGGCGCGGCGCCCGCGCGCGAGGCTCAGTTCGCCGAGATCGAGCACGCGCTGCCGCTGATCGAGGCCGCGAGCGTCGCCCTGATCGCGCTCGTCATGGCGATCGCCTTCCGCTCGCTGGGCGCGCCACTCGTCGCCCTCGGAACGGCGGGCATCGTCTACGCGCTCACGGTGCGCGTGCTGCCGTGGCTGGGGGCGCGCGCCGACGTGACGGTCCCGAAGGAGGTCGAGCCGGTGGTCGTCGTGCTCCTCCTCGGGCTGGTCACGGACTACACGATCTTCTTTTTGTCCGAGACCCGCCGGCGCTTGGCGGCGGGCGACGATCGCGTGCGAGCGGCACGCGCCGCCGTGGCGCAGGTGGCGCCGATCGTCCTCACCGCCGGGCTCATCGTGGCCGCCGGGACCGCCGCGCTCATCGCGGGCCGCCTGGAGTTCTTCCGCGCCTTCGGCCCCGGCCTGGCCGCCACCACGCTGATCACCCTGGCGGTCTCGCTGACGCTCGTTCCGGCGCTGGTGGGGCTGTTCGGGCCGCGGCTCTTCGGATCCCAGGTGCGAGACGAGGCGGCCCGGGCCGCCGCGGCACCCTCCGCGCCCGACGATCTCCAGCCCGAACCCGATCCCGTGCCGCGGCGATCGCGGCGCTTCCGGCGCGGGCCCGTGGCCCGCGCGCTGCTGGCCCTCACCCGGCCCGCCACCGCCATCCGGCGCACCGGGGCGCTGGCGCGCGAGCATCAGACCCCGCGCTGGCGGCTGGTGGTCGCGCGCATCGCCTCGTCGCGGCCGGTCGCGCTTCCCGTGGCGCTGGCCGCCATCGCGCTCCTCGTCGTGGCCGCCGCCCACCTGCGCTCGACCGAGCTCGGGCTGAGCCTCGTCCACTCGCTGCCCGCCGGCAACGAGGTCCGCAAGGCCGACGACGCGGCCGCGCGCGGCTTCGCCCCGGGGATCGTGTCGCCGACCGAGATCGACCTCGTGGCGCCCGGCATCGGCGGGCGCTCGGCGCCGCTGGCGCGCCTCCAGGACCTCGTCGCGCGCGAGGAGGGCGTGGCGGCCGTGGTCGGCCCGCGCGACCAGCCGCCCGCACCCGCCCCCGCCACCATGGTCGCGCGCGACGGCGGCGCGGCGCGGATGGCCGTCGTTTTCGACAGCGATCCGCTGGGCGCGCCCGCCATCGACCACCTGCGGCGGCTGCGCGACCGCATGCCCGCCCTCCTACGCGGCGCGGGCCTGACCGGCACGCGCGCGCTCTACGGGGGCGAGACCGCCCTGGCCGACGACACGGTCTCGGGCGTGCTCGACGACCTCGCGCGCGTCGCGGTGGTCGTCGTCCTCGTCAACCTCGTGCTCCTGGCGCTCTTCATGCGCGCGCTGGTCGCGCCCCTGTACCTCGTGGCGGCCAGCGTGCTCGGCCTGCTGGCCAGCCTCGGCCTCACGACCCTGGTCTTCCAGAAGCTGCTTGGCGAGGACGACCTGACCTACTACGTGCCGTTCGCCGCGGCCGTGCTTCTCGTCGCGCTCGGCTCGGACTACAACGTCTTCGTGGCGGGGCGGATCTGGGAGGAGGCGCGACGGATGCGTCTGCGCGAGGCGATCGCCGTCGCCGCGCCGCAGGCCGCACGGGCGGTCACCATCGCCGGCCTGGCGCTGGCCGCCTCCTTCGCGCTGCTGGCCATCGTGCCGCTGCGCTCGTTCCGCGAGTTCGCCTTCGTCATGGCCGTCGGCGTGCTCGTCGACACCTTCGTCGTCCGCACCCTGCTGGTCCCCGCGCTCACCTCGCTGTTCGGCGAGAGCGCGTGGTGGCCGGGGCGCCGCGTGCGCGCCCTCTCGACGCGAGCGTTCGTCGCGCTGGTGGCCGGACGTACGGGGCTGGCGCCGCCCGAGGCACGCCGCGCCACCGACGCGACCCTCGTCACGCTCTCCGAGCGCATCACGCCGCGCGAGACCCAGGTCCTGGCCGCCCAGATGCCGCGCGACCTGCGCCCGTTCGTCCTGTCGCGCAAGGGCGGCCCTGAGCGCTTCGGCGCCGACGAGTTCGTGCGCCGCGTCGGCGAGCGCGAGGGCGTCGACGAGGACGAGGCGGCCGCGCACGCGCACGCGGTGTTGGCCAGCCTCGACGAGGCCGTCGCCGGCGGCCTGGACTACGTGCGCGCACAGCTCTCGCCGGACTACGCGCCGCTGCTCGACGCGCAGGTGCCCGCGGGCGTGCCACAACCCCACGCGTAAACGCGTCCGGTGCCATCAAGCGCCGGGGGGAAGTGCCGACTGCTTGCGTACATGGGGCAGGCAATGGCACATCCGCGCACCCTCGGCTGGTTCGGCACGAGCGCGCTGGCCATGGGAGGCAGCAACCAGAGCCTCTTCCTGATCGGGGCTCTGTTCGTCAGCCAGGGCACCGGAGCGGTGCCGCTGCTGATCATCGGGCTCCTGCTCAGCTGGGCGGCCACGCCGGGATGGATCGAGCTGGTCCTCATGTGGCCCGAGCGCGTCGGCGGCATCGCCGCCACGTGCGCGGAGGCCTTTCGCCCCTACAGCCCGGTCCTCGCCAACCTCACCGGCGTCTGCTACTGGTGGGGATGGATCCCGACGTGCGGGCTCACCGCGCTGCTCTCGGCCGCGGCGCTGCACCACTGGTACCTGCCCTTCCTGCCGGTGCCGCTGCTGGCCTCGGCCATCGTGGTCGCCTTCACCGGGGTCAACCTCTGCGGCGTGAAGTGGGTGACGCGACTGGCCGTCCCCATCGCCTGTGCCTCGGCCGGCCTGGCCTTCCTCTCCGCGGTCGTCCCCGCGCTGGCCGGCACGGTCGACTGGCACAAGGCGGCGTCGTTCGACCTCAAGACCCCGTTCGCCGGCGTCTTCGGCGGGGTGACCAGCGCGATGGCCGGCATCTATCTCATCGGCTTCGCCGCGCCGGCCTTCGAGGCCGCGGCCTGCCACGTGGGCGAGATGAAGGACCCCATCCGCAACCTGCCGCGGGCGATGTTCGCCTCGGCCGGCATCGCCTCGCTGTACTTCATCGCCCTGCCCGTGATCTGGCTCGGGGCGCTCGGCGCCCACCCGATCGAGGGCGAGCTCATGCGGACGCTGGGTCCGACCTTCGCGCCGCTCCTCGGCGGCGCGGCCAAGGCGGCGGCCATCTGGTTCATGGTCCTCAACATGTTCCACGGGACGCTCCAGCCGCTGGCCGGGGCCTCGCGCACGCTCTCGCAGCTGTCGGAGGACGGCCTGCTGCCGCGCGTGCTCGCGCGGCGCTCGCGCTACGACGTGCCCTGGGTGGCGACCGTCCTGACGGCCGGCGTGGCGATCGCCTTCCTGCTGCGCGGCAATCCGGTCTGGGTCATCGCCGCCGCCAACTTCTGCTACCTGATCGCGATCGGCATGCCCAGCGTCGCCGTCTGGCTGCTGCGCCGCCACGAGCCCGACATGGAGCGCCCGTACCGCGCCCCGCGCGGTTGGGTGACCCTGGGCCTCCTCGCCGCCGGCGTCTGGGGCCTCTCGACCGTGCTCGGCTTCCAGCAGTTCGGCCTCCCGACCGTCCTGGCCGGGCTCGCCCTCGCGTACGCCGGCTCGTTCTTCTACGCCTACCGCACGTGGAGCGATCGGCGCCGCGCCGGGATCCCGGGGGTGAAGCGCTCGCTGCACCTCAAGCTGACCGGGGCGATGGTGGCGGTGATGGTCCTCGACGGCTCCGGGTACCTGCTGGCGGTCAGCCACGTCGACTCGCAGGAGTCGCTGCTCCTGACCGTCCTCTCCGACATCTTCGTCGCCGTCGCGCTGCTGACCATCACCGTCGGGCTCGTGCTGCCCGGGATGATCTCCCACGCCACCGAGCAGGTGACCACAGCGGCCGGGCGCTTGGCCAAGGGGACCGTCGCCGACCTGACCAAGGCGATGGAGGCGCTCGCCGCCGGTCGCCTCGAAGCGGCCCACGCGCGCGTCGACGTCGAGCCCGTTCGCGTGCGGACGCGCGACGAGGTCCACGCGATGGCGGAGAGCTTCAACACGATGCAGATCGAGGTCAGCCACGCCGCGGTCGCCCTGGACGGGGCGCGCGAGGGGCTGCGCGCCGTGAACGCCACGCTGGAGCGCAACGTGGCCCAGCAGGCGGCCGTGGCGCGCCTCGGACAGCGGGCGATCGAAGGACGCGATCTCCAGGAGCTCATGGAGATCCTGGTCGAGACGGTGGGCAGCGTGCTCGACGTCGACCGAGTCGCCGTGCTCGAGCTCGACGCCGACGGCGAGGCGCTGCGCATCATGGCGGCGCTCGGCCCGTATCCGAGCTCGGGACGCCACGTCCGCGTGCCGATGCCCGCCGACCCGCGCTCGCGCGCCGCGCTCCTTCAGTCCGAGCCCTTGATCATCGAGGACTGGGCGCAGGAGACGTGGCTCGAGCTGCCCAAGTTCGTACACGACCCGGGCACCACGAGCAGCGTCAGCATGCCCATCCACGGCGGGGCCACGCCGTTCGGCGTGCTCTCGATCCAGTCGGCGAGCCGGCGCTCGTTCGCGCGGGACGAGCTCGACTTCCTCCATGCCATCGCCAACCTCCTGGCCCAGGCCACCGAGCGCAGCCGATCCGAGGCCGACATCCGCCACCAGGCGCTGCACGATCCGCTTACGGGGCTGCCCAACCGCACGCTCTTCGTCGATCGCCTCGGCGTCGCGTTGGCCCAGGCGCGGCGGCGCGAGAGCTGGGTGGCCGTCCTCTTCCTCGACGTCGACAACTTCAAGCTCGTCAACGACAGCCTCGGACACGGGGCCGGCGACGAGCTGCTGTTGAAGCTGTCCGCGCGACTGGACGAGTCGCTGCGCGCGGGCGACACCATGGCCCGCTTCGGCGGCGACGAGTTCGTGGTCATCTGCAGCGACGTCGGCGGCGCGGACGAGGCGATCGCGATCGCGGAGCGCACGAGGGCGGTGCTCCAGCCGCCGTTCGTCGTCCGTGCCGTCGAGCATCGCGTCACCGCCAGCATCGGCATCGCCCTGAGCAGGGCGGCCGACCGCGACGCCGAGGACCTCGTCCGCGAGGCCGACGCCGCGATGTACCGCGCGAAGGAGCGCGGGCGCGGTGGATACGAGATCTACGACGAGGCGATGCGCGACCGCGCGACCGCCCGGCTGCGGACCGAGAACCAGCTCGCGCACGCGATCGAGTACGAGGAGCTTCGGCTCGCCTACCAGCCCATCGTGGCGATGGACACGGGTGAGACCGTCGGGGTCGAGGCGCTGGTGCGCTGGCAGCACCCCGAGCGCGGCGTCGTGGCGCCCATGGACTTCATCCCGATCGCCGAGGACACCGGCCTCATCGTCCCGATCGGGGAATGGGTGCTCACCGAGGCCTGGCGCCAGGCCGCCGAGTGGCGCCGGGCGCGTCCCGACGCGCCGCCCCTCTGGATGTCGGTGAACCTCTCCGCGCGGCAGATCGCCCACCCCAACCTGGTGACGGTCGTCGCCGACGTGCTGCGCGAGACCGGCATGGACCCGGGCCAGCTCCGTCTCGAGCTCACCGAGTCGAGCCTCATGGAGGACCCCGAGGCCGCCCTCGCCACGATGAACGCACTCACCGACCTCGGGGTCAAGCTCGTGCTGGACGACTTCGGGACCGGATACTCGTCGCTGGCCTACGTGCAGCGCTTCCCGATCGCCGTGCTCAAGGTCGACCGCAGCTTCGTGTCCAACCTCGGCGGGGACTCGCCCGACGGCGCCATCGTGGCGGCGGTGATCAGCATGGCCCACGGCCTGGGCGTCGAGGTCGTGGCCGAGGGCGTGGAGACCGAGGGCCAGGCCGCGGCGCTGCAGGCCCTCGGCTGCGAGTACGCGCAGGGCTACCTCTACGGTCGCCCGATGCCGGCCGAGGAGCTGCGGCCGCGGCTGGCGGCGACGGGGTAGCTAGATTGGGGCCGTGAGCGCCCCCACCACGATGAAGGCGATCGTCCAAGCCAGGTACGGGTCGCCTGATGCCTTGGAGCTGAAGGATGTCGACAGGCCGCTGGTCAGGGACGATCAGGCGCTGGTACGCGTTCACGCGGCGGCCGTCAACATCGGCGACTGGCACCTCTTGAGGGGGACGCCGTACATCATGCGCATGGTCGTCGGGCTGCGCGCGCCGAAGCAGCAGGTCCCGGGCATGGATCTCGCCGGGCAGGTCGAGGCCGTCGGCGCGAGCGTGGAGCACCTTCGGCCCGGCGACGAGGTCTTCGGCTGGTCCAAAGGCGCCTTCGCCGAGTACGCGTGCGCTGCGGAGAGCAACTTCCTGCCCAAGCCGGCCGACCTCACGTTCGAGCAGGCCGCGGCCGTCGGCGACTCCGCTTTCACCGCTCTGAACGCCGTGCGCGATCAGGGGAGGGTCCAGCCCGGGGACAGCGTGCTGGTCAACGGCGCGTCGGGTGGCGTGGGCACGTTCGCCGTGCAGATCGCCAAGTCGTTCGGAGCGAGCGTCACCGGCGTGTGCAGCACGAGGAACGTGGACATGGTCCGATCGATAGGCGCGGACGAGGTCGTCGACTACACGCAGGCGGACTTCACCCAGACGGCGCAGCGCTACGACGTGATCCTCGACATGGTCGGCAATCGTTCGCTGTCGGCGTGCCGGCGGGCCCTGACCCCGCGGGGAACCTATGTCCTGGTCGGAGTGGCGAACCTCGGTCGCTGGCTCGGACTCGCTCGTCAGATGAAGGCGCTCGTGTGGTCGCCGTTCGTGCGTCAGACGATGCGCGTGTTCATCGCCACGCACAACAGCGCGGATCTGGCCGTCCTCAAGGAGCTCGTCGAAGCCGGGAAGCTGGCACCGGTCATCGACAGGCGTTTCGCGTTGAGCGAGGTTCCCGAAGCGCTCCGGTTCCAGGGCGAGGGACACGCCCGGGGGAAGATCGTCATCGCCGTGTGAGTCAGCGCCCGGTGGACGAGAAGTGCATGTAGTCCTTGGTGTTGCCGGCCCACGCGCCGCCCCAGCCCCAGCCGACCGAGCCGAAGGCCTGGACTGCCCGCCGCGTGACCATCCCCCGGCGATGGCGCGAACGGTCGAAGTACCGCCTCGCCGTGGGGTCGCGGCTCTGGCCGCAGCCGACGTAGGGGTTCTCGACCGGGTTGACGTCCACGGCCAGCCCGTAGGCGTGCATCGACCACGAGCCGGTGCCGCGTCCACCGGTGCACGGCGAGGGGACCGCCTGCCGGCACTCGAAGGCGGCGCTGACGTCACCGTCGCGCGGGCGGTCGCGGCGGGGCCCGTAGAAGTCGGCGAGGCGCATGTGACGGATTGGGAAGCGCAATCCGTAGAGCTGTCCGAACGCGCGCGCGAGCGGGCGAGTGGCGGTGCGATTGACGACCAGCTGCCCCGCGTGCGCTCGCCCGTCGAAACCCCAGTGCGAGACGGTGAGCAGCCGCAGGTCGGTCAGCCCGACCGGACAGCCCTGATGCCAGAACCCGCCCGCCTTCAGCTGCGCCTGAACGGGCGGCGGCAGGGGCTCGACGGAGGAGTGAAAGGGCGCGAGCGCCAGCACCACGGCCGGTAGGGCGAGGACTCCGAGCACCCGTCAGTGCTCGGCGATCGGGCGCCCGACGGTGAGCGCTTCGCGCAGCCCCGGATCCATCTCGGCGAAGACCGGGTCGGCGCGCACGCCCAGCGCATCGAGCGTCTTGCTGAAGAAGCAGCGCGCCGCCGCCGCGGCCACCACGTCGAAGATCTCCTCGTCGCTCAGCCCGAGGTCGCGCAGCCGGGCGACGTCCGCCTCGGTCACCGCGCTGGCGTCCTCGACGACCTGCTCGGCGAGGTCCATGACGGCGACGTCCACCGGCTCCATCCCGGCCGAGCGGTGGTCGACGGCGACCTCGCGAACGGTGTCGGGCTCGAGCAGCTGGTCAGCGAGCACCTTGCCGTGCGCCAGCGCGCAGTAGCTCGACCGCAGTCGCCGGGCCGCCGCAAGCGTCACGAGCTCGTAGCGACGAGGATCCATGGTCTGCTTCAGCGCGCCGTTGAGCCGCTGCCAGGCCTCGTAGACCGCGGGCCGGTGCGCGAACGCGCGCGCGAAGTTCGGCACGAAGCCCATCCGCGCGCGGTCGGCCTCCAGCATGGCCGCCGCCGACGACGATGCGCTCTCCTCGGTGATCGGCTCGATGTACGTCATCAGGATGCCCTCCGTCTATCTGGCCGAGCGGCCGTCAGTGTACGGCGGCAGCGTTTGATCTCCCCATCCTCGGGTATCCAGGGCGACGGCGAAGGGGAGGGATCAACATGTGGGGTAGTGGCTCGGCCGGAAGAAGGACGCGGCGACTCGTCTTTGGGTTGCTCGTGCCGATCGGCTTGCTCGTGGCGCTCATGGTGGCCACGGGCAGCACGCAGGCCTCCAGCCCTCCCGCGGGCACGGTGACGGTGCCCTCCACCACCGGTCAAACCGCGACCGACCGCTGGACCGGAACGATCCCGCCCGGCGCCAACCCCACGAGCGACTGCTTCGGCGGCACCTCCGTGGCGGACGAGCACGTGGTCACCGTCACGGTCCCGTCGGGGGTCTACTCGAACCTGACGGCCCAGTTCACGTTCTCGATCTCGTGGACGCCCACCACGCCGACATCGGACACCGCGGACGAGATCATCACCGTCGTCGGGCCCGACGGCAAGGAGGTCGGATCGAGCGACAGCTCGTCCACGACCGAGCAGGTCATCGCCAACGACCTTCCCTCCGGCGACTATCACGTTCTCGCCTGCGGCTTCGCCAACGCGGCGGCTCAGAGCTACAGCGGCTCGCTCGCGGTGACCACGAAGGCACGCGAGCCCAGCGTTCCTTCCGCCGACGCGAAGGGGCTTGCCTTCTCGGCCGCGGTCCCCGCCGACAACCAGCGCGACGAGGCGGAGCCGCTGATCGAGACCGACAAGGACGGCAACATCTACACCTGCGGTCCGACGGGCTTCTCCAACGCCGCCGACTACGCCCAGGTCTCGACCGACGGCGGCAAGCAGTTCCACATGCTCGGCACGCCCCCGCGCGGCCAGCAGGGTGTGGGCGGAGGCGGCGACTGCGGGATCGCGATGGCCGTGGCGCGCAACGGCCAGCAGCACTACCAGTACGCCTACACGGGCCTCGGCCCGCTGACCGGCTTCGTGACCTCGACCTCGCCCAACAACGGCCACAGCCTCACGAGCGGCGGCCCGTTCGGCAACGGCGTCACCGACAAGGGCGGCGGCGCCGACCGTCAGTGGATGACCTTCATCGACGACCACACGGTCCTGCTCTCGTACAACCAGCAGGCCCCGCGCAACGTCGTCGTCCAGCGCTCGACCGACGGGGGCCTCACCTACGGGCCGAGCTCCGCGATCGCGGCGCCGGATCCGCGCTTCCCAGGGCCGATGCGCTACGACGAGAGTCACCGGCTCGTCTTCTTCGGCTGGGACCGCTCCACCGACGACGGCGACAGCATCAACCTGTCCGTGTCGAAGGACGGCGGGCTGACGTGGACCGACTGCCGGGCGGCGGTGGCCCCCGCGAACTCGGCCGGCTTCGTCACGGCCGACTCCGACAGCCAGGGCAACATCTACATCGCCTACGGCGAGGAGGCGAACTACCACACCTACATGGTGAGCCTGGCGGCCAAGAACGTCGCCAAGTGCTCGAACCCGGCGGACGGCGAGCAGCCGACGATCAACCCGGGCTTCTCGGCCCCGGTCCAGGTGGACCGCAACAGCGTCCGCACGACCGTCTTCCCGTGGATCGCCGCCGGCGGCGACCCCGGCCGGGTCGCGGTCAGCTTCTACGGCACGACGAAGGACGGCAATCCCAACTCCGGCGACTTCAAGGCCAGCTGGGACGTCTACGTCAACCAGTCGCTGAACGCGCTGGCCAAGACGGCGACGTTCAGCCAGGTCAAGGCGACGACGCATCCGTTCCACTACGACTCGATCTGCCTGAACGGCCTCGGGTGCGACCTCAGCGTCCCGCCGGGCGACCGGACGCTCGCCGACTTCTTCGCCATCGAGTACAACCGCGTCGACGGCAAGCTGTCGGTGGTCTTCAACCGGACGAACAAGAAGCCCGACGAGCCCTTCGGGCACGTCGCCACGCCGATGGTCACCACGCAGATCGCCGGCCCGTCGAACGGCGGCCGGACGCTGTCGGCGGCCACGCCGGTCGTCCGCACGAGCTCGTCGGACGCGACGAACGACGCGCTCTCGAGCTACTCGCTGCTGGCGACGTCGTTCGTCCTGCCGCCGACCAAGAACGAGCGGTCGGCGGACTTCACGTCGGTCTCGGTGGGCCCCCAGGTCGACCTCGCGACCGGGCGCCAGGTCCGCAACGGCGGCTTCACCGTCACGATGAAGGTCGCGAACCTGTCGAGCGCCGCCCTCCAGCAGGAGATGACGGACACCGGCTCGCAGTCGCTGCTCTGGCTGCTGCGCTTCACCAACGGCTACCAGGACGCGGCGGCCAGCGCGCGCTGGAACCCGGCCGAGGGCTTCACCTTCGGCTTCAACGACTACACGACCGGCCAGTCGCCCTGCGTCAGCGGCGACCAGAGCGGCGAGAAGTGCGTCCTCTATCCGGGCGGCACGCAGATCCAGGGCAAGGTCGACCAGGCGGCGGGCACGATCCGGCTGAGCGTGCCGCGCTCCCTCCTGCACGCGCTCGGTCCCGCCGACGCGAACGGCCGCCCGACCCAGGTCGCGGCGACCGCCGGATCGCGGTTCTACGACGCGACCGCGTTCTCGCTGGGGAACAACGCCTCGCCCAGGCAGGACGTGCAGTCGTTCCTCTACCCGCTCGACAACGCGCCGGCGATGGACTTCCTGCTCCCGGGCGGATGATCGGCCGCGCCGCCATAGTCGTGCTCGTCGGGGCCCTGGCGCTCGCGGGCTGCGGCGGGAAGGAGAAGGAGAAGCCGCGGCTCTCGCACGCGCAGTACGAGCGCGAGCTGCACGCTGCCTACGGCTCCGTCCGCGAGGCCTTCCGCCAGACGCGCGTCGGCTCGCTCAGCGAGCTCGACCCGAAGCTGGGCGCCGCCCAGGCGCAGCTTCGTCACGCGGCCGAGGAGCTCGAGTCAGGGGAGCCACCGCGCGACGTCGCGCACGAGCACGAGGAGCTCGTCGAGGGGTTGCGCGAGTACGCCGAGGAGCTCGACGAGGTGCGCGAGGCGGCGCGAGACGGCAACCAGCAGCGCGTCGCCGAGTTCAACGCCAACGTGGGGAAGAACGAGGCGGTCGAGCAGATCGCCGAGTCGCTGGAGGAGATCAACCACCGCGGCTACGACCTCGGAGACATCAAGCTCGACTAGCGCCGTCTCGCCGGGGTCGGCGCGCGCCGTGCCCGGGTAGACCGCCGGGATGACAGCGATCATCACCGGCTCGGACTCGGGCATCGGCAAGGCCGCCGCGGTGGTGCTGGCGCGCCGCGGGCATGACATCGGCATCACCTACAGCCGCGACGAGGATGGTGCGCGGTCGACCGCCGAGGAGGTGCGATCGTATGGTCGGCGCGCCGAGGTCCGGCACCTCGATCTCACCGAGAGCGCGGACGTGCAGCGCACGATCGACGAGCTCGCCGAGGCGCTCGGCGGGCCGGACGTCCTCGTCAACAACGCGGGCACCGGCGCGAGCACGCCGTTCCTGGAGCTCGACGTGGCGGAGTGGCGCGACGTGCTGGAGGTGGATCTCACGGGCGCGTTCGTGGCGGCGCAGGCGGCGGCGCGCCGGATGGTGGCGAGCGGCACGCCCGGTCGGATCATCAACGTGACGTCGGTCCACGAGCACGTGCCCCTCGAGGGCTCGACGCCCTACGTCGCGGCCAAGCACGGCCTCGGCGGCCTGACGAAGAACATGGCGCTCGAGCTGGCCGAGCACGGGATCACGGTCAACTCGGTCGCGCCCGGCGAGATCGCCACGCCGATGACCGGCCAGGAGGACGAGGATCCTCACGAGGAAGAGCGGCCCGGCGTGCCATTGGGGCGACCGGGCGACGCCCGCGAGGTGGCGGAGCTGATCGCGTACCTGGCCTCACCCGAGGCCAGCTACACGACCGGCGCCTCCTACGTCGTCGACGGCGGCATGCTGCTCATGGCCGCGCAGGCCAACCAGATCGCCATGGCCTGACGGCCGGCGCCTCAGCGGACGAGCAGGACCTCGAGGCGCCGCGGGCCGTGGACGCCCTCGACCCGGTCGAGCTCGATGTCGCTGGTGGCGCTCGGGCCCGAGACCAGCGTGAACGGACCGCGCGCGCCCGCGAGGGCGCGGAACGCCTGCGACACCGTGGCCACGACCTGCGCCGGCTCGACGACGCAGAGGTGCAGGTCGGGGACGAGGGTCAGCGCGCGCCGGCCCGAGCGCTCCCCGGCGTCGAGGACGATGGTCCCGGTCTCGGCGATGGCGAGCGCGCAGCCGGTCAGCGCGCCGTCGAGGGCGTCGAGCCGGCCGGCGCTCAGCCCGTCGTCGGCGACGAGCTCGACGCCCTCGGGGCGCCATGCGTCGGGCAGCCCGGCCGGCACGCCGAGGCGCCGCGCGCCGTGCTCGGCGCACACCCGTGCGACCGCCGCGGCGACGTCGCCCGCGTCGCGCACGGTGGCGCGGTAGTCGCCGAGCCGATCGACGAAGAGCGCCACGGGGTCCGCGCCGGATCCCGGCGGCGCCTCGTAGGGAGGCGTCACCGACGGCTCCTCGGCGGGCACGTCACGCAGGGCGGCGCGCACGCGCGCCAGGACGTCCTCACGCGCGCCGCTCACGCCACCACTCCCGGAAGGTCTGATCGGGCACCGCGGGCAGCTCGCGCGAGCGCGTCCACGGCCGCAGCGCCGCGCCGGCCAGGGGACCGCGCCCGAGCCTGGCCATCCGCTGCGCCGCCTCGTAGGCGCGGCGGCTGGCGAAGACCCGCGCCATCGCCGCCATCGCCGCGCGCTCGGCCGCCGGCGTGCCGACCTCGCGGATCACGCGCCCGCGCAGGTGCACGAGGATCGAGGGGATGTCGATCTTGACCGGGCAGACCTCGTAGCACGCGCCGCACAGCGAGCTGGCCCACGGCAGCGTGGGCGCCGCTTCGAGCCCCTCGAGCGGCGGGGTGAGGATCGCGCCGATCGGGCCCGGGTAGACGCTCTCGTAGGCGCGCCCGCCGGTGCGCTCGTAGACCGGACACACGTTCAGGCACGCCGAGCAGCGGATGCAGCGCAGCGCGGCACGCCCGACCGCGTCGGCCAGCACGTCGGTGCGCCCGCCGTCGAGCAGCACGAGGTGGAACTCGCGCGGCCCGTCCCCGTCGCTCACGCCCGACCAGATCGACGTGTAGGGGTTCATCCGCTCGGCGGTCGACGACCGCGGCAGGAGCCGGAGCATCACCTCGAGATCGCGCCAGCGCGGCAGGACCTTCTCGATGCCCACGACGGAGACGAGCACCTCGGGCAGGGTCGTGCACATCCGCCCGTTGCCCTCGGACTCGACGACGACGACATGGCCGGTCTCGGCCACCGCGAAGTTGGCGCCGCTCACGCCGACCGGTACCGAGAGGAACTTCGCGCGCAGGTGCGCGCGCGCCGCGGCGGTGAGCTCGGCGGGCTCGTCGGAGACCTCGACGCCGAGCTTGCGCCGGAAGAGCTCGGCGATCTCGGCGCGGTTGCGGTGAATGGCGGGGACGAGGATGTGCGACTGCCTGTCGTCGTCGCCCAACTGGACGATGAGCTCGGCGAGGTCGGTCTCGACGGCGTTCACGCCCGCGCGCTCGAGCGCGTCGTTGAGGTCGATCTCGTCGGTGACGAGCGACTTGACCTTGATGACCTCCTCGGCGCCGTGGTCCCGCGCGACGCGCGCCACGATCGCGCACGCCTCGACGCCGTCGCGCGCCCAGTGGACGGTGCCGCCCGCGGCCTGGACGCTCTCCTCGAGACGCTCGAGGTGCACGTCGAGGTGGCGCAGCGCGCGCTCCTTGATCTCCGCGCCCGCGTCGCGCAGCGCCTCCCAGTCCTCGACCTCGGCGACGGCCCGCGCGCGCTTGGCCCGGATCGTGCTCGTGGCGTGCCCGAGGTTGCGCCGCAGCTGGCTGTCGGCCAGCGCGCTGCGGGCGGCCTTCGGGAAGCCGTCCTTCACGACGCCTCGCTGGCCAGGATCTCGGCCAGGTGCATGACGCGCAGGCCGGCGCGCGCGTGCGCCAGCCCGCCGCCGATGTGCATCAGGCACGAGCTGTCGGCCGCCGTGCACACGTCGGCGCCCGTGTCGAGGACGTGGCGCAGCTTGTCGGTGAGCATGGCCGTCGACGTGTCGGCGTTCTTGACCGCGAAGGTGCCGCCGAAGCCGCAGCACTCCTCGCCGGCGGGCAGCTCGACGAGGTCGATCCCGCGCACCGCGCGCAGCAGCCGCAGCGGCGCATCGCCGACCTTCAGCAGGCGCAGCGAATGGCAGGTCGGGTGGTAGGTGACGCGGTGGTGGAACGACGCCCCGACGTCCTCGACGCCCAGGCGCCGCACCAGGAGCTCCGAGAGCTCGAAGACGCGCGGCGCGAGCTCGCGCACCTGCGCCGCCAGCGCCTCGTCGCCCGCCTGCACCGCCATCCGCTCGTAGCCCTCGCGCACCATCGCCGCGCACGAGCCACTGGGCGTGACCACCACCTCGGCGTCGCCGAAGACGGCAACGAAGCGCCGCAGCAGCCCGAGGACCTCGTGCCCGTAACCGGTGTTGGCGTGCATCTGGCCGCAGCACGTCTGCGCGCGCGGGAAGTCGACGTCGACGCCCACGCGCTCGAGCACCGCCACCGTCGCCCTGCCGGCCTGCGGAAACAGCGTGTCGGCAAGGCACGTGACGAAGAGCGAAGCCCGCACGGCTCAGCGCGTGAGCTCGATGTCCAGCGAGGGTGGCGCGATGAGGGTCTGGGCCACCGTGCAGTAGCGCTCGGTCTTGCGCAGCAGGGCGTCGAGGTCCTCGTCGCTGGCCCCGGGGGCGTCGACCGCGAAGCGCAGGCGCAGGGCCGAGAAGCCCGCGCCTACCTCGCGGTCGAGACCGAGGGTGCCGCGCAGGTCGAGGTCGCCCTCGACCGTCGTCTCGATCGAGCGGACGTCCAGGCCCATGGCCGTGGCCACCATCTGGCAGGTCAGCTGCGCGCACGCGGCCAGCGCGCCGAGCAGCAGGTCGCCCGAGCACGCCGCGGTGCCCGCGCCGCCGACGCCGACGTGGGCCTGCGCATCGTAGATCGCGCGGCCGAGGTCGACCGAGCACGCGATCGGTGCGTCGGCGCCGCTGCCGCGAGCGGTCAGCGTGATGCGGGCCTGGTCGGGATCGACGCGGTAGGCGTCCTTGAGCGGCTGCTGAACGGCACGGAGGTCCATGCCGCCGATCCTACGCCTGACGGGCCGCGCTCAGTCCATCAGCGCGCGGACGGCGAGCACGCCGGCCGCGATCGTCTCCGCGAAGTCGTGCTCGGTCTCGGTGAGCATGCGCATGCTCACACCGTCGGCGAGGGAGAAGAGGACGTCGGCGACGGCGCCCGGCTCGGCACGCAGGCGCAGCGCGCCCTCGACCTGCTTGCGCGCCAGCAGCGCGGCCACGTGCTCGCGCATGCGGCGCAGCAGCGCGGCGAACTCGACGGCGATCTCGTCGTTGCGGCGCGACAGCGTGAACAGCTCGAAGACGACGGTCAGGAACTCGGGCTCGTCCCGGACGAAGCGGCGCAGCGACTGCAGGAGCGCGTCGATCACTCCGTCGGCGTCGTGGGCGCCGGCGAGCTGCTCGTCGAGCGCGACCATGCGCAGCTCGCAGTCGCGGCGCACGACCTCGGCCAGCAGTCGCTCCTTGGTGCCGAAGTAGTAGTGCAGCAGCCCTCTCGACACGCCCGCCTCGCGCGCGACGTGATCGAAGGTCGAGCCGGCCACGCCGCGGCGGGCGACGCTCGAGCGCATGGCCTCGACGATGCGCTGGGCCTTCTCGCCCTCGATCGCGCGCTGCTGGTGCGCGGTGGCCTCCATGGCGACCAAGCCTAGCTGGCCGGCCAGCCGGGATCGCGGGCCCCGGACATGAGAAGGGCGCCCGGCGGGCGCCCTCTCGCACCGCTGTGCCGCGCTGTGCGCTAGGTGCTCGAGCCGACCGTCTCGCCCGCGGGCGCCGGAGCCGGCGAGGTGGTCGAGGTGTAGTCGAACTCCTCCTCGGCGCCGAACAGCGCGTCGAGGACCTTGTTGCGCAGGCCCTCGCTGAGCGCGAGGGCGAGGCCACCGCCGATGATGGCGAGCAGGATCAGCTTGCCGAATCCGCCGCGGCGCCGCTTCTGCTTCTTCGGCCCTTCGCGCAGGGCCTGGCCCGCGTCGCGCAGCGCTTCCGCCGCCTGACGCATCTCCTTGTGGAGCTTCTTGTCGTCGAGGACCTTCGCCGCCGGCTTGCCGTTGGTCAGACGCCCGAAAGCGCTCTTGGCGTTCTCGAGGGCGACGCGGACGTTCTCGCGCAGCTCCGCGTCCTCGACCACGCGCTGAACGTAGGGGCTGGCCCCCGCGGCGGCCCTGCGCGCCTTGGCCGCTTGCTTCTTGGCTGCCATCTCCTGCTCTCCAGACGTCGCTTGCTGTCGTCCCGATCCTATACCCGGCCCTTTGCGGCCGCACGCGGACGCCGACGCCCGTTGGACGAGGGCGACTCCAGCGCCACCTCCAGCACCTCGCCGATCTCCTCGACGAAGACGAACTGAAGGTCGCGGCGCAGGTGCTCCGGGATCTCCTCCGTGTCGGCCCGGTTGGGCGCGGGGGCGATGACGGTGCGGATGCCGCTGCGCTGCGCCGCGAGCGCCTTCTCCTTGAGCCCGCCGATGGGCAGCACCTGCCCGGTGAGCGTGATCTCGCCGGTCATGGCCACGTCGTCGCGCACCGGACGCGCGCTGATGAGCGACGTGAGCGCGGTCGCCATCGTGACGCCCGCGCTGGGGCCGTCCTTCGGTATCGCGCCGGCCGGGACGTGGATGTGGATGTCGTGGTCCGAGAACCAGTCGTCGCCGAGGCCCGGCGCGAGCTCGGCGTGGTGGCCGCGCACGTAGGACAGCGCGGCTTGCGCGGACTCGCGCATGACGTCGCCGAGCTGGCCGGTGATGGTGAGCCGCCCCTTGCCCGGATAGGCGGTCGCCTCGATGAAGAGCACGTCGCCGCCGACCGGCGTCCACGCCAGGCCCGTGGCCACGCCCGGCTGGCGCGTGCGGCGCTTGACCTCGGGGAAGAAGCGGGGCCGGCCCAGCAGCTCGCGCACGCGCGCCTCGGAGATCGACGCCTTCGCCGGCCGCTTGCCGTTCGACGAGGACTCGGCGACATCGCGCGCCACCTTGCGGCACACGGTCCCGATCTGGCGCTCGAGGTTGCGCACCCCGGCCTCGCGCGTGTAGTCGCGGATGATCGCCCGCAGCGCCCCCGCCGAGAACGAGATCCACGACTTGCGCAGCCCGTTGCGCTCGATCTGGCGAGGCACCAGGTAGCGCTTGGCGATCTCGAGCTTCTCCTCCTCGGTGTAGCCCGCGAGCTGGATGACCTCCATGCGATCCAGCAGCGGGCCGGGGATGGTGTCCGTGGTGTTCCCCGTCGTGATGAACATGACGTTCGAGAGGTCGAACGGCACGTCGAGGTAGTGGTCGCGGAAGGTCGAGTTCTGCTCGGGGTCGAGGACCTCGAGCATCGCGCTGGAGGGATCGCCGCGCCAGTCGGCGCCCATCTTGTCGATCTCGTCGATCATGAACAGCGGGTTGTTGGACCCGGCGTCGCGCAGCGCCCGGATGATCGTGCCGGGCATGGCGCCGATGTAGGTGCGCCGGTGGCCGCGGATCTCCGCCTCGTCGCGCACGCCGCCGGCGCTGATGCGTTCGAACTTCCGTCCCAGCGCCCGAGCGATCGAGCGCCCGAGCGACGTCTTGCCCACCCCGGGCGGCCCGATGAACGAGAGGATCGAGCCCCGCGAGGCCGAATCGCGCCCGCCCGCCCCCGAAGCCGCCATGAGCTTGCGCACGGCGAGGAACTCGAGGATGCGGTCCTTGACCTGCTCGATGTCGTAGTGGTCCTCGTCGAGGACGTCGCGCGCGTGGTCGAGGTCGAGGTTGTCCTCGGTGGACGTGTCCCACGGCAGGGTGGCGATCCACTCCAGCCACGTGCGGATGATCCCGTGCTCGGCCGCCTGCGTCGGCAGCGACTCCAGGCGCTTGAGCTCGCGGTCGACCTGGCGTCGCACCTCCTCGGGCAGGGCGATCGCGTCGAGCTGCTGGCGCAGCTCGTTGGCCTCGGCCGCCGACTCGTCGAACTCGCCGAGCTCCCTGCGGATCGCGTCGAGCTGCTGGCGCAGCACGAACTCGCGCTGGCTCTTGTCGATCTCCGACTGGACCTGGTTCTGGATCTCCGAGCCGATCGAGATGACCTCGAGCTCGCGGGCCAGGATGTCGACCAGGCGGCGCAGGCGCCGCGCGACGTCGACCTCCTCGAGCAGCCCCTGCTTCTCCTCGGGCTTGAGCCGCAGCGAGCCGGCGATGAGATGGCTGAGCGCGCTCGGGTCGTCGATGTTGGCGATCGCGAGCTGAAGCTCCTCGGGCAGGTACGGGTTGCCCTCGACGATCGAGGAGAATGTCTGCTGGACGTTGCGCGTCAGCGCCTCGAGCTCGGCGCCCGCGGCGGGCGCCACGTCGGGCAGCTCGGAGATCTCGGCGACGAGGTAGGGCGACTGGCGCACCCAGCGATCGATGTGGACGCGCTGGCCCCCCTGGACGAGGACGCGCATCGTCCCGTCCGGCACCTTGATCATGCGGGCGATGGCGCCGACGACGCCCACCTCGAAGAGGTCCTCGGGGCCGGGGACCTCGACGTCCGGATGGCGCGAGGCGACCATGACGAGCATGCGGTTGCCGCGCAGGACGTCGTCGACCAGGCGCACCGATCGCTCCTGCCCGACGGCCAGCGGAATGAGCGTGTCGGGGAGCGGGATCGTCTCGCGCAGGGGCAGGACCGGCAGCGTCTCGGGCACCGGACGCTGGCCGCCGACCTCCACGTCACGGCCCTCCGCGCCGGTCCCGGCGATCTCGATCATGGTCCCTCCAGGACGTCCTCGCTGCGGTCGACCTCGATGGGGACGGTGCGTGTGCGCGCCTCCGGTGCCAGGAGCGGCAGCTCGATGCGCAGCATCCCGTCACCGTAGGTAGCCCGCGCCGCGTCGGCGACAACGTCGGCCCCGAGCTGAATGACACGACGGAACGGCCCGAAGTCGATCTCCAGCTGCTGGTAGACGCGACCCTCGGCGTCGACGGGCCGCCGGTGGCCGGCCAGCACGAGCTCGCGGCCCTCGATCTCGAGCGTCAGCTCGTCGGGATCGATGCCCGCCAGCTCGGCCTGCACCACCGCCCGCGGCGGGTCGCCCTCGTAGAAGACGTCGACGGCGGGCGAGAAGCCCCCGCGGCGGCGGGGCGCCAGTCCGGTGCGATCGAAGACGTCGCCGAAGATCTCGTCCATCTCACGGCGCATGCGCTCGAAGTTGGCGAACAGGTCGCGCTCTCCAGACATGCTCGGAGGGTATCGAGGCTACGCCGGCCGCTTGTGGCGCACGCACCGCGACAATAGGCCGCGGCCGGCGGCGCGAAAGGCTAGACCGTGTAGACGGCGCCCTCGCGGGCGATGTCGACGGGCGCGCCGAACGTTCGCTCCGCCTCGGCGCGCGCCCACTGCTCGTCCAGCTCGTCGGAGATGTGCGTGAGCACGAGCCGGCCGACGTGCGCGCGAGCGCCGTGCTCGCCCGCCTCGGCCGGCGTGAGGTGCCCGCGCGGGCCCTCGCTCTCGGGCGCGGGCAGGGTGGCCTCGAGCATGAGCAGGTCGGTGCCCTCTGCGAAGCGCACGAGGTCGTCGCTGGGCCCCGTGTCGGCGCCGTAGGTGAAGCGCCCGCCGCCGTCGGCCGACGCCACGTCGACCGCACAGGTCGGGAGGTAATGCGGGACCGAGTGCAGGCGCGCGCGCAACGCGCCGACCTCGAGCACGTCCTCGGGCGAGTACGCGCGAAGGTCGAAGGCGCGCTCGACGTGGTCCTCCGGCATGCCGCTGCCGCCGCACACGCGCCGCAGCGCCTCGCGCCCCGCCTCGGGCACGAAGAGGCGCGGGCGCGCCGGGCGCTCCTGCTGGCGCGGGCCGTAGGTCAGCGCCGAGGCGTAGGGCACGAGGTCGAGGACGTGATCGGCGTGCAGGTGCGAGATGACCACCGCGTCGATGTCGCGGTAGTCCTGGTAGCGACGCAGCTTGGAGAACACGCCACAGCCGCAGTCCAGGAGCACGGTTGCGCAGTCCTCCTGGACGAGGTAGCCGCTGCAGGCGCCGTCTGTGTCCTGCCAGGCCGGGGACTTGCCCAGCACGATGATGCGCACGCTCGTCGATCCCTCTCCGCCACGCTTCGGTGTGGGACTGTACCCGCATGACGTCCTACGAGACGGCGGCCACAGTGCTCGGCGCGCTGCTCGTCGGGGGCGCTCTCCTCTCGGGCCTGGCGCGGCGCTCCTTCCTGTCGCTGACCGCCGTGTTCGTGCTCGGGGGGCTCGTGCTCGGCCAGGGCGGGTTCGAGGTCCTGCAGATCGATCCGCGCTCGGCCTTCGTGAAGGACCTCGCGCTCACCGCGCTGATCCTCATCCTCTTCCGCGACGGCCTGGAGGTCGAGGCCGAGATGCTGCAGAAGGCCTGGCACCTGCCGCTGCGCAAGCTCGGTCTCGCCATGCCGATCACGTGCGGCATCGTCGCCGTGACGACGAAGGCGCTGACCGACCTGACGTGGACCGAGGCCTTCCTGGTCGGCGCGCTGCTCTCGCCCACCGACCCCGTCCTCTCCTCCAGCGTCGTCACCAACCCGCGCGTCCCGCGCGTAATCCGCCATTCGCTGAACCTCGAATCAGGGCTCAACGACGGGCTGGCGCTCGCGCCGGTGCTGGCGCTCACCGCGGCCCTGTCGGCCGACAGCGACTTCGTCTGGTGGAAGTTCGTCCTCCAGGACGTGACGCTGGGCGTCGGCTACGGCGTGGTCATCGGCTACCTCGCCTCGCGCGTGCTGCCGCGCGGCGGCCAGCTCGACGACTCGATCCCGGCGCACCAGCGCGCCCTCTACGCGCTGGGCGTCGCCTTTCTCACCTACGGGCTGACGACGCTGCCGCCGCACGGCAACGGGGTCATCGCCGTGTTCGTGTGCGCGATCGTGCTCGGGATCCGTCGCCCCGACATCCGCCACTACTTCGAGACGCGCTCCGACGACATCATCGAGATCGTCAAGCTCGGGGTCTTCGTGGTCTTCGGGTCGCTGCTGACCCTCGACGGCCTCTTCGCCGATGGCTGGGCGGCCGTGGGCGTGGTGGTGGTCACGCTCCTGGTGGCGCGCACGGTCGCCGTGTGGATCGCACTCGCGGGCACGGGGGTCGATCGCGCCGAGAAGGGCTTCATGGCCTGGTTCGGGCCCAAGGGCGTGGCGACGATGACGTTCTCGCTCCTGGTCCTCAGCGCGGCGATCCCGCAGGGCGGGCGGATCTTCGACCTGGCGGCGCTGGCCGTGCTGTGCTCGATCGTCGTGCACGGCGTCAGCGACACGCCGGCCGCCGAATGGCTGGCGCGGCGAACCGAGCGCCGGGTGTCCGATCAGGAGGCTGCGCGGGCGGCCGCCTGACCGGACACGCCTAGCGGTGCAGCGCTGCCTGCTCCTGCGCGGTCGGGAAGGCCCACGCAGCTTGCGTGCGCCTTTCCTGGCGGAAGTGGAAGCGCAGCTGGCGCGGGGGGCGCAGGCCATCGGGATGGTCGGGCCGGAACGTCGCGCAGGGCTCGTCGAGATTGAGCGCGCACAGCAGGTTGCAGCGGAAGTAGCACTCGTCGCACGAGACCTTCTTCGCTGCTGCGCGCCCCTTCGCCATCGCCTTGCCCGACCTCCTCGTCACCGGCTCCGACACGACCGACGGCGCCATGCAACCAGGACGGAATAGGCGGTGCAACGCGCCTTTCCGCAAATGCCGCGCTTTTTTCTTGGCTTCCCGGAACAGCCTGCAAACGACCCTCTTTCGCCCCCTCGCGAGCGGAAGAGCCCGCATCTTGCGGCCCTTTCGGCGCCGGACCGGCAGGCCAGGCCACGCGGGTCGCCGACCGCGGGCCCCTCGCTCAGCCCGCGAGGCCGAAGGCCGCCGTCGCGCGGTCGGCGATGAGCGACGCCAGCGCCAGCGAGGAGGTCGCGGCCGGCGAGGGCGCGTTGCGCACGTGGAGCGTGCCGGCCGCCTCCGAGAGGACGAAGTCGTCGACGAGCGCGCCGTCGCGGCCCACGGCCTGGGCCCGCACGCCGGCCGGCCCGCGCTCGACGTCGGCCGGGCGGAGCTCGGGGACGTAGCGCGCGCAGGCGGCCACGAAGGCGCGCCGGCTGGCGGCCATGTGCAGCTCCTGCACGCCGGTGCGCCAGAAGCGCCGGGCCACGCGCCAGGTGCCGCGCCACCGCAGGCCGCCGACGAGCATGGCCGACGGGCCGAGCAGGACGTCCCCGGAGATGTGGCGCGTGAGGTGCACGCCGAGGAAGGGCAGGTCGGGATCGGGGACCGGGTAGATGAGCCCGCGGACCAGGTCGCGCGCGTGGGCGCGCAGGCGCAGGTACTGCCCCTTGAACGGGACGATGCGCGGGTCCTCGGGCGCGCCGGCGGCCACGGCCAGGCGGCTGGCCTGGCGCCCGGCGCAGAAGACCGCGTGGCGCGCGGCGATGCCCGTGCCCTCCAGGCGGACCTCGCCGTTGTCGCGGGCCACGGCGCTGACGTCCCGCCCGAGCCTGACCTCTCCCCCGGCGGAGCGCACGTCGTCGGCCAGGGCGAGGGCCACAGCGGCGAAGTCGATGATCCCGGTGTTGGGCGAATGGAGCCCGGCGATGCCGGTGCAGTGGGGCTCGAGCTCGGTGATCTCCTCGGCGCGCAGCCGGCGCAGGCCGGGCACCTGGTTGGCGCGGCCGCGGCGCTCGAGCTCGTCGAGGCGACCCAGCTCCGAGTCGAGCAGCGCGACGATGACCTTGCCGCAGCGATCGAAGGCGATCCCGCGCTCCTCGCAGTAGGCGTACAGGCGCGCGGCGCCGTCGACGCACAGCCGCGCCTTGAGCGAGCCCGGCTTGTAGTAGATGCCGGCATGGACGACGCCCGAGTTGTGGCCCGTCTGGCCCGTGCCGACCTCGCCGGCGCGATCGACGACGGCCACGCGCAGGCCGGGGCGACGGGCCAGCAGCTCGCGCGCGGTGGCCAGCCCGATGATGCCCGCTCCCACGATGGCGAGGTCGTAGCGCTCCACGGCGCCGGAGGGTAGTGCCCGCCGGGGCCGACGTGACCCCTACCCTGGACGGTCGTGCAGGTGCTCGTCACCGGAGCCAGCGGCGCCATCGGCGCCGAGCTGATCCCGCGCCTGGCCGCGGCGGGTCACCGGGTGCGCGCGTTCGGGCGCGAGCCCGGGCGGATCGCCCCGTCCGGCGTCAGCGAGGTCGTGGCCGGCGACGCCATCTCCGGTGCCGGCCTGCCCGCCGCCCTGGACGGCGTCGAGGTGGCCTACTTCCTCATCCATTCGATGGAGACGGCGCTCAACGGAGCCGGGAGCTTCGCCGAGCGCGACCGCGCAGCGGCCGCGCGGTTCGCCGAGGCCGCGCGGACGGCAGGCGTGCGCCGGATCGTCTACCTGGGCGGCCTCGTGCCGGCGCGACCCGACGCCTCGCCGCACCTGGCCAGCCGCCTGGAGGTCGAGGAGACGCTGCTGGCCGCGGCGCCCGAGGCCGTGGCCCTGCGCGCGTCGATCGTGATCGGCGCGCGCTCACGCTCGTTTCGCTTCCTCGTGCGGCTGGTCGAGCGGGGGCCGATCATGCCCCTGCCCGCGTGGCGGACGCACCGCACCGCGCCCATCGACGCGCGCGACGTGATGGCCTTCCTCGAGCGGGCCGGGACGAGCGCGGCCATGACGGGCCCGCTGTCGATCGACATCGCCGGGCCGGACGTCGTCAGCTACGCCGAGCTCGTCGAGCGCATCCGCGACGCGCTGCTGCTCGGGCGCCCGCGCGTCGACCTACCCCTGCGGCTGACCTCCGTGGCCAGCCGCGTGGCGGCCGCCATCGCCGGCGAGGACCACGGACTGGTCGCCCCCCTCATGGGCTCGCTCACCGCCGACCTCCTGCCCCGCGACGATCGCGCCGCCGCGCTCTTCGGCGTGCGCCTGCACCGCCTCGACGCCGCCCTCGAGCGCGCTCTCCGCGACTGGGAGGCCGTCGAGGAGCTGGCCGGCCGGTAGCGTGCCGCGAGCGTGAGCGAGGTCGTGACCAGCATCGACATCGCCGCCCCGCCGGAGAAGGTGTGGGCGCTGGCGATGGACCCCGAGCGCCTGGACGAGTGGGTGACCATCCACCGCCGGCTGCACGACCACGACGGCGGCCCGCCGCGCAGGGGCTACACGATGGATCAGACCCTCCATCTGCGCGGGGTGAACTTCAGGGTGCATTGGGAGCTCGTCGCCTGCGACTCGTGCCGCCATGCGGAGTGGCACGGACGCGGCCCGGCGCGCTCGCGCGCGGAGACCGAGTACCGCCTCACCGCCGTCGACGGCGGCACGCGCTTCGACTACCGCAACGAGTTCAAGGCGCCGCTGGGAGCGTTGGGCGCCGTCGCCAGTCGCGCCCTCGTCGGGGGCCTCCCGCGGCGTGAAGCCGACGCGTCGTTGCGCAAGCTCAAGGCGCTCGTCGAGCGCGCCTGAGCGAAACGCCTCCTGCCGGAGTTGACGGAAATGGCGGATTTCTGTCAGATTTCAGCGATGCCCGACTTCCTGGAAGAAAAGAAGCGTGAGATCGACGCGCGGTTGAAGGAGCTGCGCCCGCTGGTCGACGAGTTCCACCGCCTCGAGAAGGCAGCCGCTGCGCTCGAGGGCGTGCCGAGCAACAACAGTGGTGCGAGCGCGCCGGCCCGCCGCGGTCGCCGCCGCACGGCAGCGTCGAGCGCGGGGACCCGCCGGCGCGGACGCCCCCGCGGCAGCGGGACGCGTGCCAAGCAGGCCCTCGAGCTCGTGCGCTCGCGCCCGGGGATCACCATCCCGGAGATCGCGGACGCCATCGGGATCCAGCAGAACTACCTCTATCGCGTGCTGCCTTCCCTGCAGAAGGAGGGCCAGGTGCGCAAGGAGGGCCGCGGCTGGCACCCCGCCAAGGGCAGTTAGGCGTTAAATAAGCTTGCAGCACTCGGCGGGATCACACTAATTCCAGCCGCCTGACCGCGTCGCGTTCCTCTTTGAGCTCATTGACGGTGGCGTCGATCTTCGCCTGGGCGAAGTCACCCACCTCGAGGCCCTCGACGATCTGATATTCGCCTCCGGCGCAACGAACCGGGAAGGAGGACATCAGCCCCTCCTCCACCCCGTACTGACCGCCGGAGCGAACCGCCATCGAGCGCAGGCCGTCAGCGCCGGCGATCCAATCGCGCATGTGATCGATCGCCGCGTTGGCGGCCGAGGCCGCCGACGAGGCGCCGCGCGCCTCGATGATCTCGGCACCCCGCTTGCCGACGCGCGGGATGTACTCGTCCTCGTACCAGTCGAGGTCGACCTGGTCCACCGCGCGTCGGCCGTTCACCTTCGCGTTGAAGAGGTCGGGGAACATCGTGGGTGAGTGGTTGCCCCAGACGACCAGGTCCTGGACGTCCGCGACGCCGACGCCGAGCTTCTGGGCCAGCTGACTCACGGCGCGGTTCTCGTCCAGGCGCGTCATTGCCGTGAAGCGCTCGCTGGGGATGTCGGGCGCGTTGCTCATCGCGATGAGGGCGTTGGTGTTGGCCGGATTGCCGACGACGAGGATGCGCACGTCGTCGGCGGCGTGGGCGTTGAGTGCCTCGCCCTGGGGCTTGAAGATCGCGCCGTTGGCCTCGAGCAGGTCGGCGCGCTCCATCCCCTTGGAGCGCGGACGCGCGCCGATGAGCAGGGCGACGTTCACCCCTTCGAAGGCCTCGTTGGGATCGTCGGTGACGTCGATGTCGGCGAGGAGCGGGAAGGCGCAGTCGAACAGCTCGAGCGCCGTCCCCTCGGCCGCCTTCACGGCGTCGGGGATCTCCAGCAGTCGCAGGGCGACCTTCTCGTCCGGCCCCAACAGCTGCCCGGAGGCGATGCGAAAGAGGATGGCGTAGCCGATCTGGCCGGCCGCGCCGGTAACGGTGACGGTCGTGGGCATCAGGCGTTCATCTCCTTCTGAAGGTTCTCGTCGATCGCGCTGAGGAACTCCTCGGTGGTGAGGAAATCCTGGCCGCCGCCGACCAGCAGCGCGAGGTCCTTGGTCATCCGGCCCTCCTGGACCGTCTGCACGCAGACGCGCTCGAGCGTGTCGGCGAAGCGCTCGACGTCGGGGGTGCCATCCATGCGCCCGCGGTGGTGCAACCCGCGCGTCCACGCGTAGATGGAGGCGATGGGATTGGTGGAGGTGGGCTTGCCTTGCTGGTGCTGGCGGTAGTGACGGGTGACGGTGCCGTGCGCGGCCTCGGCCTCCACCGTCTGGCCGTCGGGTGTCATGAGCACGCTGGTCATGAGCCCCAGCGAGCCGAAGCCCTGCGCCACGGTGTCCGATTGCACGTCACCGTCGTAGTTCTTGCACGCCCACACATAGCCGCCTTCCCATTTGAGGGCGGCGGCGACCATGTCGTCGATCAGACGGTGCTCGTACGTGAGCCCCGCCGCGTCGAACTCATCCTTGAACTCAGCCTCGAAGATCTCCTCGAACAGGTCCTTGAAGCGCCCGTCGTACCGCTTCATGATCGTGTTCTTGGTCGAGAGGTAGACGGGCAGGCCGCGATCGAGCCCGTAGCGCATCGAGGCGCGAGCGAAGTCGCGGATGGAGTCGTCGAGGTTGTACATCGCCATCGCTACGCCGCCGCCGGGGAAGTCGTACACGTTGAGCTCGACCGGATCCGAGCCGTTCTTGGGCGTGAAGCTGAGCGTCAGCGTGCCCTCGCCGGGGACGACGAGGTCGGTGGCGCGGTACTGGTCGCCGAACGCGTGACGGCCGATGACGATCGGCTTCGTCCACCCCGGCACGAGCCGCGGGATGTTGGAGATGACGATCGGCTCGCGGAAGATCACGCCGCCGAGGATGTTGCGGATGGTGCCGTTGGGCGAGCGGTACATCTCCTTGAGGCCGAACTCCTCGACGCGCGCCTCGTCGGGTGTGATCGTCGCGCACTTCACGCCGACGCCGTGGCGCTTGATCGCGTGGGCGGCGTCGACCGTCACCTGATCCTCGGTCGCGTCGCGGCTCTCGATGCCGAGGTCGTAGTAGTCGAGCTCGACGTCGAGATAGGGCAGGATCAGACGGTCCTTGATGGACTGCCAGATGATCCGCGTCATCTCGTCGCCGTCCAGCTCGACGATCGGATTGCTCACTGTGATCTTGGACATGGGTTCTCCGGGCTCTGAGGCCAGCCAGGCTAGTGACTGAGCGCGGCGAGCGACCGCGCGCGCCTGTCAGGGCTCGCGGCGCCGACGCTCGATCTCGGTGAGCGTGGCGATGTCGCGAACGTCCTGCGGCCGGCCGGCCGCGCGCTTCATGGCGATGAGGTCGGCAACGCCCGCGATGCGGATCTCCACGCCTTCGCCGAGGTCGGCGGCGATCGAACGCGCACGAACCTGCTCGTAGGGCGCACCGCCCGGCACCTCGTTGAAGAAGTCCAGGCCACCGGCCCGCGTGACGAGCGTGAAGTTGCCTCCCTCGGCGAGCGTCCGGGCGTCGAGGTCGATGCCAAGCAGGTGCGCGTCGACGCCCCACAGCTGCGCTTCGAGCTCGGCGAGGGCAGCCTCGAGGCGGATGAGGTTCTCGGGGTCCGTCGCAGCGACGAAGTCGACGTCGAGCGTATTCCGGGTGCTGCCGTGGCCGATGACCGCCCACCCCCCGATAGCGACGAAGTCAACGCCGTGTCGGGTGAGCGTCTCGAAGATCAGGCGAGGGTTGCTCTGCCCGCGGTCGCCCATGGTGTCAAGCTCGCTCATCGTCTGGCAATCCCGTGCATGAGGTTGAAGAGCTCCACCCCGTTGAAGCCGCCGTGCACCCGCTCCCCCACCGTCTGGCGCTGAGCCGCCGCCAGATGGATCGGATCCTCCTCGGAGGGGATGACCTCCAGTTCGCCGGCCACCCGGTGCCCGGTGACGAGCAGCAGGCGCTCGAGCGTGTCGAGCGACGGTCGACGCAGGCCGCGCTCGATCAGGCTCACGGCGTGCTGGCTCGTGCCCGCGCGCCGTGCCAGCTCCGCCTGGCTGATGCCCTGGCGCCGGCGGGCCTCGCGGACGAGCTGCGCCGCATCGATCATCCGTCAGATGATACCGCGCGCGGTATGGAGGGGCGGCGGCCGGACCTACGGCGCGTGGGAAGTTTCGCCTGCGGTGGAGCGGGTATGGGCCGCGCGCGATGCGTCACTTCTCCGCTCTTGCCGTCCTCGCCGCGAGCGCCTCGCTCGCCGCCCTGCCCGCGGTCGCCGCCGGCGACACGCCGCCGCCCAAGCACCACGCCAAGCACACGAAGCACAAGCGCGCCGAGAAGGACAAGGGCGAGGGCTCGCTCAAGGACTTCGCGCGCGAGCACCCCAAGCTCAAGCGGCGCCTGCCGATCGCCATCGTCAAGGAGAAGGTCGAGGAGCACGGTCACGAGGGCAAGTCCGAGATCGTCAGCGGGCCCAGCCAGATCCAGGTCGACGAGCGCGCCTTCCCGCGCCACTACGTCGACGACTCGATCGCCCGCGCCGGCCGACAGGCCTACCTCGACACCGCCGGCGCAGCCGCGCTGGCGACCCCGTGGAGCGAGCTCGGCCCCTTCACGCCGACGGTGCCGAAGGAGGTCACCTACACCGGCGCCCCCACCACCAACTCCGGGCGCGTGACGGCGATGGCCATCGACCCCAACTGCGGGCAGCCGGGCAGCGCCTGCCGGGTGTGGATCGCCGCCGCCGGCGGGGGCATCTTCCGCACCGACGACGCGCTGGCCGCGCACGTCGTCTGGCAGCCGTCGAGCACCGGGCTGACGACCGGCGCCTTCGGCTCGCTGATCGTCGACCCCACCGATCCCACCGGCAACACGCTGTACGCCGGCTCGGGCGAGCCCAACGGATCCGGCGACTCCGAGGCGGGCGTCGGCCTGTTCAAGTCGACCGATGGCGGCCAGATCTGGGCGCTCGTCCCCGGCAGCGTGCCCGTCGCGCAGAACCGGTCGATCGGCGCCATCGCCATCGACCCCGACAACGGCACCCTGTACATCGGCACCGACCTCGCGCGCCACGGGTCCTCGTCCGTCAACGGCGGGCGCCGCACGCCGCCGAACGCCCCGAGGCTCGGCCTCTACAAGTCCACCAACGGCGGGCAGTCGTTCTCTCTTGCCTTCTCCAGACCGCCGAACCCGGCCGACCCGGCCGCGGGCGCCGACTGGTTCCAGGGCGGCGTCAACAAGATCGTCATCGATCCCAACCCGCCGGCCCGGCGAAGCCAGCCGCGGCCGCTCTACGTCGCGCTGTTCGGCTACGGCATCTGGCGCTCCGCGCCCTCGCTGGAGAACGGGAGCGCCGCCTTCAAGCAGGTCTTCGCGACGCGCACGCCTGACGACACCTTCGGCGACCGGACCGAGTTCGACCTCACCGTGCTGCCGAAGGGGAAGACGCGCGCGTACGTCGGCGACGGCTCGACCGACGATTCGACCTCGGAGTTCTGGCGCTCGGACGACGTCGACCAGCCGGCGAGCAAGCTCGTGTCGGCGGCGGGCAAGAACAAGGCGCCGTGGAAGAAGCTCTCCAGCCCGAACCCGAGCAAGCCCGGCTTCGCCTCCTACAACTTCTGCGAGACGCAGTGCACGTACGACGAGTTCGTCGTCGCCGACCCGAGCGATCCCGACACCGTGCTCCTCGGCGGCTCGATGTACTACGACGACCTGCAGGTCTTCGGCGGCGACCAGCGCACGAACGGGCGTGCGGTCATCCGCTCCACCGACGCCGGCGCCACCTTCAACGACATGACGAACGACGCGACGGTCGTGCCCGGCGCCGACACCTCGCTGCTGGCCGGCGGGGTGACCGGCATGCACCCCGACCAGCACGCGGTGGTCTTCGATCCCTACAACCCGCGGTTCTTCTTCGTCGGCTCCGACGGCGGCATCGTGCGCGTCAACGGGCGCTTCACCGACCGGACCGCTGACTGCGCCAAGCGCAAGCTCAAGGGCGACGGGCTCACCCTGTGCCGCCAGGTGCTGCGTGCGGTGCCGGTGCGGATCGACTCGCTCAACGACGGTCTGCGCACGCTCCAGTACCAGAGCGTCTCGCTGAACCCGGCCACGCCGGGCAGCGACCTGCTCGGCGGCACCCAGGACAACGGCACGTGGGCCTTCAACCCCAACCCCGCCGCGCCCGGCCAGTTCGACACCTTCGAGTCGATCGGCGGCGACGGCGGGCAGTCGAGCATCGGCGTCGACCAGGTCAAGGTGCACACCTACTTCGGACCGACGATGGATGCCAACTTCGGCAGCGCGGAGGGCGACACCGACTCGCCGCGCGGATGGGACTACATCTCCCAGCCGCTCGACGAGGCGCAGGCCGACCCCGACAACCCCGAGGCGTTCTCGTTCTACATCCCGCTCACGCACGACCCGAAGGTGAGGGGGACGCTCTTCACCGGCGGCGAGTACGTGTGGCGCACCACCGACAACGGCGGTCCGAAGGACCAGCTCGACGCGCACTGCCGCGAGACGTCGCTCAGCGTGGGCGACAGCTCGCGCGTGTGCGGCGACTGGGTGCGCATCGGCGGCCAGATCAGCGCGGGCGGCGACCTCGCGTCGGGCGCCGGCGACTACATCGTGGCCACCGAGCGCGCACCGTCGGACGCCCAGACCCTGTGGGTGGCCACGCGGCAGGGCCATCTGTCGATCTCGCGCAACGTCAACGCGGCCGATCCCAAGGCCGTGCGGTTCACGCCGGTCACGCCGGCCGGCCTGCCGGGTCGCTTCGTCTCCTCGATCGCAGTGGACCCGACGGACCCGAATCACATATGGGTGTCGTACTCGGGCTACTCGGCGTATACGCCGACCACGCCCGGCCACGTCTTCGAGGTGCGGGTCGATCCCGCCACCGGCGCGGCCACCGCGACCGACATCAGCTCCGACATCGGCGATCAGCCGGTCACCGATCTCGTGCGTGACGACCGGACGGGCGACCTGTACGCGTCGACGGACTTCGGCGTGCTCCAGCGCGCGCAGGGCGCGACGTCGTGGACGAAGGCGGCCGACGGCCTGCCGATCGTGGCCGTCTACGGGCTGACGATCGATCCCGGCGCGCGCCTGCTCTACGCGGCCACCCACGGCCGCGGGGTCTACCGCGTGAACCTTCCCGGCGGGACCGCGGCGGCCACCCGGGCCCCGACGCCGGGGCCGGGCCGGTCTGCGCTGCGGGGCGCGTCGGCCGGCGGCCCCAGCGCCGGCCCGTCGCCGGTGCACGCGGAGTCGCTGGTCGGCGGCCGGCCGGCGGACGGCCCGATCCGGGTGACCGGGATCCGCGCCAGCCGGTCGGGGCGCGTGGTCACCGTGCACTTCCGCGTCAACCGGGCGACGAAGGTCCGCGTCGTCGTGCGCGATGCCCGCGGGCGGATCGTGGGGCGCAGCCCGCTGCGCGCCGTGCGCC
>DASVFT010000039.1:0-13676 GCA_036379935.1 Solirubrobacteraceae bacterium | reverse complement strand
GAGGTAGGCCCTCATCAGGGCGGGCGTAATGGGCACGTGCACCCGTACGCGGCCTCCTGGCCGAAGTACGCGGTGCCATTCGCGGAGGGTGGTGTTCAGGAGTCGCGGATGGACATGCTCGAGTGCGTGGATGGAAAGGATCTCGCTCGCCCAGGCGTCCGGAAACGGCAGTGCCCACGCCTCAGCTTTCGCCTCCAAGTGTCGGGCGTTCGGATCGACATCGATGTGCAGATAGCCGGCCTGGGGGTGAGGCCCAGCGCCGATTTCGATCCGACGCGTGAAGTAGGCAGTCTGGTCGTCGAGACCAAGCCTCGCGCTCCAGGCGGCGGGCAGGCGCTCCACGATGTGGGCCCCGGTGCCGTCCGCGTAGTACCGCCGGCGCAAGGACATGAGAGGCCGATGGGCAACGCGACGAGCGAGTTGCTCCGCCGATCGCACGATCGGCCGGCCATCTGGGACGGTGTGCCGCTGCGGGCTTGCAAGCGAAGACAGATTCATCTGGGCTCGAGTCGAACTCCGAGTCGGCGGAGAGCGACTCCAAACGGTATCCCGCTCGTCGGCACGATCCTTCGGCAGGCGGCAACGACGCCGATTCGGTAGGCGCGCGTCGCCCATATCCTGTAGTTGGGGCCTGATGCTGCGGTTTGCGAGCGCCCTGCCGCCCCGACCCTTCTCCGATGGCAGACACTCCCCAGCGGCCGGACATAGCACCCGTGCCGGAGGATCAACTCTCCGCCTCACAGGTCAAGGACAGAGCCGTGCGCGGCGTCCTGACCGTGGGCGTTCGCGGCGTCGCGGTCAGGACTCTTGGGATGGTTGGGAACATCGCGCTGGCCCGACTTCTGGTTCCGCACGATTTTGGTCTCGTTGCGCTCGGCTTCACGTTCGTCGCCGTCGGCAGCTTTATCACGGACGGAGGCATCGGCGCTCATCTCCTCCGCGCGGCCAGTCCGCCGTCGCGGCTCGAGCTCCAAGCCGTCTTCGGTCTCCAGTTGGCTGTCGCGACGGCCGTAGCGATGCTGGCCGCCATCGTCGGCGTCCCATTGGGCACGGCGGGCGCCATCGCGGCGATCATGGCCTGCTCGCTGCCGATCGACGCCGCCCGTACGCCGGCCGCGCTCAGCGCGGAGCGCCGTTTGGACTATCGCGCGCTGGTACGAGCCGAGGTGCTCGAGATCGTCGCATACAACGTCTTTGCCATCGCTGCCGTAGCCTTGGGCGCGGGCGTATGGGGCGTCGCCGCGGCTGTGGTCGTCCGGTCGCTTGTCGGAGCAAGCCTCGTCGTGACCTCTCTTCCTCCGGGGCTCGTGCGGCCACGGTGGTCATGGGAGACGGTCCGACCGGTAGTCGGATTCGGTCTCAAGTTTCAGAGCGTCGGCGTTGTGTCGCTCGTGCGAGACCAAGGACTCGCTGTCGTCACGAGCGCCGTGGCCGGCTTCGCGACGCTCGGATACTGGTCGATCGCATACCGCATCACGCAGATCCTCTTGTTGGTCCTGCAAAGTCTCTGGCGAGTGTCGTATCCCGCGGTCGCTCGCCTGATTGGCGCGGGCGAGGATCCGGCTCCAGCGCTTCAGCGCGCATTGCGGGTAAGCGCGATCGTCACCGGAGCGGTGGTCGCATGTCTTATCGGTTCGGCTCCGGCCCTCGTTCCGCTTTTGTTCGGAGAGCAATGGGACCCAGCGGTTGCGGCGGTGGCTTGGTCTGCAGCGGGACTCATGATCAGCGGTCCGATCTCAACCGCGAGCGCGGGGTTGCTGCTAGCGCGTCGCCGCGTCGGATGGGTTTTGCGGGCCACCGTCGTGCATACGGTTGCGTGGTTTGGAGTTGCTACCCCCCTCCTTCCCGCCTTGGGCGTTACGGCGCTAGGCATCGGCTGGTGCGTAGCGGCGTGCGTCGATGCTGTGCTGCTTGCGATCTACACCAAACGCGAGATCGAGTTCCCGGTCGTCGCCTCCCTCGCGCGCCCTGTGATCAGCGGCGCCGTCGCCGCCGGTCTCGGCTGGTGCCTCGCCAAGGCGATACCAAGCGTGCTGTTGGGCACCGTCGCGGCGCTGTCAACGGCGCTCGCTGTCTACGTCGTCTGCCTCCGCGTGCTTTGCCCGGACGATCTACGCGATACCTATCGTGTGCTTCGCCGCGGTCTACGCAAGGCACAGGACAGACCTCTCGACGTCGCCGTAGCGGGAAGTCCCTGAGAGCAGGCGCGAAGTCGGACAACCGGGGTATCCTCGCCATGATGGTTGGGGTTCTCATTCCGGTGGGACCCTCTGCTGCTGAGCTCGGGCGCCTAGACGATCTGCTCGAGAGCCTCGCGCACTGGGAGCGACCGGATGTGTTCCACCTGGTGATCGTCGATGACGCGCGACGGCCGCGAGCGGCGCTAGAGCGCATCGCCGGGTGGGCGAGCGTCACCGTCGTTCGCACGCCGCTGTGGCAGCGACGTCGGGTGCCGGAGCCGTTCGCGGCGATGACGGCGGGCACGCTGATGGCGATCGAGGCGGCGCCAGTGGAGTGCGAGTTCCTGTTGAAGCTGGACGTCGATGCGCTCGTGATCGGTCGGTTCGTGAGCAAGATCCGGCACGCGTTCGCCGAGGATGAGACCCTCGGGCTCGTCGGCTCCCACGACGTCACGTGCACGGGGGCGCAGCGGGACTGGAGTGTCTGGCACGGCCATCTGCAGCGGCTCGGCCGGCGGGTCCGGCTGGGCCGGCATGGTCGCCGGCTGTTCCTGCAACGCCGGCGTGCTGGCGACGTGCGGCGGTCGATCGCCCTGCTCGATGCGGCGCAACGGAACGGCTATGCGCTGGGCGCGAACTGCCTCGGAGGCGCGTACGCCATCGGCCCGCGGCTGATGTCGCGGCGCGACCTCCTGGACTGGCGGCCGTGGGCGGGCACCGGGCTCGGCGAGGACATCGTCATGGGCGTGCTGTGCGGGGCGGCGGGGCTGCGCATGCGGAGCCTCACGGGTCCTGGCGAGCCGTTCGGCATCGCGCATGTCGGCCTTCCCAAGCCGCCCCGCGAGCTGATCGCCGACGGGCACAGCCTCGTCCATGCCGTCAAGGCGAACGCCGCGACCGAGCGCGCGTGGCGCCAGGAGTTCCGGGCCGCTCGAGGCGCGTGAGCGACCGGCTCAGCCCTCGAGCACGCGCAGGTAGTCCCCGATCACCGCTTCCGCCGTGTAGCGCTGCGCGCGGGCGCGGAGCGCATCCGGATCGTGCGGCGTGTCGAGCGCTCCGCGAATGCCATCGGCCAACGCCTCGGCGTCCTTGATCGGCACGAGCGTCCCGTAGCGTCCGCCGTCGAGGATCTCATGTGGTCCGCTCTCGCAATCGGTGGCCACGATCGTGGTGCCGGCGGCGAGCGCCTCGATGAGGACCGTCGGGAGGCCCTCGTAGATGGACGACAGCGCGAACACGCCCGAACGGGCCATGTAGGCGTAGGGATTCGGCACGAAGCCCGGCAGCGAAACGTCGCCCGCCAGCCCATGGCGCTCGATCGCAGCCTCCAGCGCCGGCGGCACGTCCGGCTCTCGCGGGTCGGGCTCGCCGAGGATGATCAGGCGCGCCGGGCGGCGCGCGCGCACGAGGGCGAACGCCTCGATGAGCGTCGGGAAGTCCTTCTGGCGCACGAGGCGACCGACACCCAGCACGACGGGTGGCTCACCGGGACGCAGGAACGGATGCTCGACCGGCTGCCGCGCGCGCTCGGCGAGGTCGCTCGCGACCACCGGATTGGGGATTACCTCGATCCGTCCGGCAGGTAGGCCCGACAAGCGCTCGGCGTCCGCCGCCACCCCGCGCGAGACGGCGACGAGCCGGTCCGTCCGTGGATAGAGAAGGCGCACGAGTGCGCGGCGTATCTGCGCGACGCCCAGGTCGGGTCGGTCGTCGAATTGACTCGAGAGATGGGTGTGGATGGTGAGGACCACCCGCGTCCGGACGCGCGCGAGCGCACGCGAAAGCAGCGCCGTGTCGACGACGTCGAGTGCCGAGAGCACTGCCCGTGGGCGCTCGCGGCGCAGGTAGGCCGCGAAGCGCACGGTCTTCGTGGCGACGACCGGAGGCGTGGCCGCCAGGTCGACGACCCGCACGTCGCCGGGGACCTGTTCGAGGTACGGGCCGCGGGCCCGGGCAAGCACGAGGTCGATGCGGCGGCCCCGAGCCGCCAAGGCGGTCGCCACGCGCAACATGACGAGCTCCGCGCCTCCACCGTCGAGCGACGGCAGGTAGACGGCCACGTCTGGACGGGGACCGTTGGTGTGAGCCGGGGGCACGAGCGGTGGCGGCGGATGATGTCAGCTCGGGGGCGGCGCTCCGGCTCGCTGCACCGGATGCGCGCTTGCACGCCACGTTCGCCCACATGGATCTTTAGCGGTCTAGGATCGGCCGGGTGCCACCCGGCTCCGGCAGCCGCGTCGTGCGCCGAGTCGCAGGTCGCCTCCGCGACTCGGCGGCGCGACAGCTCGTGCTCGATCGCCGTGAGGAGCGCCGCCGGATGCCATGGCCGGCGCGGCGCGACCGACGCGCGACGGACCGCGCGAACGTGGCGGCGGTGGTCGTCAACTTCAACACGCGCGCGCTCATCGCGCAGCTGGTCTTCTCTCTCTGCCGCCTGCTGGGTCGCCAGCAGCTGGCTGAGATCGTCGTCGTCGACAACGGCTCCCACGACGGTTCCGTCGGGTTGCTGGAGGCGCTCGATCGGGCGGGCCTGATCCATCTCGTCGCCAATGGCCGGCAGCGCTACCACGGTCCCGCTCTCAACCAGGGCATCTCGTGGCTTGCCGAGAGGCAGGGCGGGGCGCCCCACGGCGAGCAGATCGACTACGTCTGGGTGGTCGACTCCGACGTCGTCGTGTTGCGTCCGGACACGATCCACGACGCGGTCGCGGCGCTGGAGCACAGCGAGGCCGCGCTCTTGGGCCAGTCCGCCACGCTGCCGCACCACGAGCACGAGATGCTGGGCGTGTACTCGCTCCTCCTGGACCCGGCAGTCGTGTGGCGTGCGCCGATTCCGCCGTTTCGCGAGCATGGCGAGCCGAGCGCGGCGCTCCAGGTTGCCCTCAGGCGCCACGGCTGCAAGCTCACCGCGTTCCCCTTCGTCGACGCCGGCTATGTCCTGCACCTCGGGAGAGGGACGCTGGCATCCGTCGCCACCGCCGGTGCCCGCAGGAACCGCTACTTCGCGTGGGCGACGGAGCACAACGAGCCGCACTACGCGGGTGCGGCCGGCGGCCACAGCACGCATGCCGCGTTCCTGGAGCTCTTCGAGCGGGAGCTCCCCGAGGTGACGCCCGAGGCTCTTGTCGACGCGTGCGGCTCCTCCCGCCGTCTCGCCCTGCCTCGATGCACGTGAGCGGCCGGTGTCAGCGTCCGACCGCGGAGGCGCGCCTTCACGCCACGACGACGCCCCGAGCCCGCTCGCTCGCTACCGTGCGCGAGTGCTCTTCGTCAGTCCGGCGACCAAGAGCGGCAGGGGCGCGCGGAGCGCTGCGCTCGTCGGTGTCCTCCTCGGAGCCATGACCTTCGGCAACCCGTCTGCGTTGGGGCAGTCGCCGGCCGCCGCCGAACCCGCGCGGCCCGCTGACGACTTCGTGGACTCCGTCGGCGTCAACACGCACCTTCACTACACGGGCACGCCGTACGACAGCGCCTTCGACCGGCTCATACGGCCGAAGCTGCTCGCGCTCGGCGTGCGCCACGTGCGCGACGGCGCCTACACGTACGCCGGCGCGGGGCCGTCGACGACCTACAACCAGCGCTGCCGTTCGCTCGCGGCTGCCGGCATTCGCTTCGACCTCGTCACGACGTTCCGGACCCAGTCCAGCGCCGCCACCGACTACGGCCAGCTCGGCGCGGTGGCGAGCTGGTGCGCCAACGCCGTGGAATCGTTCGAAGGCGTCAACGAACCTGACCATCAAGGGCTGCCAGCGGGATCTCCCTCTTGGCAGACGCAAACCATTGCCAACCAGAAGGCGGTCTATGCGGCGGTGCGGAGCAATCCCGCGCTGAGCAACGTGGCGGTGCTCGGACCGTCGATCTCCGTCTCGCCGACGGACGTCGGCGACCTCAGCGCCTTCATGGACTACGGCAACTGGCACCCCTACCCCGGTGGCAACTGTCCCGGATGCGCCGATGTGTACGGGCAGACGCTCGAGACCTTCCTGCCGAGGTACCGGGCCCCCAGCGGCGCGCGCCCGATGATCGCCACGGAGACCGGCTACCACAACGCGATCAAGGCCGGCGCTCCGAGCCAGCGGGCGGTGTCCGAGCGTGCCGCGGGGCGGTACATGCCGCGCCTGCTGTTCACCCAGTTCAACCGCGGCTTCGTGCGGAGCTACATCTACGAGCTCATCGACGAGCGGCCCGATCCCGGGAAGACCGCGATGGACGCGAACTTCGGACTGCTGCGCAACGACGGCAGCGAGAAGCCGGCGTACCGGGCCGTCGCCGGGATCCTTGGGCTCCTACGCGATCCCGGCCAGCCGTTCGTGCCCGGCGCGCTGACGTACTCGCTCAGCGGGCAGACGGCGACCGTGCAGCACACGCTGCTGCAGAAGCGTGACGGGACCTTCTTCCTCGCGCTGTGGCAGGAACGTTCGAGCTATGACACCGGCGCCCGCGCCAACGCGCCGGACGACGTGGCGGCGCGCGGCGACCGCGGCGTCTCCGATCAGCTCGTCAGGGTGAGCGTGCAGACGCCGGTCGCGCGAGCGAGGGTCTTCCGTCTCGACGATGCCGGGACGCTGACGTCGGCACCCGCGGCGCTCACGGCGGGCAAGCTCGACCTCGCCGTCCCGGATCGGGTCACGGTCGTCGAGCTCGACCCGCCCGCCCGGGCCACCGCAGCCTCGGCGGGCAACGAGCCGCCGCGCCTGTCGAAGGTGCGCGTGAGCCCGCGCGTCTTCTCGGCTCGGCGGCAGACCGGCGGCCGCGGTCGTGGACGGCGGTCGGCGACCAGGGGTGGCACCCGCTTCGTCTACACCTTGTCCAAGCCCGCCACGGTAAGGATTGCGATCGATCGCGTCCTGCCGGGCCGGCGCGCCGGCCGCTCCAAGCACGCGAGGTGCGTGGCGCGCAGCAGCAGACGACACGGCGGGCGTGCCTGCCATCGCCATCGGTGGCTCGTCACGCTCCGTGTCGCAAAGCAACCCGGCCGCCGCTCGACCTCGTTCTCCGGCGTGCTGCGCGGACGCGCGCTGAAGCAAGGGCACTATCGCGCTCGCCTCACGGCGACCGATGCCGCCGGCGCCAGATCCGGCGAGCACCGCGTGCGGTTCAAGATCGTCCGGCGCTAGCCGGCGCGGGGCGTCCGCAGGCGCGCGACGACCGGATAGGCCCCGACGTCGACGCTGAGATGCCGCCGCCCGCCGGCCCGCCTCGTGGACGCCGCACCGTGCCCGTCGACCACCGAGACATCGGCGACGGAGACGCGCTGGCCGAAGTCCAGCGTCGCGCGCCGCGCCGTCACGGGCACCGGCCGTTCGCGGTGCTGGTCCCAGACGCGGACGTCGCGCCAGAGGACGACCGAGTAGCGCTTGGGAGCGGTCTGCAGGAGCTGCCAGTGCAGGTCGCCGCCGCCTTCGACCGCGATCGGCAATGGCGCGAGGCGACCGAGACGGGCGGTGGGCGACGTGAGCCGCATCAGCTCCCTGAGCGACCGGTACGCGGGCTTGGGAGAGAAGTCGTTGCGCAGCAGCCCGAAGTTGCTCTCGCGCTTGTCGCGACGCGGATCCGGCCACTCGTCGACGAGCTCGTAGAGGAAGGTCCGCTCGACGCCGGCGCGGAAGAAGTCGAGGTACAGGCGGGGGACGTAGGCCGCCGCGGCCCGCTCCGAGACCCCGGGGTGATTCCCGCGGTCCGCGGTCGCGTTGTGGTACCCCGCCTCGGTGGCACAGACCGGCTTGCGCCCGGACACCGCGCGGGCGTCCCGCAGGTTGGCGCCGAGATCGGCGGACGGGACGTCGCCGCCCGCATAGGGGTGCACGTTCACGCAGTCCAGCCAGCGGCTGAGGTTGCCGAGCTTGGAGAAGCTCGCCAGCGAGAGGACGGATGGACTCAGCACAGGCACGCTGTCGAGGCTGGGAATGGCCCGCATCCGCCTCCAGAGATCGCGCTGATAGGCGCGCACCTTGGCACTCCAGCGCGGATCGCCGGAGCCGTCGTACTCGTTGGGCCCCTCGACGCCCGCCACGTACGGGGCGAGCGGGCCCGACACCAGGCCGACCAGCGAGGAGAGGGTCTCCGATCCGCCCGGCCGGCCCATGATGAGGGTGAGCCCGATGCCCTGCCGGCCGAGCGCCTCCAGCCGAGCGTTCTGGCCGGTGCAGCCCGAGCAGGCCCCGTCGCGCACCTGGCGCACCCCGAGGTCGGACAGGGCGTGCGCGACCCCCGTGAAGTTCCTGTAGGCGGTGTCGTAGTAGCTGAGGTGGACGTTGACGCCCACGGAGTCCCGGAAGGCCGCCGCCGAGCGCGGGGTGACGCGATCGACCGCAGCGCCGGCGGGCGCGGGCACCAGCGCCAAGCCCACGAGGAGCAGCAGAAGGATGCCGGATGACCGGAGGGGCACTCGAAGTACATCGGCACCCTCCGGCCACATGGAGCGGCGCCTAGACGAAACGACTAGAGCACGTCGAGCAGCTCGTGCGCGCTGCGCACCACCACATCGGCCTCGCCCAGCTCCTTCACCGCGAACGGCCCCGTCGCCACCGCCACGCAGCGCACCCCGTCGGCCCGCGCGCAGGCGATGTCGCGCGGGGTGTCGCCGATGACGACGGTCTTCGAGCGCGGGTAGCCGCCGGCCCGGCGCCGCGCGATGGCGGGAAGCTCGGTGCGGTCCTCGTGATCTGAGCCGAAGCCGCCGACCCACGGCTCGAAGAAGCGGGCGAGGTGGGCGCGCACGAGCTTGAGGTGGGCGATCGGCTCGAGGTTGCCCGTGAGGATGCCCAGGCGCGTGCCGTTTCGCGTCGCGAGCGCCTCGAGGACGTCAAGCATGCCGGGCGAGACGTGGGCGCTGAGGTCGTCGGGCGCGAGGCGGGCGTAGGCGGCGACGCAGGCGAGGCGGAAGTCGGCGCGGCCGAGGTCGAAGCGCTCGGCGCTGACGCCGCTGAGCAGGCAGATGTGGCGCGCGATCTCGTAGTCGGTGCGCCCGGCGGCCTCAACCTTCGGCGGCTCGACGACGCCGTAGACCTCGTGCAGGGCCTCGTGCACCGCCTGGGCGTGGGCGCCGGAGGCCTTGAGCAGCAGCGTGCCGTCGATGTCGAACAGCAGGAGCACCCTGCCGCACGATGTCAGAACACGTACGGGACCGCCCGCACCGCTCCGAGCGCGTACCAGAGGCCGAAGGCGAGGCTCAGAGCGCCCAGCGCCGGCGCGACGACGACGAACGAGCGCTGCACGCCGCCGCGCGAGAGGACCCAGCCGAACGACGTGGAGGCGAGGGCCATCGACACCGCGGTGAAGGCCGCGAAGAGGCCCAGCGCGGCGACGGCCTCGAGGTGGTCGGGGATGCTGGCCAGGAGCAGGACGCCGACGCCGGCCGACCCGCCGATGCCGTGGATGAGCCCGATCCCGTAGGCCTGCAGCGGCGAGCGCGCCGGATGCGCGTGCGCCCGCGCCGGACCGCGGCCCGCGTGCCAGCGCACGAGCAGCCGCGCCGCCAGCGCGACGATGACCAATCCGATGAGGACCTCGGCCCCCGACTGCACGGCCTCGGGCAGGTAGGAGCGGTAGAGGACGATCGGCAGGCCGAAGGCGAAGAGCGTCGTCGCGTGGCCCATGCCCCACGCCAGGCCGAGCCGGCCGGCGCCGCGCGTGTCGGCGCGGTCGCCGGCCACGAGCGTGGACACGGCCGTGAGGTGGTCGGGGTCGGTCGCGTGACGCAGCCCGAGGAGGATGGCGACGACGGCGACGACGAGGAACGCCTCCCCGGCGCCGAGGCTCGCGATCTGATCGTCGAGTCCGAACATCGTCAATCCCCTCCGGACCTCGTGGCGTTGGCGTGGCAGCGCGGGCAGAGCCCGGGAAGCGGCAGGTGCGAGAGGCGGACCTCGAAGCCGGTCGCGCTGCGCACGGCGGCGCGCAGCGCCTCCACGAGGCGCGGGGCAAGGGCAACCGAGGCGCCGCAGCGCTCGCACGCCACCAGCTCGTGACGATCGCCGGCCGGCGCGTAGAGCCCGGGACCGTGGCCGAGGTGCACGTGGCGCACCAGGCCGAGGCCTTCGAGCACCTCGAGGTTGCGATAGGCCGAGGCGACGTCGCCCTCGCCGGCGAGCTCCTCGGCGGTCAGCGGCCGGTCGGCCGCAAACAGCGTGTGCAGCAGCAGCCGGCGCGCGGTCGACAGGCGCAGGCCCTGGGCGCGCAGCGCGGCGAAGGCGGCAGCCGCCGACGACGCCTCCACCGGAGCGGTGAGGTGTGGGACGGTCACGAGAGTCTCCTCTGGTCGAGCGCCCCACCCGCATGGCGCGTTCCGCTGCTATTGCGCACGACCCTCAAGAGCGGATCACATGACCTTGGGAACCGCTTGCGCGGTGAGGGCCACGCCGACCGCGACGATGGCCAGCGAGCTCAGCGCCGGGAGCACGGCCAGCACGCGCGCGCCCCTCGCGCCGCTCAGGCGGGTCGACACGCGTCCGGCGGCCACGACGGCCAGCCCGAGGCCGGTGAGCGTCGCGGCCAGGCCGGCGGAGAAAACCACGATGAGCAGGAGCCCGAGGCCGATCTGGTGCTGGGCCAGCGCACCGAGGAGGACGACGAGGGCGGACGGGCACGGGATCAGGCCGGCGGAGGCGCCCATCGCGAGCAGCGCGCGGGGGCGAAGGTCGGCGGGACCATGATCGTGGTCGTGGTGGTGATGGTGTCCGTGCGCATGGGCACGCGCATGGCGGACGCGCGAGCGCACCACCGCCGCCCCGACGACGAGCACGAGGAGCCCCGACACGAGGTTGAGCCAGGGGTAGAGCTGCTCGGGCAGCACGTAGGCCGACAGGGCGAGCGTCACGAGGCCCAGCGCGAAGACCCCGATCGTGTGCGTCACCGTGACGGTCAACCCCAGCGCGACGGCGTGGCGCGGCGTGCCCCGGGTGCCGACGAGGTAGGCGGCGACCATCGCCTTGCCGTGCCCGGGCGACAGGGCGTGGATGGCGCCCCATCCGAAGGCGGCCAGCAGGAGCAGCAGGAGCACGCCCTGCCCCGAGGCCGCACGCTCGAAGACCGAGCCGAGGCCGTCGCCGGCACCGCGGTCGCGCGTCGTAGCGCTCGTGCCGTCGCCCGTCGGCGCGGTCACCGTGCCCGCTCCGGGCGCGACCGTCAGCCGCGCGACCGTGCGGTCGGCCGGGCTCGAGAGCAGCTCGGTGGGATAGACGTGCAGGCGCTTCGTCGGGTCCGCGCTGGGCACGTCGCTGCGGACCGCGGTGCCGCGCCCGGGCGCGACGACGACCGCGCGCCAGCCCACGCGACCGGGGAACGTCGCGTCGCGCAGCACGACGGCGCCGCGCGCGGCCACCTTCGCCTCGAGCAGCACCTCGACACGCGTGGTGCGCAGGCCACCCTGCCCCATCGGGAACGCGGTGCGCCCGCCGGGGCGCAGCGCGAGCGCCACCGGCCGGCCGCCGACGGTCAGCGTCACCCCGCGCGCCACCGCGGACCGCTTGCGCGCCAGCACCTGCGCCGGGCGCAGCCCACGCTCCTGGAAGGTCGGGATCTCGGCCTGGTCGAGGATGTAGCGCACCTCCACGCGATCGGCGGAGGCGCGCACGACGTCGAGGTGGTTGATCGAGAAGTTGCCCAGCGGATGCGCGCCGGCGGGGGCGGCGAGCGCGAGCAGGGCAAGGGCCGCGACGGCGAGCGCGCGCCGCAGCGGGCGGCTTCCGGGGGCGGCGAGGCGAGGGCAGAGCCGCGAGCGGCCGCGAGCCAGCGAGCGCCTCATCGCACCGCCTCCCGCAGGTGCGCGCCCAGCGCGGCGCGGCCCGCGCGGGCCCCCGCGAGCCAGCGGCGCGCGTCGGCGCTGTCTCCCGCCGCGCGGGCGGTCAGCCCGGCGTGCGCGAGGAAGGCCGGGTCGCGCGAGCCGAGGGCCAGCGCGCGCCGCGCCCACCCAAGCGCGGCGCGCGAGCGGCCCGCGCGGTGCAGGGCCCAGCCCAGGGCATCGGCCGAGCGGACGCTCGGCGCCGCGGCCCACGCGCGACGGGCGAGCGCCACGGCGCGCCGCGGGCTCCCGTGGTCGGCCTCGAAGAGCGCCAGCTCGACGTCGGCGTTGACGCCGGCGCGCTGCTGGAGCGCCGTCTCGGCGCGCACCAGCGCGAAGCTCTGCCGCGCCGCGGCGCGCCGGCCCGCGGCGGCCTGCGCCTCGCCGAGAGCGACGATGTAGCCGGTCAGCGGCAGCCGCGCCACCACGCGCTGCAGGCGCGCGATGGCGGCGGGCAGCCGGCCGCGGGCGACATCGGCCTGGGCCAGCCCGGCCTCGGCGGCGGGATAGCGAGGAACCGCCGCCAGAGCGCCGCGATAGGCGCGCACGGCGGCGTCGAGGCGCCCGCGCTGGAGCTCGAGCCCGCCCAGCAGCGTGCGCACGTAGGCGTCCTGCTCGGGCACCGCGCCGCCGGCGGAGACGGCCAGCTGCATGGCCTCCAGGGCACCGGGCAGGTCGCCGTGCAGCTCGCGGAAGTAGGAGACGCGCGCGTAGGCGGCGAGGTCGGGCTTGCGATCGACCATCGTCTGCAGCGCCCGGCCGGCCTCGCGGTAGCGGCCCAGCTCGACGAGCGCGTCGACCAAGGCGCCGAATGGCCGGGCGACCGCGGGCGCGAGGGCGCGGGCGCGCTGCGCGTCGGCCAGCCCGGCGCGGAAGTCATGGCGCGAGAGCTCGAGGGCGCTGCGCTGGGTCAGCGCGGCGGGATCGTCGGGGCGCAGGGACAGGGCGCGGTCGACGGCGCCCTGCGCGCGGGCGTAGAACCCGGCATCGCCGGTCTCGCGCACCTTCTGCAGGTAGGCGCCGGCCAGCAGCGTCCAGCCGTCGGCGCGCTGGGGCGCCGCGCGGACCGTGGCCTGGAGCGTGCGGATGCGCGTGTCGGTGGGCGCGTTGGGCGGAGCGGCGGGCGGGAGCGCGGCGGCGGCGGCGCCCTCGCCGGCGCGCGGCGCGCCGTCGCGGGTCATGAGGACGAAGACGGGCAGCGCGACGGCGAAGGTCGCGAAGAAGCCGATGAGGATGCGGCGCATGTGCTCTCTGGGTGGTGGGTGTGGGTGTGATGTCCCGAGGGAGCGGGCGGGGCGCGGTGGCCCCGCCCGCTGCGCTCGTGGTCCTCTAGCCCGCCGGAATCGGCGCGTGCGCGGGCTCGATGCGCTTGAGCTGCGAATCGAAGCCTGCGGCCGGTGCCGCGACGTAGGGGAACGACGTCCGGAAGGGCTTGTCGTTCTGGTCCACGCCATCGCCCAGGGGCACCTTGTTGCCCTTGAGGAAGCCGGCCACGACGCGCTCGGAGATGTCGGTCACGTCGTCGGTCAGGCGGCGCCCGTTCGGGAACCCCTGGGTGTCGCCGCCGATGACGCCCAGGTTGTTCGGCGTCGCGTTCGGGGCCACGCCGAGGTTGATCTTCAGCGAATCGGTCGGCGGAGCGTTCGGGGCGATCTGGGTCAGGCCCGGGATGCCCGTGAGCAGCGCCTGCACGATGTCCGTGCGGTTGTTCTCGG
>DASVFT010000038.1:0-2351 GCA_036379935.1 Solirubrobacteraceae bacterium | reverse complement strand
CGCGCTGCCCGACCCGAAGAAGGTGATCGAGGACGTCGCGGTGGCGCTCGGCCCCTGGACCTACGCGCTGGTGGGCTTGATGGCCTACCTCGAGACCGCCGCGTTCGTGGGGCTGGTCGCTCCCGGCGAGACGGTTGTGATTGCCGGCGGGGTGATCGCCGGCCAGGGCGAGATCGACCTGATCCCGCTGATCGGACTGGTGTGGACCTGCGCGATCCTCGGCGACACCACCAGCTTCTTCATCGGTCGCCGGCTCGGACGCAAGTTCCTCGAGCGCCACGGCCCCAAGGTCAAGATCACCCACGAGCGGCTCGGTCAGGTGGAGAGCTACTTCGAGCGTCACGGCGGCAAGACGATCCTGATCGGGCGCTTCATCGGGCTGGTGCGCGCGCTGGCGCCATTCGTGGCCGGCGCCTCGGGTCTGCCGTACCGGCGCTTCCTGCCCTACAGCGTCGTCGGGACCGGCCTGTGGTCGACGGTCTTCTGCGTCCTCGGCTACGTCTTCTGGCGCTCCTTCGACCAGGTCGCCCACATCGCCGGCCAGGCGATCTTCGGACTCGGGGTGACGGTGGCGGTCGTCGTGGCCGTCGTTGTCGCGTACCGGCGCCGGCGTGAGATCCGCGCCTGGCTCCTCGCTCACGAGCAGCATCCCCTGCTGCGTCCGGTGTTCGCGATCGGCCGGCCGATCTACAGGCGCGTCGTGGCGCCGCTGGTGCAGGTGATCGCTCCACAGGTCCGCTTCGTCTGGAACCGGATCACGCCCGGTGAGCTCGGCCTCGAGCTGACCACGACGCTCGCGATCGCCGGGGTGGGGCTCTACGTCTTCGCGCTGTACGCGGTCATCCTCTCGGCCGACCCGGGGCTCACGCCGCTCGACCAGGAGCTGCTCGACTTGAGCAGCAAGCTTCGGTCGGAGCCCCTGACAGAGATCGCGAAGCTGGTGACGAACCTGGGCGCTCTGCCCACGTGCGCGGCCGTGGTGGTGGTGACCAGCGTGGTGCTGGCCGCTCGCGGACGCGTGCCGGAGGTCGTCGTGCTCGTCGGCGGCTTTGCGCTGATCTACCTCGTCTCCCACGTGACCAAGGGCGCGATCGACCGCCCGCGGCCGCCGGGCGCCCTGATCGACACGCAGGGATCCGCGTTCCCGAGCGGACACGCCTCCTACTCCACCGCCTGGGTGGCGGCCGCGCTGATGTTCACGCGCCGGCTGCACCTGGTCGGCGCGGCGCTGGCAACGGGGGCGGTGGTGCTGGCCGTCGCGGTCGGCCTGTCCCGCATCTACCTGCACGCGCACGTGTGGTCGGACGTGGCGGCCGGGTGGGGCCTGGGGGTGGGGATCTACGGGCTGCTGGCCGTGATCGCCATCGTCGTCGAGCACATGCGCCACAATGGGTCCGGACGCGCGCAGCAAACCGGGGCGCGTGCGGAGCGATGAACCTCGACTTCTCCTCGACCGAGATCGCCATCGCGCTGGCTGCCGGCGTCGTGGTGTCGTGCTGGCTTGTGCTGATCGCCGCCCCGGCGTGGCGGTGCTACGGGCGGCTGTGGGAGAAGCTCGCCGCGTCCTTCCTGACGCTGTTCATCCTGGGCACGCTGCTCGGCATCGGCGCTGGGATCGGGTTGGCGGTCGTGTGGTCGTACGACAAGTACGCGTGATGGCGGCCTGATGGCTTCGCCCGCGCGACAGACCGGTGCCGCGGGCTCGGCGCCCGCCGAGCCCCGCTCCTTCCTCGAGTCGCTCGACGAGGTGTCCGAGGCCGTCGAGTCGGGCGCCGGCCTGCCTGAGGTCGCCCGCGCGGCCGGCCGCGCCCTCGACGCCAGCGTGATCGTGGTGGATGCCGCCAGCCGAGTGCTGGCGGTGGCGTGCGCCTCGACCGAGGACGAGCGCGCCACGATGGGCGGCGAGGGCGGCGCCGAGAGCGTCGAGCTGCGCGTGGCTGAGCTGCCGGTCGGCCAGCTGCGCTACCGGCCCCGCGGCGAGCCACCGCCTCCCGCGCTGCTGCGTCTGGTCGCCAACCGGATCGGCCTCGAGGTGGATCGCGCGCAGGCGCCCGAGCGCGCCACCGAGGCCGCCGTCGGCGACTTCCTGCGCGACCTCCTCGCCAGGCGCATCACGGACCGCGAGAACATCGTCGCCCGCGCCGGCGAGCTCGGGTGCAACGTCGCGGGAGGAGCCAGCGTGATCGTCGTCCGGGCGCGGCCCCAGCAGGCCGAGGAGGGCGATTGGCGGGCGCGCGTGCTGACCGTGGCGGAGCGGGGCGCGCGCGGCGTCGAGCGTGCGTCGCTGGCCGCGCTCGCCAAGGCCGGCTGGACGCGCCACGGACAGGGACCCAACGAGGACGCCGGCGGCA
>DASVFT010000037.1:0-29521 GCA_036379935.1 Solirubrobacteraceae bacterium | reverse complement strand
GGTGGCCGTCGACACGGTCGGCGAGGGCACGGTGACGGTCGCCGTGGCCGAGGACGCCATGCAGCGCAAGGCCGTTCTCTACGACAAGGGCGGCGACCGCCACTACGACACGATCTCGGCCTGGATCAAGGCCACGCGGGGCTCGGACCCCGACGCCAGCCTCTACTACCTGGCCGTGATGCTCGAGGGCGGCGAGGACCCGCGCTTCATCGCGCGGCGCATGGTCATCCTCGCCTCCGAGGACGTCGGCAACGCCGATCCGCGCGCGCTGGAGGTGGCGGTGGCCGCCGCCTACGCGATCGAGCACGTCGGCCTGCCCGAGGGTCAGTACGCGCTGGCGCAGGCGGCGATCTACCTCTCGCTGGCACCGAAGTCCAACGCGGCGGCGCGCGCGATCGGGGCCGCCCGCGGGCACGTGCGTGAGCACGGCGCCCAGCCTCCGCCGCCGTACCTGCAGAGCGCGGCCTACCCGGCTGCCCGCGCGCTGGGGCGCGGGCAGGGCTACGACTACCCCCACGACCGCCCCGGCGGGGTCTCCGAGCAGGAGCTGCTGCCCGAGGGCGTCGAGGGGGAGCGCTTCTACGACCCCGGCGAGGCCGAGGCGGCGCTGCGCGCCCGCCTGGACGAGATCCGGCGCGCGCGCGGGCGCTGAGCGGGGTCCTGGCGCCCGCGCGCGGTCGCCTATCGTTTGCGGGGCGATGCCAGCCGCCGCCTACGCCGGGAAGGAGTGCGTCTGCCAGTTCCGTCGCGGGATCTGCGACCAGAGCTGCGTGCGCGACATGCTGGCCACACCGTTCTACATCGCCTGCCTGAAGCTGTCGGGGCGGCGCTGCGTGGTGGTCGGCGGCGGCGAGATCGGCCTCGAGAAGGTCGAAGGGCTGCTGGCATGCGAGGGCGACGTGACACTCATCGCCCCGACGGCCGAGCCGGAGCTGGCCGAGCTGGCGGCCGAGGGCTCGATCCAATGGGAGCGGCGCGGCTACGCGGGCGCGTCGGACCTCGAGGGCGCCTTCCTGGTCATCGCCTGCACCGGCGACACGGAGGTCAACATCGCCGTGTCCGAGGACGCCGAGCGCCGCGCGATGCTCGTCAACGTCGTCGACGTGCCGCCGCTGTGCAACTTCATCCTGCCCGCCATCGTCCGCACGGGGCCGCTGGCCATCGCCATCTCGACGGCGGGCGCCTCACCGGCGCTGGCCAAGCGCATGAAGGCCGAGGTGGCCGAGCTCTTCGGCGCGGAGTACGCGCAGCTCGCCGTCATGCTCAACGACGTCCGCGGGTGGGCCAAGGGCACGCTGCCCACCTATCAGGACCGCAAGGCCTTCTTCGAGGGCATCGTCAACGGCGCCCCCGACCCTGTCGCGCTCCTGCGGGCCGGCGACGTGGAGGCGGTGCGCGACCTCATCGAGGCGGCGCGCAGCGCGGCAGCGCCGGCCTGAATGGGCGAGCTGACGCACCTCGACGACGAGGGCACGGCGCGCATGGTCGACGTCGGCGCCAAGGAGCCGACCCCGCGGCGGGCAGTGGCGCGCGCGCTCGTGCGCATGAGCCCGGCCACCGCGGCGCGGGTGGCGGCCGGCGACGCGCCCAAGGGCGACGTCCTCGGCGTGGCTCGCGTGGCCGGCATCCAGGCCGCGAAGCGCACCGGCGAGCTCATCCCCCTGTGCCATCCGCTTGGCCTCGACCACGTCGACCTCGACGCCCACCTCGACGCGGCCGCCGGCACCGTGACGCTCACCGCCACCGCCGGGGTGACGGCACGCACCGGGGTCGAGATGGAGGCGATGACGGCGGCCGCCGTCGCGGCCCTCACCGTCTACGACATGGTCAAGGGCCTCGAGCGCGGCGTGAGGATCGAGGCGGTCGAGCTGCTGCGCAAGTCCGGGGGGCGCAGCGGCGACTGGACGCGCGGAAGCTAGGGCGGACCCGGCCTGCCGTGACGCCGCCGCGCAGTCCCGACCACACTGAGCGCTCCACCCTTGCCGCCTGCATCGCGCACGTCGTCGGCGCGCCGGCGGGCGACGTCCCGCTCGACCGGGAGGACCAGCGTGCCTGGCTCGCCGAGCGCGGGCTCGGGCTCGTGCCCGTGGCGGACGCGGCGACCTTCAGCTGGGCGGGGCCATGGATCGCCCTCCGGCCCGCGCGCGACGGCAGCGGCCCGCGCGCTGTCGTGATGTTCGGCGTGCCGTCCGGCGCGATCTGGGACCCCGCTGACACCGCCGACGAGATCCTCGGAGGATCCATCGTCGCCCCGCTGGACCTCGCGGCCTGGCCGCCTCGCACCGCGGCCGAAGCGGGCGTCGGCCTCGTCGAGGCGCTGGTCATCGCCCCGGCCGCCGAAGCGCCGGTCGTGCTCGTGAACGAGGCGCTCGCCATCGTGGGACAGGGCCTGCAAGGCGACCGTTACACCGCCGGGCTCGGGACCTTCGCCTCCTGCCGGCCAGGCAGCGCGCTGACGCTCGTCGACGCCGCCGTCCTCGACACGTTCGACCGCGACCTCGACCACCGCCGCAACGTCGTCGTGCGAGGCACCGACCTCGACGCCCTCGTCGGCCGCGAGTTCACCCTCGGCGAAGCGCGCTGCCGCGGCCGGCGCCTGTGCGAACCGTGCGCCCACCTCGACCGCCTCAACGGCGGCGGCGTCCTCCGACCGCTCGTGCACCGCGGAGGACTACGCGCAGACATCATCCGCGACGGCACCGTCCGCGTCGGCGACCGGCTCACGCCAGCCTGAGTCCGCAGACCCGTCCAGGCGATGGCGCTGCACGCCGGAGAGGTCGCGCACCTCGCCGAGGACGCCGCGGCCGCGACTGGACGCGTCCTAGCGCGTAGCCTCGTCGTCGTAGGACAGCCCGGCCCGCTCGGTGTCGAGCAGCACCGTCGTCCGCCCGGTGAAGGAGACCGGCAGCGCGAGCACGAGCGTGTCCGCCTCGAGGTGGGCGACCAGTCCCTTCAGGATCTTGGGCTCCTCGTTGCCGTTGGACGTGTCCTCTACGACAGCGCGCCCGTCCGTGACGGTCACTACGAGCTCGTGGTAGGCCGTGTCGTGCAGCTGAACCGTGAAGCTCGCCGGGAGCGGCTCGCGCGTGCGCAGGCCGACGCACCGACCGGCGGCGCCGACCGACACCATGTCGACGCCGGCGTGCGCGGCCTGATCGCGGGCCCGCTCGTCCGAACCCTGCGCGGTGACGTCGCCCTGGCCATCGCGGCTCATGGCCACCGCGCATGGTGCCTGCGCGCTACTCGCCACGCTCGCCGCCTGACGCTGCGCCTGGCGGTGCGCCTGGTGCGCGACGGACTTCCGGCCCACGGTGACGTCCCAGCGGTAGATGTGCTGGAGCTCTGCGTCCGTGAAAGGAGACGGGTGGTCGACGGCCACGAGTGGCAGCAGCGGCTCCACCGTGCCCAACCGCCAGACGCCCGAGGCGTCGCGGACGAGGAGGATGCGTGCCCGCACGACCAGGCGGCGCTTGTCGTCGGGCGCGTAGGGGTCGTAGCGATGCGTGAGCCGCGTGGCGAGGGTGGCCCGGCCTCGACTCACGGCGAGCGCGAATCCGTGGTGGACGGTCGACGTGGGCCTGGGCACGTCCTCGTCGCCGAAGATGCGCAGCTCCAGCGCACTCGGGCACCCGTACTCGGGATCGTCGAGCGCGAGGTCGTAGAGCGAGAACACATCGCGATCGAGGGCCGCGCAGAGCGTCCGCCGCGCCATCTCTGATCGCTCCATCCGGTCCACGGCGGCCAGGAGCCGGGCCGCGGCCTCGTGCGCCGTCCGCGGCTGCCACTGAATGTCGGCCGGCGCGGGTGGCGGAGGCACGGTCAGCTGGCCGGTGGGCGTCGTCACCTGGAGGCTGCCGTCGGACTGGGCGATGACGTCGACCCGTGGCGGCGCGTCGGGCAGCGCGAGCACGACCCAATGGGGTCCGCGAGGCGCCATCGCGTACACGGCCAGCACGGCGCGTGCCGACGGACGCGTCCAGGTCAGCATCAGCGTCTCGCCGGGCAGAAGAGGCTCGGCGCCGCCGAGCTGCTCGATGCCTGCGTTCTTCGAGCCCTCGGCGTGTGCCGCGCCCAGCTGCAGGCGGATCGCACGAGCCTGCCGGAGCGGATCGCAGGAGACGGCAATGACGTAGTTGCCGGCCCACGGCGCGCAAGCGGCGGGAAGCTGCGAGCGGACGACAGGCGCGGCGGCGGCGGACGCGCTGAGAGCGAGAGACGCAGCCGCGAAGGCCAACAGCGAACGGAGCATCCCGCGCTGTCATCGGCCGGCGACGGGACGCCTGAAGCTCCGGTGGCGACGCGCGGACTAGCTTCAGCGGAGCTTCCCGCTGCGCAGAGGCTCGACGGGCAGCTCGTCGGGCGCGAGGTGAAGCGCGCGGAAGATGTCGCCGCGCTCGAGGACGTCGCTCATGTGCCCGCGCCGCTAGGCCGGCGACCGCGTGCCTCAAGCCGCGCGGCTATCGTCCGGCCCAGTGCAGACCGTGGTCATGACCGTCTCGACGTCCGTCTCGCGTCGCGAGGCCGAGGACGCCTCCGGGCCGCTGCTCGCGCACCTCGCCGAGGAGGCCGGGGCGGAGATCGTGGCCATGGAGGTCGTGCCCGACGACTTCGCGCTGATCGAGGACCGGCTCCACCACTACGTCGACCAGGGCGTGGCCTTCGTCTTCACCACGGGCGGCACCGGGTTGACGCCCGACGACATCACCCCGGAGGCGACGCGCGCCGTGATCGCCCGCGAGGCGCCCGGCATCGCCGAGGCGATGCGGGCCGTCAGCGCGCAGCACACCCCGATGGGCATCCTCAGCCGCGGCGTGTCCGGAGTGGCGGGCCGGACGCTCATCGTCAACTTCCCGGGCAGCCCCAAGGCGATCGAGCAGCTCTTCGGCGTGCTGGCGCCCGTGCTCCAGCACGCCGCCAAGACGCTGGCGAGCGACGGTGGCAGCCGCTCCAGCCATTGAGCTGGCGGGGCTGACGCGCCGCTACGGCGAGCGGGTGGCCCTCAGCGACGTCACGCTCTCGCTGCCGGTGGGGGCGACGCTCGTCGTCTTCGGGCCCAACGGCGCCGGGAAGTCGACGCTCCTGCGCGTGCTCTCCACGCTGCTGCGCCCGCACGCGGGCGCCGTGCGCGTCCTGGGGCGCGCGCTGCCCGACGAGGGCTGGGCCGTGCGCGGACGGGTCGGCCTGCTGGGTCACGCGCCCCTGCTGTACCGCGACCTCACGGCGCGCGAGAACCTCGCCTTCCACGCGCGCCTGCACGGCGTGGGGCTCGACCGCGTCGAGGCGCTCCTCGCGCAGGTCGGCCTCGCCGCGCGGGCGGCCGACAAGGTCCACACCTACTCGCGCGGAATGGTCCAGCGGCTCGCGGTGTGCCGGGCGGTCCTCCACGACCCCGAGGTGCTGCTGCTCGACGAGCCGCGCGCGAACCTCGATCCCGCGGCCCGCGAGCTGGTCGAGCCGCTCATCGGCGCCGCCAGCGGGCGCACGCGCGTCATCACGAGCCATGATCCGGCCGGGGGGCTGGTGGAGGCCGACCTCGCGCTCGGCCTGCGCGCCGGGCGCGCCGCGCTGGTGGCGCCCGCCCGTGAGGTGGAGCCCGCGCAGATCGGGGCGCTCTACCGATGAGGCCGGCGGTCGGCGCGCTGCTGCGCAAGGAGCTGCGCCTGGAGCTGCGCGCCCCTCAGGCCGTGCCCGCGATGGCGCTCTTCAGCGTGACGACGATCGTGGTCTTCCACTTCGCGCTTCAGCGCAGCGAGGTCGAGGGCGCGCTCGCGTCGGGGGTGCTGTGGGTCACGCTGCTGTTCGCCGCGATGCTGGGCATCAGCCGCCTCTTCGTCGCCGACCACGAGGAGGGCGGGCTCGACGGCTTCCTCCTCGCGCCCGTGGACCGCACGGCGCTGCTGGTGGCCAAGGCCGTGTCCCTGTTCGCCTTCCTCGGCGTGGTGGAGCTGATCGCCGTGCCGGCCTTCGCGCTGATGCTGCTCGGCCCGGCTCCCGACGCCGCGGCGCTGGCGCAGCTGCTCGTCGTGCTGGCGCTGGCCGACGCCGGCGTGGCGCTGGTGGGCACGCTCGTGGGCGCCCTGGCCGTGCAGACCCGCGCGCGCGACCTGCTCGTCCCGCTGCTGGCCCTGCCCCTCCTCATGCCGGTGATCATCGCGGCCGCCAAGGGGAGCACCCCGCTGCTGGCCGCGGGCGGCGACGACGTGGCACTGCGCTGGCTGGCGATCCTCGGGCTCTATGATCTCGTCTTCGGGCTCCTCGCCTATGCCGTGTTCGACTTCCTGGTCGAGGACTGATCGCCTTGCTGTACGGAACGCGTCTACGTGCCTTGTCTCTCGTCACCGCGGTGACGCTCACGGCCGGCTTCGGGCTGGCCTTCTTCTACGCGCCGATGGACGCCGACCAGGGCTTCATGCAGAAGATCTTCTACGTGCACGTGCCGCTGGCCATCGTCGCGCTGTGCGGCTTCGTCTTCGGCGGGGTGATGGCCATCCAGCATCTGCGCACGCGCGACGCGCGCTACGACCTGCGCTCCTACGTGGCCATCCACCTCAGCCTGGTGCTCGGCGCGGGCGTGCTCGTCACGGGGTCGATCTGGGCCAAGGCGAGCTGGGGGCACTGGTGGGTGTGGGACGAGCCCACCCTCGTGTCCTTCCTCGTCGTCTTCCTGCTCTACGCGACCTATCAGCCGCTGCGCTTCTCGATCGAGGACCCCGAGCGTCAGGCGCGCTACGCCAGCGTGTTCGCCGTCGTGGCCGGAGCCTTCGTGCCGCTGAACTTCCTCGCCGTGCGCCTCGCGCAGTCCTACACGCATCCGCGCGTCTTCGCGACCGCCGACGGCGGCCTACCAGCGAAGATGCAGCTGCCCTTCTACCTCTGCCTCGTCGGCATGGGGGCGCTCTACGTCACCCTGTGGAAGTACGAGATGACCTCCAAGCACACGTCCGCACAGCTGCGGTCGCTGCGGCGCAAGCTGGCCGGCGACGACGCCGTGGCTCCGCACGGCCGGAGCGCCGCCCCGAGCCTCGGAACCAGCCCGTGACCGACGCCCTGCCGGAGAACACTGGCTACGTCGCGGCCGCCTACCTCGTCTTCTTCGCGCTCGTGCTCGTCTACCTGGTGGTGATGGCGATCAAGCTCGCGCGCTTCGAGCGCGAGCTGGCCGAGCTCAACGAGCTGGCCGAGGAGCGCGAGCCCGCCGACGAGCGCGAGACGGTGCGCACGTGACCGAGCTGCTGGTCCTCGGCGTCTCGCACAACACCGCGCCGGTGGCGCTGCGCGAGCGCCTGGCCATGGGAGACCGCGCGGCGACGCGCTTCGTGCGCGAGCTCGTCGCCGAGGACCCGATCACCGAGGCCGTCGCCATCTCGACGTGCAACCGCACCGAGATCTACCTCGTCACCTCCGACCCCGTGCGCGCGGAGGCCGAGTTGCTGGGCAAGCTCGCACGCGGAGCCGGGATCCGTCCCACCGAGCTGGCGGTGGTCGTCTACTCCCCGCGCAACTGCGACGCCGCGCGCCAGCTCTACCGCGTCACCGCCGGGCTGGATTCGATGATCATCGGCGAGGCCGAAGTGCAGGGCCAGGTCAAGCGCGCCTACGAGTCCGCGCTCGCGGCCGGCACGACGGGGCCGTTGACGAACCGCCTCTTCGGCGCCGCGCTCCAGGCGGGGAAGCGCGTGCGCTCGGAGACGGGCATCGGCCGCGAGCGCGTGAGCATCTCGACGGTGGCCGTCGACATGGCCCGTGACGTGGTCGGCGATCTGACCGAGCGCTCGGTGGTCATCATCGGTGCCGGTGAGACCGCCGAGCTGACCGCTCAGGCGCTGGCCGACCAGGGCGTGCGCACGGTGTTCGTGGCCAACCGCCACGCCGACCGGGGACGCTCGCTGGCCGAGCGCTTCGGGGGCGAGGTGGGATCGCTGGACTCGCTGCCGGCGCGGATGGAGGAGGCGGACATCGTCGTGGCCTCGACCGCCTCGCCACATCCCATCGTCGAGGCCGACGAGCTCGCCGCGGTCATGCGGGCGCGCGGCGGCCGCCCGCTCGTCTTCATCGACATCGCCGTCCCGCGCGACATCGAGCACGCCTGCGGCGACCTGGACGGCGTCAGCGTCTACGACATGGACGACCTCCAGGCCGTCGTGACGCGCAACCTGCGCGTGCGCGAGGCCGAGCGCGCGCGGGCCGAGGCGGTGGTCGAGGAGGAGATCCAGCGCTTCGCGCGCTGGCTGGCCCAGCTCGACGTCATGCCCACCATCACGTCGCTGCGCGAGCACGGCGCGGGGATCGTCGACCAGGTCCTGGCCGAGAACGCGGGGCGGTGGGAATCGGCGTCGCCGCGCGACCTCGCGCGGATCGAGGCGGTGGCGCGCGCGGTCATGCAGCGCCTGCTCCACGAGCCCACGATCCGCCTGAAGGAGAGTGGGCACGGGCGCCAGCAGGTGCTGCGCGAGCTCTTCGGGCTCGAGGACGTGGCGCCTGGAGAGGAGTCCCCCGCGGACGCGGCCGCCGACAACGTCCGCCCGCTCAAGCGCCGGGCGTGAGGATCGGCACGCGCGGCAGCGCGCTGGCCGTGGCGCAGGCGCGCCAGGTGGCCGCGCTGCTCGGCGGCGTGCACGAGCTCGTCGAGGTCATGACCGGCGGCGACCGTGGCGAGCACCTCACCGACAAGGAGCGCTGGGTGCGCGAGCTCGACGCCGCGCTGCTCGAGGGCAAGATCGACTGCGCGGTGCACTCGGCCAAGGACGTGCCGGCGCGGGTCCCCGACGGGATCGTGATCGCTGCCGTCCCCGAGCGCGCCGACCCGCGCGACGCCCTGTGTGGAGCGCCATCGCTGTCGGAGCTCGCGTCCGGCGCGCGGGTCGGGACGTCGTCGCTGCGCCGCGGCGCGCAGCTGCGCGCGCTGCGCGAGGACCTCGAGGTGCTCGCGCTGCGCGGCAACGTCGACACCCGGCTGCGCCGCCTGGCCGACGGCGACTACGACGCGATCGTGCTGGCCGCCGCCGGCCTGCAGCGTCTGGGCCGGGAGACCGAGGGCGCTCCGCTGGACGAGCTCGTGCCGGCCGCGGGCCAGGGTTGCCTGGCGGTGACGACGCGCGCGGGCGAGGAGCAACGCGTCGCCGCGCTGGGCCACGAGCCCTCGGAGCGCGCGCTGGCCGCCGAGCGCGCGCTGGTGCGGGCGCTGGAGGCCGATTGCCACACGCCGGTCGGCGCCCACGCGCGGGCGCTGCCGGGCGGCCGGCTCGTGCTGCGCGCGTTCGTCGGCGCGGCCGACGGTAGTGCCTGGGTCCGCGACGAGCTCGAGGGCGAGGATCCCGAGCCCCTCGGGGCCGAGGTCGGCGCACGCCTGCTGAGCGCGGGCGCGCGCGAGGTGCTCGGAGCATGACCGCCTATCTCGTCGGCGCCGGTCCCGGCGATCCCGGACTGCTCACGGCGCGGGCGCTCGAGCTCATCGCGCAGGCCGACGTCATCCTCCACGACCGCTTGATCGGGCCCGAGGCGCTGGCGGGCGCCCGACCCGAGGCGGAGGTCGTCGACGTCGGCAAGGTGGGCGGCGGGGCGCAGGTGCCCCAGGAGGAGACGACGCGCCTACTGGTCGAGCACGCGCTTGCCGGCCGACGCGTGGTTCGGCTGAAGGGCGGGGACCCGTTCGTGTTCGGCCGCGGTGGCGAGGAGGCGCAGGCGCTGCGCGCGGCCGGCTGCGCCTTCGAGATCGTGCCCGGGGTCACCGCCGGGGTGGCGGCGCCCGCGTACGCCGGCATCCCGGTGACGCAGCGCGGGCTGGCCAGCGCGGTCGCCTTCGTCACGGGCCACGAGGACCCCGAGAAGCCCGAGAGCGCGGTCGACTGGGCGGCGCTGGCCGCCTTCCCGGGCACGCTCGTGTTCTACATGGGCGTGCGCCAGCTGCCGCGCATCGCCGAGGAGCTGATCGCCCACGGCCGTGACCCGGACGAGGCGGCGGCCATCGTCGAGCGCGGCACGCTGGGCGACCAGCGCACGGTGCGCACCACGCTGGCGGGCCTGGGCGGCCAGCAGGCCCGCGCGCCCGCGGTGACCGTGGTCGGGCCCGTGGCGGCGCTGCACGACGAGCTCGCGTGGCTGCGGGACGGTCCGCTCAGCGGCCTGACCGTGGCCGTGACGCGCGCGCGCCCGCAGGCCAGCGCGATGGCCTCGCGCCTGCGCGAGCTCGGCGCCGGCGTGGTCGAGGCGCCCGCGATCCGCATCGAGGCGCTGCCCGCCGAGCTGCCCGAGCTTCGCCATTACGACCTGCTCGTGCTGACCTCGCCCAACGGCGTCGAGGAGCTCTTCCGCCACCTCCACGACGCGCGCGCCCTCGCGGGGCCGACCATCGCCGTGATCGGCCCGGGCACGGCCGCGGCCCTGCGCGCCAGGGGCGTCGAGCCCGACGTCGTCCCCGCGCGGGCCGTGGGCGAGGGGCTGGTCGAGGCGCTGAGCGGGCGCACGTTCCGCCGCGCCCTGGTGGCGCGCGCGCAGGAGGCGCGCGACGTCGTGCCCGACGCGCTGCGCGGCGCGGGCGTGGAGGTCGACGTCGTCGCCCTCTATCGCACGGTGCCCGAGCCGCTGGACGACGACGCGCGCGCGGCCGCGCTCGGCGCCGACTGGGCGCTGTTCACGAGCGCGTCGTCGGTGCGCTTCTTCCACGACGCGGCGGGCACGCTGGCCGGCCCGCGGATCGGGTCGATCGGGCCCGTCACGAGCGCGGCGCTACGCGAGCTCGGGCGCGAGCCCGATGTCGAGGCCGCCGATCACACGCCCGACGGGCTCGTCGCGGCTCTCGTGGGCGCCGCCCGGCGCGACTGAGGACGCGCGGCGATCGGCACGGGCACGAGCGCGCCGTCGCGCGGCTCCCTCTCGGGCCGCCTGGGCGCCGCGTCGTCGTCGGTGGGCAGCCGGCGCGCGATCGGGAACCAGTTGGGGCGATCGTCGAGCACCGGACGCTCGTCGAACCACGGACGCGACTCGGCCCCCAGCCACAGTGAGAGCAGGGCGAAGATGCCGAACACCAGCGTGGGCAGCAACATCCCCACGAGCACCTCCACCATGAGGTCGAGGGTACGCCTCTCCTACGGGGTGTCAACCAGCTGCGCGTCCGCCCGCACGCGGGGTCGCGATCGACCGCCGCGCGTCCACCGCTCAGCCCGCGCCGCTCAGGCCCGCGCCGCTCAGCCCGCGTCCGGGGGGTCGCCCTCGGTGGGGATGCCCGGCATCGCCTCGGGGCCGCGGTCGGGCTCGTCCTCGCCCTCCGGCCGCGCGGCGGGCACGCCCAGCGGCTCCTCCTCGGGCTGGTCGGGCGGCAGCCCGCTCGGCGCGGCGTCGGGATGGCGTGGCGTCTCGGCCATGGTCGTCGTGGCTACCCACCGGTCGCGCGCGCCAACCGGGGGCGAGGGCGGGCTAGACTCGCGGCGTCCATGCCCCGGGTCATCACGTTCCTGTCCGACTACGGTCGCGACGATGACTTCGCCGGCGTCTGCCACGGGGTCATCGCCCGGATCGCGCCGAACGCGCGCGTCATCGACATCACCCACGGCATCGAGCGCCACGACGTGCGCACCGGGGCGCTGGTCCTGCGCCGCGGACTGCCCTACTTCCCCGCCGGCGTCCACCTCGCGGTCGTCGATCCCGAGGTCGGCGGCGAGCGCCGGGCGGTGGCCGTGCGCACGGCGCAGGAGGATCGCATCCTGGTCGGTCCCGACAACGGCCTGCTCGCGCCCGCGGTCGCGCTCTTCGGGGGCGCCGTGGAGGTTGTCGACATCGCCCGGTCGCCCCACCGCCTGCAGCCGAGCTCGGCCACCTTCCACGGCCGCGACCTCTTCGCGCCGGTCGCCGCGCACCTCGCCGCAGGCGAGCCGCTCGCGGAGGCGGGCGAGCCGCTCGACCCCGGCCAGCTCACGCCGCTGCACCTGCCGTCCGCCCAGCCCGACGACGACGGGGGATTGGTGGCCCACGCGGTGGCCTTCGATCGCTTCGGCAACGTCATGCTCGACGTCGACCACGACACGCTGGCGCGCTCGGAGCTGACGCTGGGGCACCGCGTGAGCGTCAACGACGAGCTCGCGCACTACGTCACCACCTTCACCGACGTTCCCCCCGGCCAGCTGCTGCTCTACGAGGACGCGTACCGGGCGCTGGCCCTGGCCGTGAACCGCGGCTCGGCGGCGCTCCACCTCGGGCTCGAGCTCGACGCCGAGATCCGCATCCGGCCGGCGTGAGCGTGCGCCTCGGCCGTCCCCGGCTGCATCTGCGCACCACGACGTCCACCAACGACCGGGCCCGGGCGCTGGCCCAGGCCGGCGCGCCGCACGGCGCCGTGGTGACCGCCACCGAGCAGAGCGCCGGCCGCGGGCGCCAGGGACGCACGTGGTCGGCGCCGTCGGGACGCGCGCTCGCGCTCTCGCTCGTGCTCCGCAAGCCGCCCCCGCTGCTGCCGCTCGCGGCCGCGCTGGCGGTGGCCGAGGTCGCCGGACCCGGAGCGGCGATCAAGTGGCCCAACGACGTGCTGCTCGATGGCCGCAAGGTCGCCGGGATCCTCGCCGAGGGACGGCCTCACGAGGGCTGGGCCGTGCTCGGCATCGGCCTCAACGTCGCGGTGCGCGTCGACGACCTCCCGCCCGAGCTGCACGCGACGGCCGGCACGCTGGGGCTCGAGCCCGCCGACCTCGAGCCCACGCTCGAGCGTCTCCTCGCCGCGCTCGCGCGCGCGCTCGAGCTCGACGCCACCGCGCTGCTCGACGCCTACCGCGAGCGTGACGCCCTCCGCGGGCACGAGGTGCGATGGGCAGGCGGCCACGGACGCGCCGCCGGTGTCGACGGCTCGGGGCGGCTGGTGGTGGAGCTCGCGGGCGGCGGCCGCACGGCGCTCAGCGCCGGCGAGATCCATCTGGAGGCCGGCGCCTAGGCCGCTTCTTCGGCCGGCGGGGTGCTTGGCTTGCGCCGCCGTGAGCGGCGTGGCTTCGCGGCGGGCTTCGCGGCGCCGTCCTGCGCGGGCTGCTCCCCGTCGAGCGCGTCGCTCACCTGCTCGTCGAGCTCGTCGCGGGCGGCGTCGTCGAGGGGCGGCTCGTCGTTCTGCGCAGCGGCCTGCTCGGGCGCGGAGGCGGCGAGCGCCTCGGTGAGCACCTGCTCGTCGGGCCCGGCGGCCATCGCGGCCGGCGCGCCGTTGCCGGCGTGGACGCCGGCGGCCTCCGCCGCGGCCTTCTTGCGCCGCCGGCGCGAGCGCCGGCCCTTGCCCTTCGGGAAGTTGCGCAGCAGCTCGCGCGAGAGCGCGCTGGGCTTGCGCGCCAGCCGCGTCCGGGCCCCGCGCAGGACCTCCTCGGCCTCGGGCGTATGGGCCACGGCGGCCGCCAGCAGCGCGGCCTGCAGGCGGCGATCCTGCTTGCGCGCGGCGTGCACCAGCCGGCGCGCGTTGCGCGCGTGCGCGCCGCCCGAGGAGTTGACCAGCAGCCCGAGCAGGCGCTTGGTCTCAGGCCAGCGCTGGACCGCGTACTCCTCGTGGACCTCGCGCGTGTACTCGGCCAGCCGCCAGATCCACGCGTTGGCCTGGTCGCGGCGGCCGATGCGCTTCTCGGCCAGCGCCTGGAACATCACCTTGGCGCCCTCGCGCCGCTCGTCGCGCGTCCAGGTGCCGATGACATCGATCGACAGGTCGAAGGCCTCGGCGTCCTTCGCGGCGGCGATCTCCTGCAGCGCGCGGACGCGCAGCTGCGGGTTGCGGTTGCGCTCGACCGCGGTGAGCAGGAAGCGGCGCTTGAGCTCGCCCGTGCGGTCGAAGTGCAGCATCGCGCGCGCACGGCGCCAGCCGCTGGGCGCCACGCGAGCGCCGGCCAGCGCCGCCCACATGTGCTGCTCGCCGTAGTCGAGGTGCTCGACGGCGATGCGCCACAGCTCGCGTTCGAAGACCTCGTGACGCCGCTCTTCCTCGGCCGTGACCGGGATCACGCGGCGCTCCACGCGCACCCGGCGCCCGCGGCCGCGGCGCACCGGGCCGACCACGATCGCGCCCCCGCGGTAGACGTCGCGGTCCAGGAGCGAGTGGAGCGTGACGACGGGGTCGTCGTGCTTGGTGGCGGGATGGACGAAGTCCACGACCACGCCGGCCTCCTTGCCGGGATGGCGGCGCGTGACGCGGCCGACGCGCTGCTGGTAGACGCGCCGTGAGGCGGTCGGCGCCAGGTGCATGCACACCGTCGCGCGCGGCGAGTTCCAGCCCTCGGCCAGGAGCTGCGCGTTGACGAGCACGTCGATCTCGCCGCGCTCGTAGTTGGCGAGGATCTCGGCCAGCTCGCGTTTGGGCGTCTCGCCTGAGACGGCCTGCGCCTTCAGGCCCTCCTCGCGCATCGCCTCGGCGACGTTGTAGGCGTGGCGCACGCCGGCCGCGTAGATCACGCCGGGCACGCCGTTGAAGCGCGTCTTGTAGAGGTTCGCGATCGCGAGGTTGAACGGGAGCTGGTCCAGCAGCTCGGCCAGCATCTCCTGGTCGAACTCGACGTCGACGTCACCGCGGCGCAGCGGCACCTTGGCGATCGTGCGCACGCCCGGGCCGGGCGGGATGCGGATGCAGCGCAGCGGGGCGATGACCCCACGGCGCGCGGCCTGGGCCAGATCGAAGCGCGAGGTCTGCGTCGGGAAGAGGTCGGTGACATGGCGCGCGATGAGCGCGCCCGTCGCGGTCATGCCGATGAAGATGGGGCCGGTCCAGGCGCGGATGGCGGCCGAGGTCTTCTCGCCGAGCGCCGTGTGCGCCTCGTCGCAGACGACGATCGTGTACGCATCGGAGATGCGCCCGGCGTTGCGCACGAACCACTGGTAGGTCTCCACCGTGACCGGCCCGTCGGCCCCCTTCGCGCCCTCGCCGTCGAGGAGCGCCGGGGACTCGCGGTGCGCGTAGCCGCGCGTGCGCAGCTCGCCGAGGAACTGATCGACGAGGTTGCGGCGGTGGGTGAGGATGAGGATGCCGCCCGTCCGCGACGCCTCGACGAAGCCCATCGCGGCCACGGTCTTGCCGGCGCCGGTGGCGTGCTCGAACCAGAAGCGCTTGTGGGCGTTGGGGTCGTCGGCGGCCCCCTCCTCGACGTCCTCGTCGATGTCGGGCTCGGCGTCGTCCTCCCAGGCGTCCTCGGGCTCGTCCTCGTCGTCGGGCTCGGGCTCGTCCTCGTCGTCGTCGTCGTCGGGCTCAGGCTCGTCGTCGTCGTCCTCGTCCTCGTCGTCGTCCTCGTCGGCGTCGAGCTGGGGCTCGTCCTCGCCGTCGCCGTCCTCGTCGGCGTCGCCGTCGGCGTCGGCGGCCTCGAGCTCGCCGCGATCGCCGGCCTCGGGCTCGTCTTCCTCCCGCTCGCCCGGCTCGGCCTCGGCGGCCGGCGGGTGGTCGAGGCGGCCCACCGCGTCTTCGTCCTCCACGGCGAGGACGGGCTCGGCCGCCGGCGGCGCGGCGGCGTGCCCGTTCTGGGCGGCGGCCAGGAGCGCGGTGAGCGTGCCCGACAGCGCGTCGACCTGGTGGGGGTTCAGCAGCGTGCCGTCGGCCAGGCGCGGCTCGTCCTCGGAGAGCAGGCGCTCGAGGCCCAGCAGCAGCGCATACCGGCGCCGCCATCTCGTCGAGGGCACCTCGGCACCCCCGTCGATCTCGCGGAGCGCGTCCTCGAGCGCACGGCGCCGAGCCGACCCGGGACCGAGCGCGACGGCGGGGTCCTCGCCGTCGTGAACGAAGCGCTCACGCGTGAACGCCTCGGCACGCTCGATGGCGGCCTTCTTGGGAATCGGTGCGGCCGCAACGGCCGCCGACGTGGAATCAGCCATGGCCTGGCTATCGGTCTAGAACGGAGAGTCGCGGCGTACGACGCTGCCTGCGACTCGGAGTCCCCGGTCGTTCCGGGGCATCGGGCAGGGACCTCCCTGAAGTATCGACCCTCGCCCGTGAAGTAGGACACATGGTACCGCACTCGCCGGGTGGTGCGGCGCGCGCGGACCCGTGTCTGACACCCTGTCTCGGCAATGCGACGGCGGCGGCGGTGGGTGGGCTGGACTATCGGCACGATCGCGCTGGCGGCGGTCGTGGCCTACGGCCTGAGCAGGGCGCCGGAGTCCAAGGGCCCCAAGCAGCCGACGAAGAGCAAGATCTCGGCGCAGGAGCTGCGCGAGAAGCTCGGCGGCGCCCCGCCCGCCCTGGCGGCCCTGCACCGCGAGGCCAACCGCTTCCTGCCGGGGAGCCGCAAGGCCCTGAAGGCGCGCTTGCGCACGCTGCGCGGTCACCCCGTCGTCGTGAACGTCTGGGGCTCGTGGTGCGGCCCGTGCCGCGTGGAGCTGCCGATCCTCCAGCGCGCGTCGCTGGACTGGGGCCGGCGCGTGGCCTTCCTCGGCGTCGACTCCAAGGACAACCGCGAGAGCGCCGAGCGCCTGCTCGCCGACATCCCCGTGACCTATCCGTCCTTCGACGACGCCGACGCCGAGATCTTCAACGGCTACAAGCTGTTCGCCGCGCCCAGCACGATCTACTACGACGCCACGGGCCGCCAGACCTACATCCATCAGGGCCAGTACCTGGATCGCCAGCAGCTCGACGCCGACATCCGCCGCTACGCGTTGTCGTCGTGATAGAGGTCCGGCCGGCGCGAGACGAGCAGGAGGTCGTCGCGGCGCTCGACCTGCGCCACGACGTGTTCTGCATGGAGCAGGGCGTCAGCCTCGCCGACGAGCGCGACGGGCGCGACGGCGAGGCGCTGCACCTCGTGGCCCTCGAGGACGGCGTCGTGACCGGGACCTGTCGCCTGCTGCTCGACGGCACGACGGTCAAGCTCGCCCGCATGGCCGTCGCACGCTCGCGCCGGGGCCTGGGCCTGGCCCGCGCGCTGCTCGGCGAGGCCGACGCGCAGGCGCGGGCGCTCGGCGCGCAGCGCATCGCCCTCAGCGCCCAGCTCGACGCGCGGGCCGTGTACGAGCGCGCCGGCTACGAGGCCTACGGCGAGGTCTTCGTCGACGCCGGCATCGAGCACGTCATGATGGCCAGGGCGCTGGCCTGATCGCCTGCGGCCCGGCGCGGCATCTACGCTGCGGGGCCATGCCCCAAGTCCGCATCGACCCGCTGACGGGCAACCGCACCATCGTCGCCTCCGAGCGCGCGGCGCGGCCGGGCGGCGGCCTGTCCGCCACGCCGGCCGAGCCCATCGACGAGGAGAAGGACCCCTTCCTCGAGGGCCATGAGGACCGCACGCCGCCCGAGAGCTACGCCGTGCGCCACAACGGCAGCCGACCCGACACGCCGGGGTGGTCGGTGCGCGTCGTGCCGAACCTGTACCCCGCGCTGGACCCCGAGAGCGAGGAGCCCGCGCCGTTCGCCAAGCCCGAGCTCTTCGCCGCCGCGCCGGCGCGTGGCGCCCACGAGGTCGTCATCAACGCTCCGCAGCCCGTCACCTCGCTCGCCCACCTGCAGGTCGAGCAGGTGCGCGCGGCGGTCGACGTGTGGCGCGAACGGATGCGCGCACACACCGCCGACGGCGCCGCCTACGTCCACGTGATCGTCAACGAGCGCCGCGAGGCCGGCGCCTCGCTCCCGCACACGCACGCGCAGATCTACGCGCTGCATTTCGTGCCCGCCGCCGTGGCGCGCGAGCGCGAGCGCTTCGGCGCGTACGCCCAGCGCACGATGGGAGCCAACCTGCTCGCCGACCTGGTCCAGGAGGAGGTCAAGCTGCGCGACCGCATCGTCGCCATCGACGACGAGGCGGTGCTCATGGCGCCCTACGGCGGGCGGCTTCCCTTCCAGCTCATGCTCGCTCCGCGCGTGCCCCGCGCGCGCTTCGACGACGACGGCGCCACGGGCGCCGCGCTGCTGCACGACGGCCTGCTGCGCCTGGGCCGCCGCCTGGGCAACGTCCCGCCGCTGAACCTCTGGGTCCGCACCGCGCCGCTGGGCGCCGAGCACTTCTGCTGGCGAATCGACATCCTGCCCCGCCTGACCCACATGGCCGGCCTCGAGCTCGGCACCGGCATCCACCTGAACATCGTGGCCCCCGAGCAGGCGGCCGCTGAGCTGCGCGAGGTCTAGGCGCGCGATGCGCGCGCTCGTGCAGCGCGTCAGGCGGGCCGCGGTCCGCGTTGACGGCGAGGTGGTCGGCGCCATCGGCCCGGGGATGGTGGTCCTGCTGGGCGTGACCCACTCCGACGACGCGGCGACGGCCGACCGGCTGGCCGACAAGGTGCGCGCGCTGCGCATCTTCGCCGACGCCGACGGGCGCATGAACGAGCCGCTCGGCGAGCGCGAGGTGCTGGTCGTCAGCCAGTTCACGCTCTACGGAGACACGCGCCGCGGCCACCGCCCGTCCTACGTCGCCGCCGCGCGTCCCGAGGAGGCCCAGCCGCTCTACGAGCGCTTCGCCGATCGCCTCGACGCCCAGCGCGGGGTCTTCGGCGCGATGATGGAGGTCGAGCTCGTCAACGACGGGCCGGTGACGATCCTTGTCGAGCTGCCGTAGCCTTCCGCGCCCATGCCACCCGAAGATCGCTTCGTTCCCCGCTTCGCCGCCGAGCCTCCGCAGGACCTGCTGCCCTACGGCCGCTGGGCGCAGACCCTCACCGAGGAGTTCATGGCCGCCTGCCTGCGGATCGACAGCGAGGGCGAGGAGCTCGGCGACCTGGGCGACGTCGTCTACTACCCGGACCGCACGTGGCACGGGCGCACGTTCGTGCCCGCGACCGCGCACACGGCCGGCGGCTACGAGGTCTACGGCTACGTCAGCTACGCGCCGGGCGGCGACGGCGAGGAGCCGACCGACTTCCACGCCGTGGCCGACTACACGGCGGAGACCGCCGAGGCCAACCCCGATTGGCAGATCGACCTGTGCGACGAGGTCGTCGGCACGTGGCGCGGCGAGCAGGGCAAGGCGGCGGCCATGACGCTGGTGTGGGGACGCCCGCTCGTGGACGGCGGGGCCGTCGTCACGGCGGAGCTGGCCGACCTCAGCGTCGACCAGTGCCTGCTCGTGGAAGGGCGCTTCACGCTGATCGCCCCGGACGACTACCGCGGCGACACCCTCGACGTGAAGGTCTACGACCGGCGCGGCCAGCGGGTGGCGAGCGAGTCGCTGTACGCGGAGGACGGCGAGTTCGAAGAGGCGGACTAGGAGCACCAGGTGGAGCTCGAGGAGGCCATCCGCACGCGGCGGACGCACAAGGCCTATGGCGCCGAGCCCGTCGACCGCGCCACCCTCGACGAGCTGCTTGATCTCGCGCGCTGGGCTCCGAACCATCACCTGACCAACCCGTGGCGCTTCCGCGTGCTCGGTCCGCATGCGCTCGAGCGGCTGAAGGAGGCCGCCGGCCCCGACGCGGCGAGCAAGCTCGACCGCGCGCCGACGCTCGTGGCGGTCTCCGTCGTCCAGACCGGCGAGCCGGTCGCGGACGAGGAGGACCTCTGCGCCGCGGCGTGCGCAGCCTACATCGTGCTGGTCGCGGCCCACGGCCGCGGGCTGGCCGGCTACTGGCGGACGCCCGAGGTGCTGCGCACGCCGGAGGGGCGCGCCGCGCTGGGACTGGGCGAGCGCGAGCACGCGATCGCGCTGCTGCACCTGGGCCCGGCCCGCCAGGACCAGCGCGTGCCCGACCGCGCTCCCGCCCACGACGTGGTGAGCTACCTCGACTAGGCCGCGGCCGTCGGGACCCGCTTGGCGATCTCGTCGTCGGTGAGCGGGAAGTGGCACGCGGCCAGGTTGCCGCCCTGCTTGACGTCGAGGAACGGCTCGTCGACGTTGCACTTGCCGTCCCGGGCCTTCGGGCAGCGCGTGTGGAACCGGCACGCCGGCGGCGGGTTGGTCGGCGAGGGCACGTCGCCGCCGAGCACCTGGCGCTGCTTCTCGCGGGCCAGGCGCGGGTCGGGCACCGGGACCGCCGACAGCAGCGCGCCCGTGTAGGGGTGGCGCGGATGCTCGAAGAGCCGGTCGGCATCGGCCAGCTCGACGATCTTGCCCAGGTACATCACGGCGATGCGATCGCACACGTGACGCACGACGGACAGGTCGTGGGCGATGAAGACGATGGTGAGGCCGAGGTCGCGCTGCAGCTCGGAGAGCAGGTTGATGATCTGCGCCTGGATCGAGACGTCCAGCGCGGAGACCGGCTCGTCGGCGACCACGAGCTTGGGCTTCAGCGCGATCGCGCGCGCCACACCGATGCGCTGGCGCTGGCCGCCCGAGAACTCGTGCGGGAAGCGGTTGTAGTGCTCGGGGTTCAGCCCGACGCGGTCCATGAGGTCCTGGACGAGCTTCCTGCGCTTGCCCTCGTCGCGCTCGAGGCGGTGGATGATGAACGGCTCGCCGATGATCGACCCGACCGTCTTGCGCGGGTTCAGCGACGAGTAGGGATCCTGGAAGATCATCTGCATGTCGCGGCGCAGCGGCTTGAGCTCGCGGCGCGACGCGTGGGCGATCTCCTCGCCGTGATAGAGGATCGATCCGCCGGTGGGCTCGAGCAGGCGCGTGATGAGCCGCGCGGTGGTCGACTTGCCGCAGCCCGACTCCCCCACCAGGCCCAGCGTCTCGCCCTCGTTGACGTCGAAGGACACGCCGTCGACGGCGCGCACGGCGCCGACCTGCCTTTGCAGGACGATGCCCGACTTGAGCGGGAAGTGCTTCTCGAGGTCGCGGACCTCGATCAGCTTGTGGCCGTTGGCGCTCATGGCGCGGTCTCCTCGGGCGGCACGGGCGCCTCGTCGGAGGGCGCCGGCGCCAGCACCTCGCCGACCGCCTCGCGGTCGACGGCGGTCTCGGGCACGTCGACGCGCTCCAGCGCGGCGTCCGGCACCTCGCCGGCCTGGAGCGCAGCCCACAGCGCCCGTCGCGTCTGACCGGGGAGCAGGCAGGCGACCTCGTGCCCGTGCCCGGCGGCGCCAACCCGGTTGTCACCGTTGCCCGCCTCGCCGGCCGGCGCGAGCTGCGGATCGATGCGCGTGTGCGCCTCGCGCACGTAGAAGCAGCGCGGGTGGAAGGCGCAGCCGGTCGGCTTGAGGATCAGCGAAGGCGGGCGCCCGGGGATCGGCACGAGCTCCTCGCCGCGCGGCGAGTCGAGGCGCGGGATCGACTTCAGCAGGCCCCACGTGTAGGGGTGCTCCGGGGCGGCGAAGATCGTCTCCTTGGCCGCGTACTCGACGATCCGCCCCGCGTACATCACCCCGATGTCGTCGGCCACCTCGGCCACCACGCCGAGGTCGTGGGTGATCATGACGATGGCCGTGTCCAGCTCGCGCTGCAGGCGCTGGATGAGGTCGAGGATCTGGGCCTGCACCGTGACGTCGAGCGCCGTCGTCGGCTCGTCGGCGATGAGCAGCTTGGGGTCGTTGATGAGCGCCATCGCGATCATCACGCGCTGGCGCATCCCGCCGGAGAACTCGTGCGGGTAGGACTCCACGCGGCGGCGCGGCTCGGGGATGCCCACCAGCCCGAGCATCTCGACCGCCCGGTCCATCGCCTGGGCCTTGGACGTGTCGCGGTGCGCCTGGACGGCCTCCACGAGCTGATCGCCGATCTTGTAGAACGGGTGCAGCGACGACAGCGGGTCCTGGAAGATCATCGCCACGTCGTTGCCGCGCAGCCGCCGCAGCTCCTCGTCGGAGGCGGCGAGCAGGTCCTTGCCGTCGAAGGTGATGGAGCCCGAGATGCGGGCGTTGCCCGCGAAGCGGGTGAGGCCCATGACGGTGAGCGACGAGACGCTCTTGCCCGAGCCCGACTCGCCCACGATCCCAAGGGCCTGCCCGCGGTCGACCGTGTAGGAGACGCCGTCGACGGCCTGGACGATGCCGTCGTCGGTCTCGAAGTGGACCTTGAGGTCCTTGACTTCCAGCAGGGCCACGCTAGTACCTCACGCGGGGATCGAGGAACGCGTAGATCACGTCCACGACCAGGTTGAGCAGGATGATGAAGAAGGCGCCCATGAGCACCGTGCCCTGCACGGTGGGGAGGTCGCTCTTCTGGATGGCGTCGTAGGCGAGGCGGCCGATGCCGGGGATGTTGAAGACGGTCTCGGTGAGGATCGCGCCACCGAGGAGGATGCCCAGGTCCAGCCCGAGGATGGTGACGATCGGCGTGATGGCCGACCGGACGCCGTGCTTGAAGACCACCGCGCGCTCGCGCAGGCCCTTGGCGCGCGCGGTGCGGATGTAGTCCTCGGACATCGTCTCGAGCAGGTTGCCGCGCAGGAAGCGCGCGTAGACGGCCGCGAACGAGGCGGCCAGCACGCACCACGGCAGGATCAGCGCGGGGATCACATGGCCGGGGTCGGAGACGATCGTGCCGGTGTTGGGATAGGCGCCCTGGCCCTCGAAGAGCGGGATCTTGCCCAGGCCCTTGGAGAAGAGGTAGAGCGAGACGAGGCCGAGCCAGTAGACCGGCGCGGAGATGGCCACCAGCGCGCCGCCCATGGCCAGGCGGTCCATCCACGTGCCGCGCTTGATGGCGGAGATGATCCCGACGGGGATGCCGACCAGCAGCCACACCAGCGCGCCGCCCACCGCGAGCGCGCCCGTGGCCGGGAGGCGGTCGAAGATCTGCGACTTGACCGAGATCGAGTTCTGGTAGCTGTAGCCGAAGTCGAAGTGCAGGACGAGCCGGTCGAGGTACTTCAGGTACTGGATGTACCAGGGCTTGTCGAGCCCCAGCGTGTGCTCGATCGAGGCGCGCAGCTCGGGCGTCGCCAGCCGTCCGGCGCGGAGCGCCACCGGGTCCGCCGCCGGCAGCGTGTAGAAGATGATGTAGGTCAGGAAGCTGATCACGAGGAGCAGCACGACCATCCAGAGCAGGCGGCGGATGATGAAGGCGGCCATTGGTGGGAGCGGTTGCGGGGTGGTGGCGAGGAGCGGCCCCGCCGGTCGCGCCGGCGGGGCCCTGCTCCTCAGTGTGCCTCTACGACGGTGCCGCGTCCTCCTACTTCAGCGAGCTGAAGTTGAGGTCCATCGCCGTGTCGTAGCCGTTGACGACGAGCTGGACGTTCTTCGACGCGACCGTCGCGCTCTTGTCCCAGATCCAGGGGATCGCGGGCGCCTGCTCGGCGATCATGTGGTTGATCTTCGCCCAGGCGGTGTTGCGCTCGGTGCCCACCGCCAGCGTGGACGCCTGCTTCATGGCGTCGTTGATCGCCGGCACGTTGAGCTGCGGCCAGTTGACGTTGCCGTGCTGGAGGATGTTCTTGCCGTTGAACGTGGCGTCGAGCATCGACTGCGGGTCCACGAAGTCCTTGAACCAGCCCACGTTCGGGCAGATGGCCACCTTGGCCTCCGGCTCGGAGCAGAACTTCGTGTACAGCGAGTCCTGCGGGACCACGCGGAAGTTCAGCTTGAAGCCGAGCTGCTCGATCTGGCCCTGGAAGACCTCGGCGGTCTTCTTGCCCGGATCGGCGTTGGTGGCGACCGTGAGGATCTTCTCACCGCCGGTCCACTTGCCGTTGGCGTCGATCGGCAGGCTCGGGTCGTCCTTCTTGGCCGCCAGCATGTACTTCTTGGCCAGTGCCGGGTCGCCGTTCGGGTTCTTCAGGTAGTCCAGGTCGGTGTTCTGCTTCAGGCCACCGCCCTCCTTGAAGCCCGGGAAGTCCGGCGGGATCCACCCGGTGGCGATGTCGCCGAGGACCGCGCCGCCGCGCGTCAGGCGCAGGGCGTTGCGATCCGAGAAGGCGATGATCGCCTTGCGAATGTTGATGTTGTCGAACGGCTTGACCGTCATGTTGAACGCGATGTAGCGCGTTCCACCGGACGGCACGAAGACGACCTGGTCCTTGTTGCGCTGGAGCGCCTGCTTGAGCACCGGGGCCGGCGGGGCGCCGGAGTCACAGCACGCCAGCCCGCTGCCGTTCAGCGCGCGCCGAGCGGCGGTGGTGAGGTCGTCGTTGCCCTCCTCGATCGTGACCGAGTCGAGGTAGGCCGGGCGGTAGTCGGTCTTCGCATCCCAGTTGGGGTTGCGGACCATCTGGATCTGCTTGCCCGGCTGCCAGCCGGTGAGCTTGCCCGTCGTCGGATCGTTCTTGACCATGTACGGACCGGTGAAGGCGACGTACTGGTTGTACTTCGACGGGGTGCTCTTGTCGTACTTCTCCGCGTACTCCTGGGGCACCGGCGTGGTGATGGGCATCACCAGGGCCTGGGAGATCAGGGGCGCGGTCGCGTCCTTGAGCTTGAAGACGATCGTGGAGTCGTCGGGCGTCTCGATCCCGGAGATCGGCTTGATGTCACCGGAGTTGGGCTTGTCCGGCGTGCCGACGATCGTGCCGAAGTAGGTGCCCGCGTACCCGCTGGGGACCTCCTTGGAGAACGAGCGCTCGAAGGCGTACTTGATGTCGGCCGCCTTGACCTCGCGGTTCACCGGCGGCGCGTACTTGATGCCCTTCTTCAGATGGACGGTGACCGTCTTGTTGTCGGCCGAGATCTCGGGCTCGCCCTCGGCGAGGTCCGGGACCGGCTTGATCGAGTCGTCGGGCTTGAACGAGTAGAGCGTTCGGTTGACCGCGTAGGCGACCTGGTAGCCGAACGTGTAGTAGGTCTGGCCCGGATCCATCCAGTCCACGTCGCCCGCGGCGAGGAAGGTCAGGGAACCACCCTTCTTGCCCTCCTGGACCTTGGTCTGGGTCGTGACGGTCCCGCCGCCACCACCGCCGCCGCCGTTGTCGTTGCCACCACAGGCGGCCAGGAACATCGCCAGCGCCGTTACGACGCTGGCACAGAGGGTCCAGCGAACGGACCTCCTCATTCGTACTCCTCCTTGTTGCGGGACGTAGTGCACTTCTCTCTCCTCTTGGGCGCTCCTCAGCGCCCCGTCCGCGGGTTGAGCGCGTCCTGCAGGCCGTCGCCGACGAGGTTGAAGGCGAGGACCGTGAGCAGGAGCGCCACTCCCGGGGCCGTCATGTACCACCACGCGGTGTCGAAGATCTCGATGGCGTCGGCGATCATCGCCCCCCAGCTCGCCGTCGGCGGCTGGACCCCGACGCCCAGGAACGAGAGCGCAGCCTCGAACAGGATGTTCGTCGGGATGAGCAGGGTCGTGTAGACGATGATCGGCGCCACGAGGTTCGGCAGGATGTGGCGGAAGATGATGCGTGTGTCGGAGGCGCCCAGCGAGCGGGCGGCCTCGACGAACTCCTTCTCGCGCAGCGAGAGGACCTGGCCGCGGATGATGCGGGCCATGTAGGGCCAGCCGGCGATCGTGATGACGAAGATCACGACGGGCAGGCCCGGCTGGATCAGCGTCGCGTTGGACGACACGACCAGCGAGAAGAACAGGCCGAGGACGAGGATGAGCGCCCCCGGGGCCACGCGCAGGACCCAGTCGGGCCCGGCGATGGCCTTGAAGCCCGCGCGCCCGCGCGCCTGCGAGATCGCGGTCAGGGCCATGGGCACGAGGAGCACCACGAGCCCGGCGACGAGCAGGTCGCGCCCGACCGCGTCGGCGGTCAGGCAGCCCTTGAGCGAGCACGCCGCGCCCAGGCCGAGCGCGAGCAGGAGCACGGGGAAGGCCAGGACCACGTCCATCGAGCGCGACAGCATGGTGTCGACGGCGCCGCGGTAGTAGCCGGCGATCATGCCCAGGACCACGCCGATGACGACGATCAGCCCCGTGGCCAGGAAGGCCACCTCGAGCGAGACGCGGGCGCCATAGAGCGTGCGGCTGAAGACGTCGCGGCCGAGCGCGTCCGTGCCGAGGAGGTATCCGTGCCCGGGGGCGGCCGCCGAGCCGAACTCGTCGAGCGCCGAGGAGTTCTGGGCGTTGGGCGGGTGCGCGCCGAAGAGCTTGACGAGGAGGCCGGCGAAGATCGCGATGAAGATGAGCAGGACGATGAAGCCCAGCGCGACGAGAGCGACCTTGTCCTGGCGCAGCCTGCGCCAGAAGAGCGCGAGCGGCGAGCGTGCGGCGATCTCCTGTGCAGTTCCGGCCGCCTCGTCGGTGATCGTGCCACCGGTGTCCTGCAGCAGCTCGGCAGCGCCGGTGCTCACGGCCTACGGCCTCGCGTCATCTTCGTACCTCGCTGATGGGTCCCTCTCCCAAGTACTGCAGGTGGTGCGGCCGGGACTCATTCCCCCGGCGGCGCGACTTTACTCCTGTCAGAGCTGATCCGCGCAGGCTCCCCTGTGCGCGGCTATGCCTCTGCTCTTGTGTGTGATTCGTTCCCTCATGGCCCCCTCCTCCCAGAGCAGGCCAGGACCGGGCACTGTAGGCATCGGCGTGTAACGATCGGTTAAAGGTTCGCCGGGATGCAGCGGCGGAGTGTGCCATCCTCGCTCACGCGAGCGCGCCCCGATAGCTCAGCTGGATAGAGCGACTCCCTCCTAAGGAGTAGGCCGCAGGTTCGAATCCTGCTCGGGGCACTGCGCACCCGCGTGCGGCCCGACCGCGGGCGCTACCGGTCCGGGCGCTCGGGGTAGACGTCGTCGATGGTGGTCAGGGGCTCGTAGGGGGCGCCCTCGGTGGCCTCGCGGATGCGCTCGGCGCCGCCGGCCAGGCGGTCGAGGATCGTGACGACGCCGGCGATCGGATGGCCGGCCTCGCGCACGGCGTCGATGGCCTGGAGCGTCGAGCCTCCGGTGGTGACGACGTCCTCGACGATGAGGCAGCGGTCGCCGGGCTCCAGCGCCGGTCCCTCGATGCGCCGCTGGAGGCCGTGCTGCTTGGTCTCCTTGCGGACGAAGAAGGCCTTGACGTCGGCGCCGCCGGCCAGCGCCGCGCACGCCGGCGCGTCGGCTCCCATGGTCAGCCCGCCCACCGCGGTGGCCCCCCAGTCGCGCGCGCGCGCGGCGATCAGCTCGGCCATGGCGGCGAATCCGGCGGGGCGCAGGACGGCTCGCTTGGCGTCGACGTAGTACTGCGCGGTCTGGCCGCTGGTCAGCACCACCTCGCCGATCACGAGAGCGTGAGTACGCAACTCGTCGATCAGCCGCTGCTGGGCGTCCATGCTGCCGCCTACCCTACCGGGCGTGCTCGAGAGACTCCTGCGCACGGCCGCGGTCGCCTGCAGCGCGATCGTGCTGGTGAGCTTCGGGCTGTTCGCGCTCGACGAGACGCGCAACGCCGCCAACGCGAGCGCCGCGGCGGTGGCGGGCCTGAAGGCCACGCGCAACCCGAACCCGACGGCCAGTCAGGAGCGCGCGCGCGAGCGCGCCCACACCTCCGTGCGCGAGGCCATCGACGATGCCGACGACATCCTCGTCACGCCCTTCTCGCCGATCATCAAGAACGTCTCGAGCTCGTGGGTCGCGCGCGGCGTGCCCACCCTGCTGGCCCTCGTCGTCTACGGCTTCGGGCTGGCGCTGCTGGCCGGCTTCGTCCGCTACCGGGCCTGACGCCGACCTAGCGGTAGACGTCGACGATGTCGCCGATCTTCAGCCAGTCGTAGATCGGCACCGCGTCGGGGATCGGCACGCGCAGGCAGCCGTGGCTGGCCGCGAAGATCGGCACCTGCGCGTAGCCGTGGACGGCGAAGCCGCGGATGAAGTAGCTGGAGAAGTACATCCCCTTGGCGTTGTAGCCGGGCGACTTCGAGTACACGCGGAACGAGCCGATGACGGTCGGCGTCGAAGGCTTGCCCGAGCTGACGGGGTAGATGCGCTCGACCTTGCCGCCGCGGATGAGCGCGATCACCTGGCGCGTGAGGTTGGCCTCGACGTGCTTGCCGTGCTCGGGATGGCGCACGTGGAAGGCGCCCTTGCCGTGCGCCAGGGCGCGGAAGACCTCCGCGCTCGCGTTCGTGGTCCGGGCCATGCCCGTGACCTTGCGGAAGGCCAGCACCGCCCGCGCCGTGCGCTGGTCGAAGAGCCCGCGCCGCCCGACCACGTAGCCCAGGGCGGCCAGGCGCGCCTGGAGCAGGCGCACCGCCGGTCCCCGCGCGCCCGGCTCGGCGTGCAGCGCTGCCACGTCGACCCGCACCGGCTTGGCCACCAGCGCGCCGGCCGTCGGGGTGGCGTAGTGCGTGGCACGAACCTCGATCGTGGCCGGCAGGTTGCTCGTGAAGGGCACGAGCGCCATCCCCGACTTGCCGGTCGGCGAGGGCTGCAACGGCACTTGCACCTCGCTCAGCCGGCGGCCGTGGCGGAAGAAGCGCACGCTGACCGTCTGCCCTTCGACCCACGGCTGCATGACCACGCGCACGCGCCACGGCTGGCCGACGAGGGTCGAGCGATCGCCGCCCACCTGCTCGGGCGTGAGCGACAGCAGCGGCCCTTGAGCCGCGGAAGCCGCGCTGGGCGCGGCGACGAGAAGGGCCAGGACGGAGCCGGAGAGGACGGCCCGTGCCCGACGTTCGCCTTGTCCGTGGCGCAACCTTGCCCTGCGTGGCGCGTGCATGGCGCGGAAATGTACCTGCGCCACCAGCGGGCGGGAACGGGTGGGCGCGCGGTGCGCTATGCGGCGGCCGCCACCGCGGGCTCCCAGCGGGCGCGGACGAGCAGGGCGCCGAGCGAGATGATCGTCAGCGAGACTCCGAAGAGCACCGGGATCTGCCAGGTCCACTCCTGCGAGATCCCGAAGGCCAGCGAGTTGTTGGCGCAGTGCAGGACGATGCACGGATACAGCGAGCCGGTGCGCTCGCGCAGGAGGCACAGCGCGAAGCCGAAGAAGGCGAGCGGGACCAGGAACTCGACATCGGTCGAACCAGCGTGGATCGCGCCGAACACGAGCCCGGTGAGGAGCGCCGCGGGCACCACGCCGCGCCAGTTGCGCAGGGCGCCGTAGAAGAAGCCGCGGAAGAAGAACTCCTCGGCCACGGGCGCGACGACCGCGACGAGGAAGGCGACCGCGAGCAGCGCCACCGTGCTGTCGTCGGCACCGAGCTCCTCGGGCAGCTTCTCGTCGCTGGGGTCGCCGCCCACGATCTTCACCCACACCGCCGTGAACACGAAGAAGGCAGCGAAGGCGAGCACCATCCAGCCCAGCGCGCGCCAGGGATGCGTCGGGCGCAGGCCGAAGTCGACCGGGCGCGGGCGTCCCGCGAGCCCCGCGAAGAGGAGCGCGGCGGCGACCAGGCACACGTCCTGCGCCATGGTGGCGACGATGTTCACCGCGGGCGTCGGGTCGGAGAAGCTCGAGCCGGCGATCGCACCGCCGACGCCGATCACGAGCGCCGCCACCAGGGCGGCGCCGAACGCGGCCACGAGGCCGACCCACGCGGTCCACGGCCGCCAGCCCGGCTCGCCGGCCCGCGCCGGGCGCTCCACGCCGGCCGGCAGCTCGGGGGCCGTGCCGAACGACGGGGGCGGAACGGAGGAGGGAGGGCTCGACATCGGCTGTCGTCAGAGAGTACGAGGCGACCGCGCTAGCCGGTCGTCGCGTCTTCGAGCAGCTGGGCCAGCGACGACACCGTGCGCACGCCGTCGGGCGCGGCCGCGCCGTCGCGCACCACGAGGACCGCCTCCAGCCCGGCGGCGCGTGCGCCGGCGACGTCCGCCTCGATGCTGTCGCCCACGTGCAGAGCGGGGCCGGCGGTGCCCAGGCGCTCCAGCGCGGCGCGGAAGATCGCCGCGTGCGGCTTGCCGACGCCGAGCTCGGCCGAGATCACC
>DASVFT010000036.1:0-68262 GCA_036379935.1 Solirubrobacteraceae bacterium | reverse complement strand
TACGACACGATCGAAGGGCACGAGGAGCGCTTCGAGCTCAACCTCTACATCGTGGGCTACGACGAGGATGACCCGCCCGCTGGGGACGGGATGCCTTCGGCGCCCGGCGGCGATCCGCACGGGAGCGTGGCATGAGGGTCGCGTACTGGCCGGGCTGCGTGAGCCGCGGGTTCACGCCGGAGCTGCACGGCTCGATGGCCAAGGTGGCGCCGCTGCTCGACATCGAGCTCGTCGAGCTCGATCGCGCCGCCTGCTGCGGGGCCGGCGTCATCGCCGAGCACAACCAGGAGCTGGCCGACACGCTCAACGCCCGCACCTTCGCGCTCGCCCAGCGCGTCGACGGCGCCGACCTGATGATGAACATCTGCTCGACGTGCCAGGGCGCGCAGAGCGAGTGCCAGGAGCGCCTGGACGCGAGCGCCGAGTACCGCGCGCACATCAACGAGCACCTGACCGGCGACGGCCTGACCTACGAGAAGGGCCTGACGAACAAGAACCTCCTTTGGCTGCTGGTCGAGGAGCTGGGCCTCGAGGAGCTGCGCTCGCGCGTCAAGCGCCCGCTGACCGACCTCAAGGTCGGGCCGTTCTACGGCTGCTACATCGTGCGCCCGATCGACCGCTTGGGCATCGACTCGGTCGAGCGCCCCCGCGACCGCTACCTCGACATGGTCATCGACGCCCTGGGCGGGACGGTCATCGAGTACGCCGGCTCGCACAAGTGCTGCGGCTTTCCGATCATCACCATGAACAAGGAAGCCTCGCTCAAGCAGGCCGGCCGTCATCTGGGTGACGCGGTCGACGCCGACGCCGACTGCCTGGTCACGCCCTGCCCGCTGTGCCACCTCAACCTCGACCTGCAGCAGCCGCTGGCCGAGCGCACGGTGGGGCGCGACCTCGACATGCCCGTCCTGCACCTCCCGCAGCTCGTCGGCCTCGCGCTCGGCCTCGAGCCCAAGGAGCTGGGCATGCAGCGCCACGTGGTCAAGCCGGCGAGCGTGATCGACTGGGCCACGACCGTCGTGGCCGGCGTCGCCACCGAGTAGGCCTTTCACCGCCGTTTCATGAAGGCGCCGTAGCGTCGCTGCGGTGCACCCGATCTCCTACTTTCAGGCCACCGTCCTAGGGCTGCTGCAGGGCGTGGCCGAGCCCTTTCCGATCTCGAGCCTCGGGCATGCGGTGATCCTGCCGCGGCTCGCGGGCTGGGACATCCACCAGAACGACCCCTACTTCCTGGCCTTCCTGGTCGCGACGCACCTGGCCACGGCGATCGTGCTCTTCGGCATCTTCTTCGACGAGTGGCGCCGGATCGTGGCCGGGCTGGTGCGCTCGCTGCGCCGGCGGGCGATCGCAGCCGACGACGCGGACGAGCGCCTGGGCTGGCTGCTGGTGGTCGGCACCATCCCGGCGGGGATCATCGGCCTTGTCCTCGAGCACCCGCTGCGCACGCTGTTCGCGTCGGCCCCGTCGGCCGCCGCCTTCCTCGCGCTCAACGGCGTGCTCCTGCTCGCCTTCGAGCGCCTGCGCCGGCGCGCGCCCGCGCGTCCGGCGCGCCTGACCTGGCGCCAGGCGATCGCGGTGGGCACGCCGCAGGCCGCCGCGCTCGTTCCCGGCATCTCGCGCTCGGGCGTGACGATGGGCGGCGGCCTGCTCGTCGGGCTCTCGAACGAGGATGCGGCGCGCTACGCGTTTCTGCTGGCCACGCCGATCATCGGCGCTGCCGCGCTGCTCAAGCTGCCCGACCTCCTGGGGCATCAGGGGGACGGCGTGCGTGGCCCGGCGCTCGTGGCGGCGCTGTGCGCCGCGGTCACGACCTATGTGGCCGTGCGCTTCCTGCTGCGCTACTTCGAGACCAATCGACTCACGCCGTTCGGGCTCTACTGCATCGGCGCCGGCGTGACGTGCACCGTGATCTTCGCGGCGGGAGGTTGAGGCATACTCGGCTCGCCGATGCGCCTCCTGGTCGTCGAGGACGAGCCCAAGCTGGGCGCGCTGATCGTGCGTGCCCTGCGGGCGGAGGGCCACGCCGTCGACCACTGCGAGACCGGCGAGGACGCGCTGTGGCGCGCGGGGTCACGCACCTACGACGCCATCGTGCTCGACATCGGCCTGCCCGGCATCGACGGCTTCGAGACCTGCCGGCGGCTGCGCGCCGAGGGCGTGTGGGCATCGGTGCTCATGCTCACCGCGCGCGACGACGTGAGCGACCGCGTCGAGGGCCTGGACGTCGGCGCCGACGACTACCTCGTCAAGCCGTTCTCGCTCGCCGAGCTCGCGGCCCGGCTGCGCGCCGTCGCCCGACGCGGGGCGGTGGAGCGCCCGGCCGTCCTCACGGTCGGCGACCTGCGACTGGACCCCGCACGCCGCGAGGCCTGGCGAGGCGACGAGCCGCTCTCGCTGTCGGCCAAGGAGCACGCGCTGCTCGAGGCCTTCATGCGCCACCCCGGCGAGGTGCTCACGCGCTTCGCCATCATCGAGCAGGTGTGGGACGAGAGCTACGAGCACCGCTCCAACGTCGTCGACGCCTACGTTCGCCTGCTGCGCGACAAGATCGACCGGCCCTTCGGCACCGATTCGATCGAGACCGTGCGCGGCGTGGGCTACCGCCTGTGCGCGCCGGCGGCCGCATCTTGAGCTCGCTGCCGCTGCGGGCCCGGCTCACCCTGGCCTACACCGCGGTGATGGCCGTGGTCCTGGCCATCGTCGGGGCCTTCCTGTACCTGCACACCCAGGCCGGCATCGACCGGGGCATCGACGACGCGCTGGCCCTGCGCGCCCACGACGTGGTCGCGACCGCGCGCAGCGGCGATCCGGCCGCGCTGCTGCGCGCGACCGGGCCGCTGCCCGGGCAGATCGGCGACCTCGCGCAGGTGCTCGACGCGCGCGGGCGCGTGGTCGCGGCCACGCCGTCGGCGGGCACGCGCGTGCTGCTGCGCGCCGACGAGCTCGGCGCGGCGCGCCGGGGGCGCATCGTGCGCGATCGCGGCGAGAGCCTGCGCCTGCTCGCCGAGCCGGTGCGCGCTCGCGGCCTCGTCGTGGTCGTCGGCGCCTCGCTGCCCCAGCGCGAGCGCGCGCTCGACACGCTCACCGGCGCGCTGCTCATCGGCGGCCCGCTGGCGCTCCTGCTCGCGGCCGCGGCCGGCTACGCCCTCGCGGCCGGCGCGCTGCGCCCCGTCGAGGCCATGCGCCGGCGCGCCGCGACGATGTCGGCCGTGGACCCCGACGCGCGCCTGCCGCTCCCCGGGGCGCGCGACGAGATCCGCCGCCTCGGCGTGACGCTCAACGAGATGCTGGCGCGGCTGGCCGACGCGCGCGGCCGCGAGCGCGCGTTCCTGGCCGACGCCAGTCACGAGCTGCGCACGCCGCTGGCCATCCTCAAGGGGGAGCTCGAGCTCGCGGCGGCCGGCGACCCCGACCGCGCCGAGCTGCAGCGCGTCGTGCGGTCCGCCACCGAGGAGACCGATCGCCTCGTGGCCCTCGCCGAGGACCTGCTGGCGCTCGCGCGCCTCGACGAGGGCACGCTCGCCGTGCGGCCCGAGCCGCTGGTGGCCGCCGACGTCATGGCGCTCGTGGCCGCGTCGTTCGCGCCACGTGCCGCGCGCGAGGGCCGCGCCATCGCGGTCGAGGGCCCGGCCGAGCTGATCGCCTTCGCGGACGCCGACCGCCTGCGCCAGGCGCTGGCCAACCTCGTCGACAACGCGATGCGCTACGGCGCCGGGACCGTCGTCATCGAGGCGCGCGCCGCCGGCCAGGGCGTCGAGCTGCACGTGCGCGACGACGGGCCAGGGCTGCCGCCCGACTACCTGCCGCGCGCCTTCGATCGCTTCGCGCGCCCCGACGGCGAGCGGCGTCCGGGCGCGGGCCTGGGGCTCGCCATCGTCGCAGCGATCGCCACGGCCCACGGCGGCAGCGCCCACGCGGGCCGCGGCCACGACGGCGGCGCCGACGTGTGGATCGCACTGCCTCCCCGGACGGCGAGCCTTTCATCGCCGTTTCATGAGGCGGCACGACCATGACGGGGACCATGACCAAGCACCGCTCCCTCATCCTGCCGGCCCTCGTCCTCGGCGTCGCCCTGCTCACCCTCGCCGTGCTCTACTGGGTCGACAGCGCCAGTGCGCTGCCGTCGTTCGTCCCCGGCCACGAGGCGGGCTCGTCGCACCACCATGTCAAGCACGGGATCGCGGCCGCGATCGTCGCGCTCGGCTGCTTCACCTTCGCGTGGTTCCAGAGCGGTCCGTCTCCGGCGGGCCCCTCTGAACGCGGCGCCTAGCCGTCCACGTCCTCCTCCGGCTCGGGGCGGTTACCGAGCTGTGACCTCGGCCCCGACGAGTCCGCGCTCGCACAGGAGCTCGGCGATCTGCACCGTGTTGAGCGCCGCGCCCTTGAGCAGGTTGTCTCCCACGACGAAGAAGTTGAGGCTGTGGTCGTCGAAGAGATCGGCGCGCACGCGCCCGACGGCGACCTCGTCGCGGCCGGCCCACTCCAGCGGCGTGGGGATGTCGTCGAGCTCGAGGTTGGGGAACGCGCGCATCGCCTCGAGCGCCGCGTCGACCCCGACGCGCCGCGCGAAGGTCGCGCGCACCTCGATGGCGTGCCCGACCATCACCGGCACGCGCACGCAGGTCGGCGCCACCTCGAGGGCAGGGATGTCGAGGATCTTGCGCGACTCGTTGATGAGCTTCATCTCCTCGTCGCTGTAGCCGCCCTCGACCTCCTTGCCCAGCCACGGCACGACGTTGAAGGCCAATGCCTTGGCGTGGACGCTCGGCTCGACGGCGGCCGCGGCGGTCGCGCCGTCGTTGACGAGGTCGTGCCCGCGGATGGGGTCGACCTGCGCGGCGAGCTCGTCCATGCCCTTCTGGCCGGCGCCCCCGGCGGCCTGGAAGGAGGTGCAGACCATGGCGATCAGTCCGAAGGCGTCGTGCAGCGCCTTGGCCGGGAGCATCACCGCCATCGTCGTGCAGTTCGGATTGGCGACGATGCCCTTGCCGATGTGCGTCAGCGCGCCGGCGTTGACCTCGCAGACCACGAGTGGCACGTCGGGATCCATCCGCCAGGCCGACGAGTTGTCGACCACGAGCGCGCCCGCGGCCGCGAAGCGGGGCGCCCACTCGCGCGACGTGGTGGCGCCCGCGCTGAACAGCGCCACGTCGAAGCCGGCGATGGTGTCATCGCGCAGCGGCTGGACGACCATCTCGCCGATGCGCTTGCCCGCGGAGCGCTCGGAGGCGAAGGGCACGATCTCGTCGGCCGGAAAGGCCCGACGCTCGAGCAGGCCGAGCATGATCGTCCCGACGGCGCCGGTCGCGCCCACGACCGCGAGCCTCACGACGCGAACTCCCCGAACGGCTGCTCGGGACGGATGGCTCCCTCCCCCGAGAGCTCGAAGGCGCCGTGCAGGGCCTTCACCGCGTCCGGCACTCGATCGCCCGGGACGACGCACGAGATGCGGATCGGTGAGGTGGAGATCATCTGGATGTTGATGCCGTGCTCGCCGAGCGTCGTGAAGACCTTGGCTGCCACGCCGGGGTGCGTCTTCATTCCCGCCCCGACGATGGAGACCTTCCCCATGCTCTCGTCGGTCGCGACGGTCATGCCGAGCTCGGAGGCGATCGGCTCGAGCGCCGCGCGCGCCAGGCGCACGTCGTCGCGCGGGACGGTGAACGACATGTCGGCCCGCAGGCCCTCGGTCTCGGGCTCGCCCTGGACGATCATGTCGATGTTCACGTTGGCCTCGGCCAGCGCGGTGGTGACGCGCCCGGCGATGCCCGGCGTGTCGGGCACGCCCATGAGCGTGACGCGTGCCTCGCCGAGCGAGTGGGTGACGGCGGTGATGAGGGGCTGCTCCACGGTTTCCTCTTCGGACAGGACAACGGTACCGGGCGCGTCGTCGAAGCTCGATCGGCAGTGGATGCGCACGCCGTGGTTGCGCGCGTACTCGACCGAGCGCAGCTGCAGCACGCCGGCGCCGGAGGCCGCCATCTCGAGCATCTCCTCGAAGGAGACGACGGGGAGCTTGCGCGCGGAGGGCACGATGCGCGGGTCGGCCGAGAACACGCCGGGGACGTCGGTGTAGATCTCGCACACGTCGGCGCCCACCGCGGCGGCCAGCGCGACCGCGGTCGTGTCCGAGCCGCCGCGCCCCAGGGTGGTGACGTCGCGCGCCGTGCTCACGCCCTGGAAGCCCGCCACGAGGACGATCGAGTCCTCGTCGAGCGCGCTGAAGATGCGCTCGGCGCGCACGCTGAGGATGCGCGCCTTCGTGTGGGAGGTGTCCGTGACGATGCCCGCCTGCGAGCCGGTCAGCGAGATCGCGCGGTGGCCGAGGTCGTTGATGGCCATCGCGCACAGGGCGCACGACACGCGCTCGCCGGTGGAGAGCAGCATGTCCATCTCGCGCGGGTCGGGCTGGGGCGAGACCTCGTGGGCCTCGGCGATGAGGCGATCGGTCTCCTTGCCGCGCGCGCTGAGGACCGCGACGACGCGGTGCCCGGCCTCGCGCTTGGCCACGATGCGCTGCGCGGCGCGCTTGAGCCGCTCGGCGTCGGCGACCGAGGTGCCGCCGAACTTCATGACCACCGTCCCGTTCTCCATGCGAGGCGCAAGGATAGGCGTCAGCCGCTCCGCGCCGGGGTACGGAACCGGCATGCGCCGCTTGCTCCTCACGCTTCTGGCCGCCACGCTCGTCGCCGCACCCGCAGCCCTCGCCCACCACCCGCCCATCGCTCCCGCCAAGGAGCCCACCGCCATCGGGCGTGGCGGCGCCGCGGCGAGCGTCGACGTGCAGGGGACCCAGGCGGCCATCGCCGCTCTGCGCCGCGGCGGGAACGCCGTCGACGCGGCCGTCGCGGCGGCCACCGTCCTCGGCGTGGTCGAGCCGTACTCGTGCGGCCTCGGCGGCGGCGGGTTCATGACGATCTACTCGGCGCGCGACGGCACGGTGCACACCATCGACTCGCGCGAGACCGCGCCGGCCAAGATGCGGTCCGACGCCTTCGAGGGCCTCACGCCATTCGAGGCTCAGCGCGTGAGCGGGATGAGCGTCGGCGTGCCGGGGACGTTGCGGGCCTGGGAGAAGGCGCTGGACGAGTTCGGGACCTGGTCGCTGCGCCGCGCGCTGCGCCCCGGGATCGCCGCCGCGCTGCGGGGGTTCACCGTCGACCAGACCTTCTTCAACCAGACCGACGAGGCCAAGGCGATCTTCGCCGACTTCCCGGCCACCGCGGCGCTCTACCTCGATCCCGACGGGACGCCCCGCGACGTCGGCACGGTCATCCGCAACCCCGATCTGGCGAAGACCTACGAGCTCATCGCGCACGACGGGCCCGACGCCTTCTACTCGGGGCCGCTGGCCCAGGCCATCGTCGACACCGTGCAGCACCCGCCGCTGCGGGCCGGGTCGACGCGCTCGGTGCGCCCGGGCGTCATGGAACTGAGCGACCTCGCGGGCTACCGCGCGCTGGACCGCGACCCGACGCACATCGGCTACCGCGGCCTCGACGTCTACGGCATGGCGCCGCCGTCGAGCGGCGGCTCGACCGTGGCCGAGATCCTGAACATCCTCGAGGGCTATCCGAACTACGGCGCGCTGCCCCGCGAGCAGGCGCTGCACTACTTCATCGAGGCCTCGCGCTACGCGTACGCCGACCGCGGCGCGTTCGTCGCGGACCCCGGCTTCGTCAGCGTGCCGCTCGCCGGCCTGCTCTCGGACTCCTTCGCGGCCGAGCGCCGGGCGAAGATCACCGAGACGGCCGCGACCAGTCCGGTCGCGCCGGGCGACCCCAGCGACGATCCCAAGCCCGTGGCCGACGGCAGCGCATCGGCGGCCCGGCTGGGCTCGACGACGAACCTCACCGTCAGTGACCGCTGGGGCAACGTCGTCGACTACACGTTCACCATCGAGCAGACCGGCGGCAACGGCATGGTGGTGCCGGGCTACGGCTTCCTCCTCAACAACGAGCTGACCGACTTCAACCTCGACGCGGCGACCGGCGCGACCAGCGGCGCGAACTCGGTGGCACCCGGCAAGCGCCCGCGCTCGTCGATCGCGCCGACGATCGTCCTGCGCGACGGCAGGCCGTTCCTCGCGCTCGGATCGCCGGGCGGGGCGTCGATCATCACCACCGTCGCGCAGGTGCTGCTGAACCGCCTCGACTTCGGGATGACGCTGCCGGAGGCGATCGCGGCGCCGCGGCTCAGCCAGCGCAATACCGCGACGACGCAGACCGAGGCGGCCTTCCTGGGCACGCCGGAGGCCGCGGCGCTACAGGCCCGCGGACAGAAGTTCGTGGTCAACGCCGGGACCGGCTCGGAGATCGGCGCGGCCACCGCGATCGAGTTCCTCGGCAGGGGCGCCGTGATCGCGGCGGCCGAGCCGGTGCGCCGCGGCGGCGGGAGCGCCATGGCACTGCGCGATGGGGACCGGCATGAGGGGCGGGGTCGTGGGTGGGGCCGGCACGGGTCGGCGGCGCAGCGCTGAGCAGCGGCGTCAGCGGTCTAGCTGAGCCGCCGCCGGGCGCCGTGCGCTGCGCTTGCGTCCGCGCCAGCGGGCTTGCGGTCCTGCTCTGCGTTGCTGGTCGCGATGGGCAATGAGGGAGGGGAGCCGTGCGGGTTGCGGTGGTGCGGGCGCGCGTGTTTCCTCCGGCGTCGGTGGCTGACGGGCGCCGTTCGCGAACTGCGCCGGTTTAGCCCCGGAAACCGACGCTTATCCGACGCAGTTCGGCCATCGGCCCGCCAACGCGTTGCGAAACACCCACGCTCTGCACCAACTCCCCGCCCTCCCTCCCCTCCCTCATTGCCCATCGCGACCCCTGAGGCCGCGCGGAGAGCGCGAGCCCGCTGCCGCGGACCCGAGCGCGGCGGAGCGTAGCCCCTAGAGCGCTCGCCGACCGGCGAGGGCCTTGCCGAGCGTGACCTCGTCGGCGTACTCGAGGTCGGCGCCGACCGGGAGGCCTGAGGCCAGGCGCGTCACCGCGACGTCGGGGGCGCGCTCGCGCAGGGCGGCGGCGATGTGCAGCGCGGTGGCCTCGCCCGTGGTCGTCGGGTTGGTGGCCAGCACGACCTCGCGAATCCCGCCGGCGGTGACCCGCGCGTAGAGCTCGGCGATCTTCAGGTCCTCGGGATCGATGCCCTCGATCGGCGACAGCGCCCCGCCGAGGACGTGATAGCGCCCGCGGTACTCGTGCGTGCGCTCCATGGGGATGACGTCGCCGGGCTCCTCGACGACGCAGATGAGGCCGGCGTCGCGGCGCTCGTCCTGGCAGATGCGGCAGCGCGCCTCGTCGGCGAGGTTGAAGCAGACCTCGCAGAGCCCGATGCGCTCCTTCACCTCGCGGACGGCGTCGGCCAGCGCGTTGGCGTCGTCGGCGTCCACGCGCATGATGTGGAAGGCGAGTCGCTGCGCGGTGCGCTGCCCGACGCCGGGCAGCTTCCCCAGCTCGGTGATGAGGCGCTGGACGGACGGCGGGTACAACTAGAACCCGGGGAGGCCCAGCGAGCCCAGGTCCATCCCGCCCGTGAGGCCTCCGAGCTTGGACTGCTGCAGCTCCTGGGCGGCGCGCAGCGCCTCGTTGGTGGCGGCCAGCACCATGTCCTGCAGCAGCTCGGGGTCGTCGGGGTCGATCCCCTCGGGAGCGATGACGATCGACTTCACCACGAGGTCGCCGGAGACCTTGACGGTGACCATCCCGCCGCCGGCGGAGGCCTCGACCTCCTCGTGCTTGAGCTGCTCCTGGGCGGCCATCATGTCCTGCTGCATCTTCTGGACCTGCTTGAGCATCTGCTGCATGTTGGGCGGCTGCGGCATCACGGTTCCTCGTCGGTTTGCTGATCGTCGTCGGGGACGATCTCCTCGGCGTCGAACTCGGCCTTGAAGCGTGCCACGAGCTCGTCTTCGGAGGCGGGCTTGGTCTCGGTCTCCACCGGAAGCTCGGCGACGTCGCGCAGCTCGAAGGCGACGCGGAGGTCGCGCCCGGCGAGGTCGTGCAGCGCCGCGTCGATGGCGGCGCGATGCTCGCGCCCATCGGCCATGCGGCGGTTGAAGGTGTCGTGCTCACCGAACGCGACGACGACCTCGTTGCCGCGAAGCTCCACCGGATGCGCGTCGCCGAGGCACGCCGCGAGCATCCCGTTGTCGGCGCGCAGGGCCTCGAGCACCGCCGGCCAGAGGGCGCGGACGGCGTCCAAGGTCAGCTCGGGCTGGGGCGGCGCTTCGGCGACGGCGACGGCGGTCGCGGCCGAGTGCGGCGCGGCCGCATGCTCGGGCTCTGGCGTCGCCGACGGCGGCGAGGGAGGGGTGCCTGGCTCGGCGCGAGCGGCGCGCTCCGCGGTTGCCGGCCGCTCGGCGCGAGCGGCGCGCTCCGGGGTTGCCGGCCGCTCGGCGCGAGCCGCGCGCTCCCCGGGTGCCGGCCGCTCGGCGTCACCGGGTCGCTCCGCGACCGGCGCGGGGCTGCCGCCCCCCAGCGCGGTTTCGAGCCGCTCGAGGCGGGCCATCAGGGCACGGGCCGTCGGGTCGACGTCGGGGGAGGCGGCCTTGACCAGTGCCGTCTCCAGGCGGGTGCGGGCGTCGGCGCCGTCCTTGACGGTGCGCAGGGCCTCGGCCAGGAGGTCGAGGAGGCGGACGATGCTCGGGGGCGGCACGCGGCGGGCCTGTTCGGCCAGGCGCTCGTCGCGGTCGGGGGTCAGGCGCAGCTCGGCCGGGACCTCGCCGAGCGTCTGCACCACGAGCAGGTCGCGCGCGTGGGCCTCGAGGTCCTTGAGGAACTGGGCGACGTCGCGTCCGGTGTCGGCCAGCCGCGCCGCCGCCAGCCACGCCGCTCGCGCGTCGCCGGCGGCGACGGCGTCGAAGGCGTCGAAGAGCAGGTCGGCGTCGGCCACGCCGAGGACCGCCAGCAGGTCGTCAGTCGCGATCGTGGTGCCCGTGTAGGTGACGAGCTGCTCGAGCGTGCCCAGCGCGTCGCGGAACGAGCCCGTGGCGTGGCGGGCCAGCAGCACGACGGCATCAGGGCCGATGTCGATGCCCTCGGCCGCCGCCACGCGGCTGACGACGGTGGCGATCTGGTCGACGGTCGGGCGAGCGAAGTCGAAGCGATGACAGCGGTCGACGACGGTCGGCAGGACCTTCTGCGCCTCGGTCGTCGCGAGCACGAAGATGGTGTCCGGCGGCGGCTCCTCGAGCGTCTTGAGGAACGCGTTCCAGGCCTGCGGCGAGAGCATGTGCGCCTCGTCGAGGATGTAGACCTTCGAACGCCCCGAGACCGGCGCGAACTGGACCGACTCTCGAAGCTCGCGGATGTCGTCGACGGAGTTGTTCGACGCGGCGTCCATCTCGATGACGTCGAGCGACGTCGCGTTGGCGATCGCCACGCACGATTCGCAGCGCCCGCAGGGTTCGACCGTCGGCCCATCCGCTCCCTCGCCCCCTCGGCAGTTCAGGCAGGCGGCGAGCATCTTCGCCATCGACGTCTTGCCCGTGCCCCGCGAGCCCACGAACAGGTAGGCATGATGGACCTTGCGCTGCTCCACGGCGTTGCGCAGGGTGCGCACGACATGCTCCTGGCCCACGACGTCGGCGAACGTGCGCGGACGGTGGCGGCGGTACAGCGAGGGGCCGGCGGTCACGGACGACCGAGTGTAGTGACTCGGGTCGCGGTCTCCGTGAGCGCCGCCGGACCGGGGCGAAGGGGGTGAGGGACTCTGGGCGGCCGGATAGGGTCCGCGCCCGTGCGGCGCGGCAAGGCGATCGGGTGGATCCTCGTGCTCGGCCTCGCCGCGTGGGCGCTTGCCGGCCGCGGTCTGGCGAACTACGACACGCTCTACGCGCTCGTGTGGGGGCGCGATCTCGCTCACGGGCAGCTGCCCGACTACGACGTCTCGCTCGCCCCTACCCCGCACCCGCTGGCCACGCTGGCCGGCGCGGTGCTCTCGCTGCTCGGGGCCGGCGGTGCGATCGGCGTGACGCTCGTGCTCGCCTTCGTGTGGCTCGGCGCGCTGGGATGGGTCACGTACCGCCTCGGCGAGGCGTGGGTCAATCGCGCGGCCGGCGTGCTGGCGGCGGCGATCGTGCTCACGCGCCGTCCGGTCCTCGACTTCGGCGCGCGGGCGTACGTCGACCTCCCCTACCTCGTGCTCGTCCTCGGCGCGCTCCTGGTCGAGACCCGCCGGCGCCGGGCGGGCGCGCCGGTCCTGGCCCTCCTCGGCGTGGCGGGCCTCATCCGGCCCGAGGCGTGGCTGTTCTCCGCCCTCTACCTGGCCTGGCTGTGGCGCGGCGGCGTGCGCGACCCTCGCCTCTGGGCGCTGGCCGCCGCCGCGCCGGCCCTCTGGGCGATCAGCGACCTCGTCGTCACCGGCGACGCGCTGCACTCGCTCACGGGCACACGCGACACCGCCCAGCGCCTCGACCGCATCACCGGCCTCGACGAGGTGCCGGTCACCGTCCCGCGCCGCCTGGGCGAGATCCTTCGCGAGCCCGTCCTCTTCGGCGCCGCGGGCGGCGGCCTGCTCGCGCTCGCGTTCCTGCGCAGGCGCGTCGCGCTCGGCGCCGTCGCCGGCGCGGTCGCCCTGCTCGCGTTCTGCGTCCTCGCCGCGGCCGGCCTGCCTATCCTCGGCCGTTACCTGCTCGCCCCGGCCACGATCCTGGCGATCTTCTGCGGGGCCGGCGCCTTCGGCTGGCGAGAGCTGGCGAAGGACCACCCCTGGCGCCGGCGATGGGCCTGGTTCGGAGCGGCCACGCTCGCCGCCCTCGTCGCCTTCGTCCCGGCGCAGGCGAACCGCATCGGTGACCTCCGCGACGCCCTGCGCATCCAGGACGGCATCCAGGACGACCTGCACGCCCTCACCCCGCGCTTCCCGTGCCTCCCCGCCACCGTTCCCAACCACCGCCCCGTCCCCCTGCTCGCCCTGTGGCTCGACGTCGACCCCGACAGCATCGCCGTGGCGCAGGAGGCGCGGCCGCGAACCGGGGCCTACGTCGTGCCCAGCACTGCGCGCGTGGCGCGCCAGTACATCCTCGATCCGCGCGACGTCGACCCGCGCATCCCGCCGCCGCCGACCGGCTTTCGTCCCGTGGCCGCGAATGCGTCCTGGAGGCTGTTCGCGCGCTGCGAATGAAGCGGACCGTGCACCCTCCCTCGAAGTCGATCTACGAGCGCTTGCACCTCGAGCGGCTCCGGCACCGGGAGCTCCCGCTGCGCCCACCGGGATCCGCTTAAGGCTGCTTCCTTCCGGACCTGACCTGGTTCACGGGCCGACGTCGCGCGGGACCCGGGCCATCAGCGCCGCTGCTCGGCGGGCTGGCCTCACAGACCGGCCCCTCAAGAGGGGATTCGGCCTCGCTAGAGCGGATTGCGAGCGACAGGGCACCGCTACCTCCCCGCCTAGCACGGTCCGTGGTCAAGCCTAGCGGGTGCAGATAGGGTCGGCGCCGTGCAGGCGCCACCCTGGCTGGGGCACACGCTTGACGAGATCATCGGGCAGATCCGCCGCCTGCTCGACGTGAGCGGCTGCGCGTTCCAGCTCGTCGACTTCGACGAGGGCTCGATCCGTCCCGCCGCGGCGTGGTTCGCCACCGACGAGGTGCGCTCGGCGATGACGCCCGTGCTCGCCCGCCCGTACGACGTCGAGCGACCGGGCGTGACCGAGGCCGCCATCGAGCGCGGCGAGGCGCTGCTCATCCAGCGCTTCGACGACTGGGAAGGCGCGATGCCCTTGCGCGAGCGCCTCCAGGCCGAGCTGGACCCAGACGATGCCGAGCTGGCCTGGGCCTGGTACCGCAGCTCGTCGTTCATCTCGTGCCCGGTCCGCACCGCCGGCGGGCGCACGCTCGGCGTGATGGCGCTCTCCTCCCGAGCGCCTCAGCCGCCGCTGTGCGAGGAAGACCTGCGCGTGGTCCAGGTCTTCGCCGACCTCGCCGCGATCGCGCTCGAGCGCTCAGAGCTGCTGGATCGAGAGGAGCGCCGCGGCCGCGAGGAGCGCGAGCTCAACGACGCCGTGCAGGCGATGAGCGCCTCGCTGGACCTCGATGAGGTCTACACGGCGATCATCGAGCAGGCGCGCACGCTCGTGGACGCGGACATCGTCGCGCTGCGCCGCTACGAGGAGGCGACCGCGGACCTGCGCATCGTGGCCGCCATCGGGATGAGCGAGGAGTCGCGCCGGCAGCGCTTCCGGGTGGGCGAGGGCATGATCGGCGAGGTCGCGCGGACCGGGCAGGCCTACGTGAGCGACCCGCTCGACGCCGACCGCTTCGTGCGTGACTTCGTCGAGCGCGAGGGGATCGGGTCGTTCGTGCACGTTCCGATCGCGCTCGGACCGCGTCTGTTCGGCGTCCTCACCGCCAGCCACCACGAGGTCGGCCACTTCGGCGAGACCGAGCTCGCGCGGCTCACCGCGCTGGCGCGACCGGCGGCGGGCGCGATCGCCAACGCCCTGGACTTCCAGCGCGAGCGCCGCGTGGCCGAGGCGCTCACCCGGGGCTACGTGCCGCGGCGCGGGCACGACATCCAGGGCTTCGAGCTGGGGCTGGTCTACGAGCCCGCGGGCCACGTGGCCAGCGGCGGCGACATCTTCGGCGTGTGGACGCTGCCCAGCGGCGCGCTCGCCGTCCTCGTCGGCGACGTCAGCGGCAAGGGCCTCGAGGTCGCCGCGCTCAGCGCCATGGTGCGCTTCTTCGTCGAGGCGCGGACGTGGGACTCCGAGTGCCCGGCCGAGGTGCTGAGCCAGACCGACCGCCTACTCCAAGGCCGGCTGCCCGACGCGAGCTTCGTGGCGGCCTTCATGGGCGTCATCGCCGACGGGCGCCTGCGGTGGGCCAACGCCGGCCACGCGCCACCGGTGCTCCTGCGGCCCGACGGCCAGCAGCTGCTCAGCGGCACCGGCCTGCCGCTCGGCGTCGAGGAGGAGGCGCACTACGAGGCGCACGAGGTCCCGTTCGAGGTCGGCGACGTCCTCTTCGCCGCGACCGACGGGCTCATCGAGGCCCGCCGCGACGGCGTCTTCTTCGGCGAGCAGCGCCTCAGCCAGGTCCTGGCCGAGCACGGCCGGCGCCTGAGCCCGGAGGAGCTCGTGGCCACCGTCCGGCACGAGGCCGAGCTCTGGAGGCCGCAGCTCGACGACGATCTCGTCCTGCTCGCCCTGCGCCCGTGTCCGTGATCCGCCACGAGCCCGCCACCGGCGAGGCGTCACGCGCGCTGTTCGCCGAGTACATGGCCCTTGTGAAGGAGCGACTGGGCGACGACTTCACGCCCAGCGAGGCGATCTTCGCCACCGAGGAGGCCTTCGCGGACCCCGGTGCCGCGTGGCTGGTCGTGTACGAGGGCGAGCGCGCGGTGGGCTGCGGCGGCCTGCGCCCGCTCGAGCCCGGGGTGGGAGAGATCAAGCGCATGTTCGTCAGCGCCTCAGCGCGCGGGCGCGGCCACGCCCGCGCGCTCCTGGGTGAGCTCGAGCGTCTCGCACGCGAGAGCGGGTACGCGCGGGTACGCCTCTACACCACCGAGGTCCTGCGCGAAGCGCGCGCCCTCTACGACGACGCCGGCTACCGACGCATCGACGCGGCGGCCGTCGACGATCGCGCGGAGGACGTCTGGCTCGAGAAGCGCCTGCACGCACCGCGGTGACATCGTGTAGCCATGGCCGTCACTTCGCCCCAGTCGCGGCGAGCCGTCCTCGTCGCCTTCAGCGGGATGATGCTCGCGACGCTCCTGGCGGCCCTCGACCAGACGATCGTCGCCACGGCCCTGCCGCGGATCGCGAGCGACCTGCACGGCTTCGCCGACCTCCCCTGGGTCGTGACCGCCTACCTCGTCAGCTCGACGGTCACCGTCCCGCTCTACGGCAAGTTCTCGGACCTCTACGGGCGCCGGCGGCTGTTCGTGGTCTCGATCTCGATCTTCGTGGGGGGCTCGGCGCTCTGCGCGGTGGCCGGAAGCGTCGGTCAGCTCGTCGTGTTCCGGGCGCTGCAGGGGGTCGGGGCCGGCGGCCTGCTGCCGCTGTCCCAGGCGGCGATCGCGGACCTGTTCTCGCCGCGCGAGCGCGGGCGCTACCAGGGCTACATCGGCGCGATGTGGGCGACCGCGGCGATCGCGGGGCCGCTGCTCGGCGGGACGCTGACCGACCACGCAACGTGGCGCTGGATCTTCCTGATCAACCTCCCGCTGGGCGCGCTGGCGCTCGTGGCCGTGGTCCGCACGATGCCCGTCGCCTTCCAGGCTCGCCGGCACGAGATCGACTACGCCGGCGCGGTCACGCTGACCATCGCGGTCACCAGCGTCCTGCTCATGACGGCGTGGGGCGGCGTGACCTACGCGTGGGACTCGCCCCAGGTCCTCGCCGCCGCCGCGATCGGCGCCATCGGGCTCGTCGCGTTCCTGGGCATCGAGCGCCGCGCCCGCGAGCCGCTGCTGCCGCTCGCGCTGTTCAGGCAACCGATCTTCGCGGTCACGAGCTCGGGCGCGTTCATCATCGGGGCGCTGCTGTTCGGCGTGACGATCTACACCCCCGTCTTCGTCCAGGGCGTCCTCGGCCAGTCGGCGACCCACTCCGGGGTGGTGCTCATCCCGCTGTCGCTGGGCTGGGTGGCGTCGGCCTTCGTCTCCGGACAGCTCGTGGCCCGGACCGGGCGCTACCGCGTGTTCCCGATCCTCGGCACGGCGCTCGTGCTGTGCGGGATGCTGACGCTCACCCACGTCGGCACCGGGACGTCGGGCCTGACCGTGGCGGCGGCGCTCGTGCTCACCGGGCTGGGCATGGGGGTCACCTGGCCGGTCTACGTCGTCGCGACGCAGAACGCCGTCGACCCGTCGCAGCTCGGCGTGGCCACGGCCACCCTGCAGTTCTTCCGCACCATGGGCGGAAGCCTCGCCGTCGCGGCGCTCGGCGCGCTCCTCACCAACCGCCTCGCAGCGGAGCTGCCCGCGCACGTCGGTCGCGCCGCGGCCGAGCGGGTCGACACCAATCAGCTCATCCAGGGCGGCGCGCACGTCGCCCCGTCGCTGCGCGGCGGCATCGAGGCCGCCCTCGACGCCGCGCTCGATCCCGTGTTCCTGGCCCTGGTCCCGCTGGCCGCCGCCGGCATCGCCCTCGCGCTGGGGCTCAAGGAGCGTCCGCTGCGCAGAAGCCGCCCGTCGGTGGAGGTTCGCAATCAGTTGCAAGTCACTCGCAACGATGGGGTATAATGGTCTTGCCATTACGCGGAAGGCGCCATGCACATCCCCGACGGCTATCTGAGTCCCTCCACCTGCGGCGCCCTCGGCGCCGCCGTCGTTCCGGTGTGGGCGACGGCGGCGCACCGCGCGCAGCGCGTGGCCAGGAGCCGCTATGCCCCGCTGATGGCGCTCGGGGCCGCCTACAGCTTCCTGGTGATGATGCTCAACGTGCCGATCCCCGGCGGGACCACCGCGCACGCCGTCGGAGCGGTCCTGCTCGCGGTGCTCCTGGGACCGTGGGCCGCCGTCATCTGCGTGAGCGTGGCGCTACTCATCCAGGCCCTCTTCTTCGGCGACGGCGGCATCCTGGCCTACGGCGCCAACGCCTTCAACATGGCCGTGGCGATGCCGTTCGCCGGCTACGGCGTCTACCGCACGCTGACCCGTGGCGCCGCCCTGACCTCGCGCCGCCGGGCGATCGCGGCGGGCCTCGGCGGCTACGTCGGCATCAACGTCGCCGCCCTCTGCACGGCGGTGGAGCTCGGGCTCCAGCCCACGCTGTTCCACGCCGCGGACGGCACGCCGCTCTACGCCCCCTTCCACCTCGCGCAGACCGTCCCGGCGATGCTCCTGGCGCACCTGACGGTCGCCGGCCTGGTCGAGCTCGCCCTCACCGCGGGCATCGTCGCCTACCTCCAGCGCGCGAACCTGCCCCTGCTGCGCCTCAACCACCGTGAGGTCCCGGAGACCTCGGTCCACGTGCCGGCGCCGCGCCCCGCGTGGCGCCCGGCCCTGCTGGCCGTCGGCGTCATGGTCGCGCTCACGCCACTGGGCCTGCTCGCCCCGGGCGGGGCCTTCGGCGAGGACGAGCCCGTGGCCCTCAACCTCGCCAGGTACCACCTCGACGCGGTACCCACCGGCCTCAACCACTACTACGGCTACTGGAGCCACACGCTGCTCGGCGGCTACGGCCTCGCGTCCGGCCAGCACCCGGTTCTCGCCTACGTGCTCTCGGCCGTGGTCGGCATCCTCGCCATCGCCGTCGCGATCGTCGCCATCGTCGCGGTCGGCCGCTGGCTCGGGCGTCGCGGGCGCCTGGCCCAGGCGCGGACGGCATGAGCAGGCCCGCGACCCCCGGTTGGCTCCTCCAGGGCCAGGCCGCGCTGTGCCCGTGCGGCTGCATCGGCCGTCGCCGGCGCGCCGGCTTTTTGTCGCAGACGCTCGAGGGCGCCACGCGCGTCCTGCGCGAGGCGATCTTCAACGAGGAGGTGGCCGCTCGACGGGGCTTGCTCCAGCGGCTGGACCCGCGCGTGAAGCTCGTCAGCCTCGTGGCCATGCTGGTCATGGTCGGCCTCGTGGAGCACGTTGCGGTCCTGCTCGGGCTCTACGCGGCGACGATCGCGCTGGTCGCCCTGTCGCGCCTGCCGCTCGCGTTCTTCCTCAAGCGCGTCTGGCTCTTCGTGCCCGCCTTCACCGCGGTCGTGGTCCTGCCGGGGACGCTGAGCTTCGTCACGCACGGCCAGATCGTCGTGGGGCTCGGTCACTGGCTCGGCCACGATGTCGGCCTGACCCGCCAGGGCCTGGGGGCCGCGGCGCTCGTCATCGCTCGCGTGGCGAGCTCGACCTCGCTGGCGATCCTGCTGACGCTGACCACGCCGTGGCCGCGCCTCCTGGCCGCCCTGCGCGCCCTGCTCGCCCCGCGCCTGTTCGTCCTCGTCGTCGGCATGGCCTATCGCTTCCTGTTCACGCTATCGGGCACCGTCACGGACATGTACGAGGCGCGCAGGGCGCGCGCCGTGGCCAACCCCCGCGACGTGCGCCAGGGCCGCAGGTTCGTCGCGGCCAGCGCCGGCAGCCTGTTCGGCAAGGCCTACGCGCTCAGCGAGGAGGTCCATCAGGCGATGGTCGCGCGCGGCTTTCGCGGCGAGGCCAGGGTGCTCGACCGCTTCCGGCTGCGCCACGCGGATCTCGTCTGGACGCTCGCCGTCGCGGCCGCCATGGCGCTGACCTTCGCGCTGGACCGTGGCCCCGTCGGCTGACCCGCTGCTTGCCTGCGAGGGCCTGCACTTCGCCTACGTCGACCGCTTCACCGCCCTCGACGGCGTCTCGCTGGAGGTCGGGCGCGGCGAGAGCCTCGCGCTGCTGGGCGCGAACGGGTGCGGCAAGTCGACCCTGCTGAAGGTCCTCGACGGCCTGATCTTCCCCGACCGCGGCCGCTACCTCGCCTTCGGCGAGGAGGTCACCGAGGACAAGCTCGAGGACGAGCGCTTCGCGATGGCCTTCCGCTCCCGCGTCGGGTTCATCTTCCAGAACAGCGAGGCGCAGGTGTTCTCGCCGAGCGTGCGCGACGAGATCGCCTTCGGGCTGCTGCAGCTCGGCCTCGAGGGCGACGAGGTCCACGAGCGCATCTCCGACGTGCTGGGGATGCTCGAGATCGAGGCCCTCGCCGACCGCGCCCCGTATCAGCTCTCGGGCGGCGAGAAGAAGCGCGTGGCGATCGCCTCGGTGCTCGTCATGAGCCCCGAGGTGCTGCTCTTCGACGAGCCGACGGCCGGCCTGGACCCGCGCACGCACCGCTGGCTGCTCGAGCTCATCGTCGAGCTGCGCCGGGCGGGCAAGACGATCGTGCTGGCCACGCACGACCTCGACGTCGTGCGGGCCGTCGCCGGCCGCTGCGTCGTGATGTCCGAGGACCATCGCATCGTCGCGGGCGGCAGCCCGGCGGACGTCCTGGCCGACCACGCCGTGCTGCTGGGCGCCAACCTCGTGCACGAGCAGGCGGGCGGCGACGAGCACGTCCACCCGCTGCCGCCGGCCGAGGCGGTCCTGCGCGACCGCGGAAGGCGCGTCACGCGCCAACGGAGGCTGATCTGGGACGCGCTCACCGCGCGGCCGGACGTCCACCTGAGCGCCGACGACCTCGTGGCCTGCGTCACCGAGGAGCTGCCGCGCCTGAATCCCTCGACCGTCTACCGCACGCTCGACGTGCTGGTCGACGAGGGCCTCGTGGTGCGCACCGATCTCGGCGGCGACCGCGCCTACTACGAGCCCGCTCAGGCCCACCGTCACCATCACCTGGTCTGCGAGCGGTGCGGGTCGGTCGACCACGTCCACGACGACGCGCTCCACGGCCTCGTCGGGACGATCGCGGCCCGCTACGAGTTCCAGCTTGGAGGCGAGGAGCAGACGTTCAAGGGCCTGTGCGCTCGGTGCCGGCGCGGCACATGACGTTCGCGGGCGGCCACGTCGATTGGGCTATCCATTAGTCCCCTATAGGATGGCGGTCATGGACACCGAGCTCGGGACCTGGCATTCCGCCGCCTACGCCTCCCAGTGGGCGGCCGAGGACGTCATCGCCGACATGCTCGCGCTGCCGCGCCGCCTCTCCGTGGCGCTGGTGGCCGACGCGCAGATCGACGTGGGCCACGTGGTCGACCTCGGCGCCGGCCCCGGCGCCTACCTGGAGCACTTCCTGCGCGCCTTCCCGGGCGCGCGCGGCACGTGGATCGACTCCTCCGAGCCGATGCGAGCGGCCGCCGAGGAGCAGCTCGCGCCCTTCGCCGATCGCGTCACCTACGTGGTCGCGGACGTCGAGCGCCTAGCCGATCTCGACCTCGAGCGGGCCGATGCCGTCGTGACGTCGCGGGTCCTGCATCACTTCGCGCCCGAGTCGATCCGGCGCGTCTTCCGCGAGGCGCACGAGCTGCTGGCGCCCGGAGGCTTCTTCTTCGACCTCGACCACGTCGGCGTGCCGGGCGACTGGCGCGAGTCCTACAAGCGCATCCGCGACGACCTCACGGGCGCGCGCACCCGCAGGCTCAAGCCGCATCGCCACGACTATCCGCTGCGCTCGGTCGACGAGCTGCTCGGCGACGCGACGGCAGCGGGGTTCGAGGCGCCCGACGTGCCGTGGCGCACGCTCTACACCGCGCTCATCCTGGGCCGGCGGGCGTAGTCTCGCCGCGTGTGCTTCGAACCGACAGCGCGCCCGCCGCAACCGCCGCGCAGGGGGCTGCTGGCGGGCAGCGAGCGGCTCACGCTCACCGCCGCCGACGGCAACGTGCTGGCCGCGACCCTGGCCACGTCCTCGGCGGAGGGCGCGCCCGGCGTCGTCGTGCTGCCCGACGTGCGCGGGCTGCACCCCTACTACGAGGCGCTGGCCGAGGCCTTCGCCGAGGCCGGCGTGCACGCGCTGGCCATCGACTTCTACGGCCGCACCGCCGGCGCCGGCCACCGCGACGAGGGCTTCGACTACGCGTCGCATCGCGCCGCCGCCCGCGACGCCGGCCTCGCCGAGGACGTGAGCGCGGCCGTGGCCGAGCTCGGCGGGCGCGGGGCCAGCCGCACCTACGTGCTCGGCTTCTGCTTCGGCGGCCGCGCAGCGTTCATGCAGGCCGCGCGCGACGATGTCGCGGGCGTCGTCGGCTTCTACGGCTGGCCGACCCGCGTCGAGGAGGGCGGCTCCTCGCCCGAGCGCGAGGCCCGCGCCGGGCGCCTGACCGCTCCGGTCCTGGCCCTGTACGGCGGCGCCGACGAGCGGATCACCGAAGAGGACGCGCACGCCTTCGCCGAGGCGCTGCGCAAGGCCGGCGTGGACCAGGAGTCCGTCGTCTACGACGGCGCCCCGCACAGCTTCTTCGACCGCACGATGGCCGAGCAAGCCGAGGCCTGCGAGGACGCGTGGCGCCGCGTCCTGCGCTTCATGTCCGTACCGGTCACCTGACCGGGCCGGCGGCTACGCCTCCCTGACGCCCACGCGGGCGCCGAGCTTGTAGGCGATCGCGACGAGCGCCACGAGCGCGCCGACCATCATGACCCCGAGCGCCGCGAGCTGGGTGAGCTGCCCGTTGCGGTACTGCTCCCAGATCACGATCGAGAGGACCTCCTTGCCGGGCGAGTACAGCAGCACCGAGCTGCCCAGCTCGCGCAGCGAGACGATCACGATGTAGATCCACCCGGCCAGCAGGCCCGGTGTTAGCAGCGGCAGGACGATGCGGCGGAAGGACTGCCACCAGCTCGCGCCACTCATGTGGGCCGACTCCTCGAGCTCCTTGCCGATCTGGAACATCGAGGTCGAGGCGTAGCGCATGCCGTAGGGCATGTAGCGCGTGAGGTAGGCGATGAAGAGGATCCACAGCGTCCCGTAGACGGGGAGCGACACGCGCAGGTAGACCGACAGCAGCGCGACGCCGAGGACGAGGCCCGGGATCACGAGCGGCGTGAAGGCGAGGTTGTCGACCAGCCAGCGGCCGCGGATCTGCGTGCGGACCACGATCCACGAGGCGACGGCCGTGAGCAGCATCACGGTCGTGGCAGCGCCGAGGCCGAGGATGAGCGAGTTCTTGACCGCCTCGCGCGCCAGCGGCAGGTGGATGACGGTCGAGTAGTTCTGGAGCGTCATGTGCGACAGCGTCTGGCTCGTGGGCGGCGAGTAGAAGGGCTGCGTCGACGCGTACAGCAGCGCCGCGAGCGGCAGGACCACGCTGACCAGGAAGAAGGCGAGGATGAAGGCGGCGGCGGGGATCCGCCAGCTGCCGAGCTCGACCGGCCGCGGCCGGAAGCCCTTGCCGCTGACCGTCTGGAAGGCCCGCCCGCCGCGCTTGCTCAGGCGCGAGTGCCACATGACGCCGGCCGTGGTGAGCGCCAGCAGCGAGAGCGCATACGCGCCGGCCTCGCCGTAGTCCGGCGGCAGCGCGTTGAGCACGCTCCAGATCCGCGAGGTGAAGACCCAGGTGTGGTTCGGCAGCCCGAGCACGGCGGGCACCTCGAAGGACTCCAGGCCGCGCACGACCATGATGAGGATCGCCGCGTAGAGCGCGGGACGGATGAGCGGGAGCGTGATCCGCCGCAGGACGGTCGGCAGCTTCGCGCCGCTCATGATGGCCGACTCCTCGAGGGCCGGGTCCATGGCCCGGAAGGCGGCCACCACGAGCAGGAAGACGAGCGGCGCGAGGTGCATGCCCTCCACGAGGATCATGCCCGGGAGGCTGAACACGTTGAACGGATGGCCGCCCAGGACCGGCTCGATCACGCGCTTGTTCAGGACGCCGATCTGCGGGCTCGCGAGGAAGATCCACGAGATCGTGTAGAGGATCCCCGGGATGATGAGCGGCACCAGCGACAGCGCCATCATCAGGGGCTTGAAGGGAACGTCGGTGCGGACGATCAGGTAGGCGAGCGTCGTCCCCAGCGCGATGGCGACGGCGCTCGAGCCGATCGCGAAGACGAACGAGTTGCGCGCCATCGTGCCCAGCCCCACCGTGCTGTAGGCACGGCGGAAGGTGTCGAAGGTGAGCTGCCCGGCGTGGTTGGTGAAGGTCTGCCAGAGCAGGAAGCCCAGCGGCACCAGCGCCAGGTAGCCAACGATCGCGACGACGACGGCCAGCACCAGGTTGCGCGCCGACAGGGCGCGCCGGAGCCGGTCGGCGGTTGCGCCGCCCCGGGGAGCGCCGGGGAGAGTCGCCTGTTCCACGCCGGGCTCTTGGCGCGCGCCCTACCGCTCTTGACCCTGTGCGACGGGTTGCCCGTCGCCGGCCGGCTGCGCGTCGACGACGTAGTCGGTGCCCTCGCCGGTCTTCAGCTGGCTGGGGTGCCGCTCGATGCGGTGGAAGCGCATGTGGCGGATGAGCCCCGTGTCCTGGATGGCGAGGTAGCGCGAGGTGTCGTCGGGATCCAGGTTGAAGTGCTGGTGCCACGCCCAGACGGGCGGGGAGAACAGCATGCCCTCCGACCAGTCGACGCGCTCCTCGGGCTGACCGTCGTAGTTGATGATCGAGTAGCCATAGCCCTTGACGATGTAGATGTAGGCCTCGGTCGTGTGCCGGTGACGGACCGAGTTGCCGCCGGGCGACAGCTCGGAGAGGTGCGCGGAGAGCACCCGGTTGCCGGCCAGCTCGAACCACAGGCCCTTGTTGTTGCGCCACGGGCGCTGGACGAGCTCGATCGTCCGCAGGTCGTCGGGCACGACCAGGCCGCCGACGGGCGGGTTGTTGCGCATGAACTCGTCGCGAGCCGCCAGCTCGGACGCGTCCTTGTTGTCCTCGGTCAGGACCTGGTCTGCAATATGCATGTGATCGGGCCACTCGCCCATGCCAATCCTCCTGCTCGGAGTCGCCGTCGCTGTCGACGTCACCCTACCATAGATGGACTAACCATTGAACCAAGATGATCGATCAGTCCGGTTGGCAGACGACGTCCACCAGCGCGGGACGTCCCTCGCCGACGACGATCTCGGCGGCCCGCGCCACCGCCGGCCCCACCGCGTCGGGGTCGTCGATCGGGCCTTCGCCGTGCCAGCCCAAGCCGCGGGCCACGGCGCCGAAGTCGGGCGCGGGACGGTCGATCTCCATGCCGATGTAGGCGCGCTCGACGTCCGTGCCGCGGTGGCGCGCGATCCGCTCCTGGTGCTCCCAGTCGTTGTAGTAGGCGCGGTTGTTGAACATGACCGCGAGCATCGGGATCCGGTGGTAGGCGGCGATCCACAGGGCCCCGAGGTCGAACATCAGGTCGCCGTCGGGCTGGAGGTCGACGACGAGCCGCCCCGACCCCTTGTGCGCGAGCGCGACGCCGAGCGACAGGCCGATCTGGGTGGCCGTGCCGAGGCTGGCGCCCGGGTGGCGGTGGGGACGATCGAAGTCCCACATGCGCAGCGCCCAGTCGCTCGCCGTCCCGGCGGTGAGCACCCAGTCGTGGTGGCGGACGACGTCGCCCACCTCGGCGGCCAGCCGTGACGTCGCAACCGGCGAGAGCGCGGCCTCGCGCTCGGCCTCGGCGTGCCAGCCGGCCCACGTCTCGTCGTGGAGCTCCTCCAACCGCCGGCGCCAGCGCCCGCGCGCCTCGCGGCGCTCCGGCCTGCCCGCCTCCAGCTCGCGACACAGGTCGAGCAGGAGCGGGAGCGCCACCGACGTGTCCGCGGTGACCTGGAGGTCGGTCTCGTGCAGCGCCGAGAAGTCGTGCGACCACGCCGAGATCCCGACCTCGTTGAAGCCGACGTCGAGGATCGTCGCGTCGGGCGCGATGCGGCTCTTGATCGTCCGGGTCATACGATCGAGCGCCTGCGTCGGCTTGCCCATGTCCTTGACGTCGAGGAAGAGGACGCAGTCGGCCTCCTCGAGCGCGGGCGCGCCGGTGACGTTGAGCGGGTGGCGGTTGGGGAAGTTCAGCCGCCAGCCGGTGTCGACCACGCCGATCGAGAGCAGCTCGGCGAGGTCGACCAGCTGGTCGAAGGCGGCCGGGTCGCGGCCCGGGTAGCCGGCAACGGCGACGGGCCGCTCGGCGCCGACGAGCATCTCGGCCAGGCGGCGCAGGGCGGCCGGGTCGGGACCGATGCGCTCGGGGGTGCGCAGTCGCTCCCAGCGCGGGAACGGCACGTCGGCCTCGAGCTCCTCCTCCTGCAGCCCGGCGTCGAGCGCGATGTAGACCGGCCCGTGCGGGGCCGCGGTGGCGACCCGGTACCCGCGCGCGATGCTCTCGGGCACCGAGGCCAGCGAGGCCGGCTGGTCGTCCCACTTGGTGTAGTCGCGCACGACGTTGCCCTGGACGTTGGCGGTGTGGATCCAGTCGATGTACGGGCGGCGACGGTCGTAGGCCATCGGGCCCGCGCCACCGAAGACCACGACCGGCGCGCGATCGACGTGCGCGTAGTAGATGCCCATCGAGCCGTGGAGCAGCCCCACGACGTCATGCAGGATGGCCGCCATCGGTCGCCCGCTCGCCTTGGCGTACCCGTGGGCGATGCCCACGGCGAGCTTCTCGTGGTTGCAGGTGATCATCTCCGGCTCGCCGCCGCCGTAGTTGACGAGCGAGTCGTGCAGGCCCCGAAAGGACGAGCCCGGGTTCAGCGCGATGTACGGGAATTCGCACGCCTTGATGGCATCGACCATCACGTCCGAGCCGAACCTTCGCGTCATGTCTGCTCCTCCAGCGCGGGGACACCGATCGCGGTAGTGTATGGACTAACCATTGACCCAGGACGCCAACACCCGGGTGGGACTGCTCGGCGCCGGCCGGATGGGCGGGCCGATGGGCCGCCATCTGCTCGCCGCCGGCACGACCCTGACGGTCTTCGACCCCTCACCGCAGGCGCGCGAGCCGCTCGTCGCACTGGGCGCGCAGCCGGCTGAGCGTCCCAGCGACGTCGCCTCCGCGTCGGAGCTCGTGCTCGTCGTGGTGGTCGACGACGAGCAGGTTCGCGACGCGGTGGCCGGCGCGGACGGCGCGCTCGAGGGGGCGCGGCCCGGGACGACGATCGCCATCTGCGCCTCGGTGCGCCCCGACACCTGCCGGCGCCTGGCCATCGCGGCCCACGAGCGCGACGTCGACGTCGTCGATGCCGCGCTCGTCCGCGGCGAGCGCGGGGCCGAGGCCGGGGAGCTCGTCCTCTACTGCGGGGGGCCGGCGCCGGCGGTCGACCGTGTCCGCGTGGCCTGCGCGCCGTTCGCCGAGGCGGTCGTCCGCGTCGGCAACGTCGGAGCGGGGCAGGTCGCCAAGACCGCCAACAACATCCTGCTGTGGGCGTGCCTGCGCGCCGACGTCGAGGCGCAGCGGCTGGGCCGCGCCCTCGGCGTGGAGCCACGCGCCCTGCGCGAGGCCCTGGCGCTGGGCAGCGGCGCGAACCGCCCTCTGGCCGAATGGGGCGCGCACCGGCTGCGCTGGCCGGCGAAGGACCTCGAAGTCGCGCTCGCCGTCGCCGAGGAGGCGGGCGTCGACATGCCGCTCGTCTCCCAGCTCCCGCACCTGATGCGCGAGCTGTCCGCCGAGGACCTGGCCGACCTGCTCTGACCGCGGGCGCGTTAGCGCGCGCCCACGGCCTGGTCGGCGGAGGCGCCCTCGAACTCCGGCGCGTCCTCGAGGTAGACCACGCGGTCGTAGCCCAGGTACTTGATCAGGCGGTTCTGGACGGAGAGCAGCACGAGCGGCTCGTCGTCGCTTGCGTTGAAGTGCTGGTGGACGTGGTTCTGGGGCACGTAGATCGTGTCGCCGGGGCCGAACTCGTGCCGCGTGGGCTCCTTCGCCACGCGCGCGTAGTAGCGCTCGGCGATCTCCGCCTCGACCTCCCAGTGCAGGCTGTAGCCGCTGCCCGACAGGACGTACAGCACCTCGTCGGCCATGTGCCAGTGCTTGGCCGAGCGGCTCCCCGGCGGGATCTCCTGCTCGTAGACGTCGACGCTGAACACGCGCACGTCGGGCCGCTCGATGGAGGCCAGGACGCGGACCCGGCCGTCACGCGTGGTCTCCCACACGGTGTCCGAGGGCTTGACGACCTTCGTGCGCTCCTCGACGCCCGGCGTCCAGATCTGCCCCCAGTCCTCGCGGGGGCCGAAGCGATCCTCGTCCTCCACCGGGCCGCTGCGGCCCTGCTGGATGAGGTTGAAGTACATCCACGTCGACTTCGCCTTCATGACGAGCGCCTTGGCGGTCTCGTCGCCGTCGTTGAAGTGGCGGTGCACCGAGTCGGTGTGGACGACCACGAGATCGCCGGCCTCCCAGTCGTAGCGGCGGTCGTCGTGGATCTCGTACCCCTTGCCCTGGAGGATGTAGAAGACCGCCTCGTTCTGGTGGCCGTGCCCGTGGTTGGACTTGCCGGCCGGGATCTCGACGAAGTGGACCTGGATGTTCTGGGTCAGGAACGGGTCGTCGCCGGGGCCGATGCGCCACCAGGTGCGCGAGTCCTCGGAGTCACCCGAATGGCCGACCTTGGCATCGTCGACGACGTGCTCGTCGCCGCGGACGCGAGGCGCCGCGAGCTGGGCGCTGCGGAACTCCTTGAGCCCGTACTGCTCGGAGCTCATCCCTCGCAGGAACACACGACCCTTGCCAGCCACGGTGGCCTCCTCGACTCGGTAGCCGTTCCAACGTAGCATAATGTCGGACCATCGGACCGTAGACCTCGACGGCGGAAGAATGGTTTGCCGTGGGGTCGCACCTCTAGACTCGTCCCGTGGCCAACGCAGACGAAGACGCGCAGGGCCAGGCGGGGATCTTCGCTCCCGTCGTGGTCAGCCGAGCGTCCACGGCGATCGTCGACCAGATCCGTGCGGCGATCGTCACCGGGCGCCTCGAGCGCGGCGAGCGGCTTCCGCCCGAGCGGGCCCTGGCCGAGCAGTTCGGGGTCAGCCGAGTGACGGTGCGCGACGCGCTGCGCGGGCTCGAGGCCATGGGGCTCATCGAGGTGCGCGTCGGAGCGCGCGGCGGCGCCTTCGTCACCGTCCCCTCCGGCTCGCTGGTGGGGCAGACGATGTCGGACATGATGCTGATGTCCGCGGTCACGCCGGAGGACATCGTGGAGGCGCGGCTCCTGGTCGAGCTGGGGACCGTGAGCCTGGCCTGCGCGCGGGCCACCGACGACGACCTCAAGCGCCTGCGCGAGCTGTGCGAGCGCGGCGAGGCCGAGCTGGCGGCCAAGACCTACACGCGCGAGCTCTCCTGGGAGTTCCACTCGCTGCTCGCCGAGGCAGCCCACAACCCGGCGGTCGACGGGCTCGCTCACTCGTTCCGCAGCACGCTCTCGATGCACCCCGTGCGGGTGCGGGAGGGCGCCCGCGCGCACAACCTCACCGTGCAGGAGCACCTCCGGATTCTCGAGGCGCTCGAGCGCCGCGACGCCGATGCGGCCCGGCGCGAGCTCGCGACGCACCTCCTGCGGGGCACCGGTCTCGACGACCGGGCCGAGCCGCTCCTGCGCTCCTGGATGTAGATGTGGCGGCCGGGGGAGGCGCGACGCCGGCGCCGCGCCTCCCCCGGTTCCCCTGCTCGTACGCCTGGCGCCGTCAGCCCGCCGCGGGCGCGTTGGTGAACGACTCGTACTTGCTCTGCCACTGCTTGTAGCGCGCCACGATCGGCGGCAGCTCCATCTTCACCGTCGGCGGGTTGGCGGTGAAGTTGGGGTCCGGGAACTGCGGATTGGCGGCCTCCACGCCATTGCTCTCCAGCGTCTTCTGGCCCGGCGGGCTCAGCAGCCAGTCGTAGAAGAGCAGCGCCGCGGCCGGGTGCGCGAGCCCGTACACGAGCCCGACGCCCTGCGGGCGCTCGATGACCGGCGACACGAATGGCTTGAAGGCGATCGGGGCGTGCTTGGCTTGGAGCTGCTCGAGCGACTGCGCGTGCCCGCTGATGAGCACCTGCACCTGCCCGGCGGCCAGCGCGTTGGCCTGGTCGGTGTGGCCGTTGATGATCTGCGAGTTGGCCGCGATCGCCTTCCACGCGGCGTCGAGCTTGTCCTGCGCCAGCGGTCCGCCGCCGGGGCCTCCGTGCTGCTGCAGGTAGGTGTAGACCGTGGCGAACCAGTCGACGTCGGTGGGCTCGATCGCGACCTTGTGCTTCCACTTGGGGTCGGCCAGGTCGGTGTAGCTCTTCGGCGGGTCGGAAACGAGCTTGGTGTTCCACGCGATGACGAACTTCTCGACGCGGTCGGCCGTGAAGGCGTCGAAGCGATAGTCCTTGGGGATCGCCGCGGCGAACGGCGAGCCGGTGTACGGCACCAGCACGTCCTTGCGATTCTGGAACGTGAGCATGTTGGTGCCGTTCGTCTCGACGACGTCGGCGCCGCTCTTGTTCGCCTGGCGCTCGGCGAGCACCCGCGCCGACACGTCCTCGCTCGAGGCGCGATACAGCTTGAGCTTGGTGCCGGGATACGAGGTCGCCCACGCCTTCTCAAGCGGCGCGACCACGAGATCGCTCAGCGACGTGTCGACGTTGACCTTGTTGCCCTCCGCCTTGGCGAGCGAGAGCAGCTTCTGCTGGCGCGCCGATCCGGAGAGGCCCTTGACGGCCGCCTCGACCCGCTTGAGGTTGGCCGGGATGGGCTGCTGCGCCGCCGAGGACGGCGCCGTCCCGGCGGCGCTCGTAGAGCTGCTGGGGGTCGTTGGCGCGCCGCCGCCGCAACCGGCTGCGACCGTGGCCGAGAGGAGGGCGAGCGCAAGAACGTGCGCTCGACGGGAGGTGCGAGAACCCATCGGTGACCGAACTCCTGACTCGTCGTTCTGGCTGGCGGCCCGAGTACCGCCATGCCGAACTGACGTCGCGAGCAACGTACACCGTCAGAAGCTAAAGGTCAAACGACCCAATGCTCAGACCATTGTGCCGGTAGGAGGCCCGGCCTGCCATGCCCCAGCGCGATGCTCGCGCTCGCCCGTGTCGCCGAACAGCAGCGACTTGATGACGACCGGCACCACGCCCGCGGGCTCGATGACGCTCCCGATGTCCACGTAGTCGAACTCGCGCAGCTCCAGGCCGTCCAGGCAGACGAGCGGTGACGAGACCGACAGCTCCTCGCGCAGCAGGTGACCGATCGACTGCGCCACGTCGCCTTCGAGCAGGACGATCACGGTGTCGCCCAACGGGGTTCGCTCGTGCGCCTCGACGATGCCGGCAGCGAGCGCGGTCAGGCGCGCGTGGCTGGGATCGCCCTCCCACGCGAAGGCCACGGCCAGGTCGGTGCCCTGCTCCAGCACGTCCATCCGCCGTGCCGCCTCGACGATGCCGTCCGCGATCTCCTGGGGGCTGGGGTCGGCGGCGAGGTCGATCCGCGGGTAGAGCACGGGCACGTTGTGCTTGGGCAGGACGGCCTCGCCGGTGACGTTGACGGTGTTGCCGCTGACCTGCACCGAGAACTGGGACGCGCCGATGACCGTCGCGCGGATCCCGTGCGCAGGCTCGACGAGCGGCAGGCCGTGGGGCAGGCGCTCGGCGATCGCCCGCGCGAGCTCGGGGGCGAGGTCACCGAAGGCCTGGGGCTCGCGCCCGTAGATGTACTCCGCGACCCCGCCTGAGATCGAGAGCGCAACCGGAGCGGCCGGCCACGCGGGCGGGTCGGTGACCAGCAGGCTCTCGGCCAGCTCCGAGGTGACCTCGCCGCCGACCATCTCGGCGACGGCGTCGGCCAGCGCCTCGACGATGGCGGCCCTGGTGGCGGGCGCCAGCGGGTCGCCGACCTCGAGCTTCAGCCCGAGGCGCTCGGCCACCAGCCTGGCGGGCTGCTCCACGCGGCTCATGATCCCGTCCTCGAAGGCGATGAGCCGCCCCCCGACGGCCATCGCGGCAGTGTCGAGGACCTCGCCGTCGTGGAGCAGCGCCAGCTTCGAGGTGCCGCCGCCGATGTCGAGGTGCAGCACCGGCTCCTCGGTCGTGCGCGACAGCGCCACCGCGCCCGACCCGTGTGCCGCCATGCTCGATTCGAGGTGGTGTCCGGCCGAGGCGCAGACGAACTTGCCCGACTCGTCGGCGAAGAGCTCGGCCAGCGCCTTGGCGTTCCTGCGCTTGAGCGCCTCGCCGGTGAGGATGACCGCGCCGCTGTCGACGTCGTCGCGCGCGAAGCCCGCCTCGCGGTAGCAGTCGTGGACGAACGCGTCGAGGGCGGCGGCATCGATCGTCTGGTCGTCGAGGTAGGGCGTGAGGATGATCGGCGAGCGCCACAGCACCGTGCGCTCCACCACGACGAACCGGCTCGAGAGCGCCTGCGCCAGCCGCTGCAGGTGCACGCGGGCGAACATCAGGTGCGAGGTCGACGAGCCGACGTCGATCCCCACCGTGACGAGCTCGACGTTCTCGAGCTTCCAGTGTCCGCCCTCCTGCGCGGCCGCCCCGCTCAAGTCAGACGCCGGCCTTGTGGAACTGGTCCATGCGCATCTCGACCCCCGCCTCGGCCAGCGCCTCGGCGTAGAGCTCGCGGATGCGCGGATCCTCGTCCTCGTACTCGATCTGCCGGCCGCCCTCGCGCAGGCTGACGTCCATGCCCATGAACGTCTTGCGCTTGTCCTCGGTGAACGGGTAGCGCAGGCCGCCGAACGCCACCGCCAGGTAGCGCGCCGGGTCGGGGCTGGCGTTGAAGTGCTGGTGGAACTGGCGGTCCGCCGGCGCGTAGACGACGCCGTGGCGCCAGTCGACGCGATGGAAGTCCTCGTCGCCCTCGTACCAGAGCAGCGTGTACCCGTGGCCGGTGACCGCGTAGATGTGGAAGTCGGCGCCGTGCCGGTGGCCCTTCTTGTAGGTCCCTACGGGCATCTCGGAGATGTGCGCGTGCATCGTGCCGTCGGCCAGGACGAACATCATGTTGCTCCCGCCGGCGCCGCGCGCGGCCCAGTGCTGCAGCTCGAAGCTGGCGAGGTCCGGGACGAAGTTCGTCTCCCACATGTGCCGCCCCGGGCGCGTGGGGATGAAGTCGCCCTCGCCGGCGAAGTGCTTGTCGCTGCCCAGGCGCTCGCCGAAGCTGGCCGGATTCTCGAAGATGAACTCGCGGTTGTGGAACAGCTTCAGCTGCATCGGCAGGTTGGTCGTCGAGGCGAACCGCGCCGGCTCCGAGCCACTGGCGTTGAAGTGCCGGTAGCGCGCGTTGAGGGGCAGGGCGAAGAGGCTCTTCGGGCCCCACTCGAAGCTGTGCTTGCGCTTGCCGTCCGCGCTCTCGATCGTCGTGCTGCCGCGCCCGGAGAGCACGTAGACGACCTCCTCGTAGAGGTGGCGCTGCGGCTCGGTGCTCCCGCCCGGCGGGATGTCGACGACCGTGACGCTGATGAAGTCGCCGCGCCCCTTGAGGTTGACGAAGGCCGCGTTCGCGCCCAGGAGGTCCCAGGGTGCGGTCTCCACCGCGAGCAGGTCGACGCCGAAGTCCTCGACGATCGGCAGCTGCTGCTCCTCCAGCCATTCCATGTACGGGTCCGTGAGCAGTCGTACCTCGTCAGGCATCAGGGCGTCCTCCTTCGCTGGCGTTTCCTTCGTGAAGCTCGGTCCAGATCCCGCGCGCGGTCTCGGCGAGGCGATCGCTGTTCTGGTACTCCGCCGTGCGACGGCGCGGCTCGTCGATCGTGAAGATCCGCGCGATGCGGCCCGGGCGGGGCGACATCACCACGACCCGGTCGGCCTGGAAGGCGGCCTCGCGGATGTCGTGCGTGACGAAGATCGTGGTCGTGCCGGCCTGCAGCACGATCCGCTGCAGGTCGCGCTGGAGCTTCTCGCGCGTCATCGCGTCCAGCGAGCTGAACGGCTCGTCCATGAGTAGCACGGCGGGCTCGATCGCGAGGGCACGGGCCAGGTTGACGCGCTGCTGCATCCCGCCGGAGAGCTGGCGCGGGTAGTAGTGGCGGAAGTCGGCCAGGCCGGTCAGCTCCAGCAGCTCGGTGACCTGGCGCTGCCGGGCCTCCTTGCCGCCGAGCTCACCGCCGGCCGACCTGATCACCCGCAGGTCCAGGCCGAAGGAGACGTTGCGCTCGACCGTCTTCCACGGCAGCAGCGACGCGCGCTGGAACACGAAGCCCGTGGCGATCTCGCCCGGCGGGTGCCCGGCGACCGTGACCGTCCCGGCGCTGAGCCGCTCGAGGCCCTGAATCGAGCGCAGCAGCGTCGTCTTGCCGCAGCCCGACGGCCCGACGATGGCCACGAACTCGCCCGGCTTGATCTCGAGGTCGATGTCGTCGAGGACCCTGAGCCGATCGCCGTGCGGGTCGACGAACTCCTTGCAGGCGCCCTGGACCTGAACGGCCTCGCCCGTGCGGGCGGCGGGGCTCGCCGTCACCGGGGCGGGCGTGGTCGAAGAGCTCACTACGCACCTCCTGTCGTCGCGCCCCAGGGCATCAGCTTGTTCTGGAGCAGGCGCAGCCCGCCGGTCAGGAACACGCCGAGCGCGGCCAGGACGGTGACCGCCACGAAGACGTCGGCCGTCTTGAACGCCTGCGCCGAGTTGAGCAGCAGGTAGCCCAGCCCGGCCGAGGCGCCGAAGAGGTCCGCCACCACGACGCCGACAAGGGCCCGGGCCAGCGCCAGGCGCAGCCCCGTGAAGATGTAGGGCAGCGAGCCGGGAAGGTCGATCTTGGCGAAGATCTCCGGCCGGCTGGCGCGGAAGGCGGCCCCGACCTCGTTCCACTCCTCCTCGACCGTCCGCACCCCCTCGATCGTGTTGATGAGGATCGGGAAGATCGCGACCAGCGCGATGATCGCGACGTGCGAAGCGTTGCCGAACCCCAGCCAGATGATGAACAGCGGCGCCAGCGCCACGTTCGGTGTCGTGTAGAGGATCGTCAGCCACGGATCGCCGTAGTCGTGCACCCGCCGGTTGGCGCCCATGACGAGGCCCAGCGGGATGGCGATGGCGGCCGAGAGCGCGAAGCCCATCAGGAACTGCTGCATGCTGACGCGGAAGTCCGTCCACAGGGTGCCGTCGCGCGCCAGCCGGACGAACGCGCTCACCACATCCGTCGGGGCGACGATCGAGAGCGGGCTCGGGTGCAGCACCCTGACCGCCAGCTCCCAGAGGACGAGGCCCCCCAGAATCGAGACCGTCGCCCGCCTGGCCGTGATCGCCCTGCCGCTGGTCGGGGCGTCCGGGGCCTTCTCTCGCCTGTCCGCCATCCCCGGTCCCCTACCCCTTCAGCGAGGCCTGGGCCGCCTTGAGGTAGGACATGTCGACGTACTTCGACACGTCGACCTTCGAGGGCAGCAGCTTGAACGAGGTGTAGGCGTCCGCCAGGTTCTGCAGCGCCTTGAGGTCGATCTGGCCGTCCTTGGGCAGCACCTTGCCGCCGGTCGACGGGTCGAGGAACAGCGTCTTGATGGCGCGCTCCGTGTACTTGGGATCGACCCCCAGGTCAGACGACGCAGCGGCCACGATCTTCTGGGTCATGCTCGGGTCGTACAGCGCGTTGATGACGCGCTGGTAGGCGCGCAGGAAGCGCTGGAGGACGTCCTTGTTGGCATCGGCCCACTTCTTGGTGGTGGTCAGCTCGGTCGCCGCGATCGGCGGAGCCCGAAGGGTGGTGTCGGTCCCGCCGAAGTCATTGAACTTCCCGCTCTCCGCGGCCTTGTAGTTGACGGGGATACCCAGAGCAGCGCCCTTGACGCGTCCCTGCTCAAGGGCGGTGAAGCGGTTCTTCGTGCCGCCCGCCGGCACGTACTTGACGTCGTCGGGGTTGACCCCCTGTGCCTGGAGCGCCTGCTTGACGGTCGCCGTGCTGGCCGACGCGAGGGAGGAGACGGCGAACGCCTTGCCCTTGAGGTCCTTGACCGAGCGAACGTCCTTGGTGGTGACGATGTCCCACAGCGACCGGTTCGACCCGGCGGCGATGAAGCGGATGTCGGCTCCCTTCGCCGCGGCCGGCAGCGCCTCGGGACCGCCGAGGAACATGTCGAGCGAACCACCGATGAGGGCCTGGACCGACGCGGCCGGGTCCTCGCCGACGATGACCTTGACGTCGAGGCCCTCCTGCTTGAAGTACCCCAGCTTCTCGGCGAGCTGGGCGTAGTAGGTCTGCAGGACCGTCGTCTGCACGCCGAGGGTCACCTTGCTGGTCTTCTTCCCGCCCGCGGACGTCGAGCCGCCCCCGCCGCCGCCTCCACACGCCGCGAGGACGAGCGCGAGCGTCACGAGCGCGACGAGCAGCCACCGCGCCGAGCCGAGGGAGCGACGGCGCCTGCCGGCGTCGTCTGGCGTCACCGACCTGTCACTGGCACACGCCGCATCGCCTTCCAGCTGCGTCGTCGGGCTCATCTGTCTCCTCCCGCTGTGGAACGCTCGGCCGCCGAGCCCCAGCGTCGAATCCCGTGAGCCCAGCACGACCCCATCCACGCCCGGGACCGCCTGCTTCAAGCATCTCTCGACCCGCGACCCCAGCCGTGACCTGGCGGCCATGGTTACTCGCTCGCTCCATATCCACAATACGGATTGCCCGATCGTCATATCGCAACCTGGCTATAGAGGATCCCACACTGCCCCTATAGCCAACTCGCCATGTATCGATCACAGAATCGGTATTGCGGCTATGGAGAAGGCGCGACACGATGGCGGCGGGTCCGGGAGTCCGGTGGCCTTCGAGGCGCAGGAGGAGAGATGAGCACCAGGATGCAGGTGAGGGCGAAGACCACGCCGACACGCGGCCGCTGGCGCGCGACGACGGTCTGCCTGGTGGCGGCCGCGGCGCTGAGCCTCGCCGCCTGCGGGCAGTCGCTGCGTGACGAGGGCAGCTCCAAGGCGGAGCAGAAGGCCGGCGCCGGCGCGCGCCCCATCACGATGGCGAGCGTCTTCTGCGTCTGCTTCATCGGGCCGTACGTGGCGATGAAGCAGGGCTTCTTCGAGCGCGAGGGAGTGCCCGTGAAGAAGTACGTCACCACGAAGGGCGGCGCGGACACCTTCCAGGCCCTGGTGAGCGGCGACGTCGACTTCGGCCTGAGCGGCCTGGACGCCATCATCCGCGGGCAGTCCAAGGGCCTGAAGGTGCGCTCGGTGGGCGCCGTCTATCCGGAGTTCTACGCGCTCACCGTCCGCAAGGGGCAGGCGAGCAGCATCCGCAGCATCGACGACCTGAAGGGCCACACGGTGGCCATCAGCAAGATCGGCTCGGCCTCGTGGGCCTTCCTCCAGTTCGTCCTCCACGGCGCGGGCCTCAAGCAGGGCGACGTGAAGATCCTCCAGCTCGGCGGCATCGACACCATCGTCGCGGGCCTGAAGAGCGGCAAGGTCGACGCGGCGGTCACCTGGGAGCCGGGCACCGCGCAGGTGGAGGACAAGGGCATCGGCACCACCCTCGTCAACGTGCTGCGTCCCGCCGACCATCAGAAGGTGCTGAACTCGACTTCGAGCCTGGGCATGACGCTGGCCACCCAGGACGCGCTGATCAAGAAGAACCCCGACCTCGTCCGTCGGGTCGTGCGGGCGCTCAACGACGCGGGCGCCTGGATCAAGAGCCACTCGGCCAGCGAGGTCGCCGACGTCGTGGCTCCGCTCGCGCCCGGCGTGGATCGCCAGGTCCTCACCGACGCGGTGAAGGCGAGCATCCCGATGCAGCCCAGCTCCGCGGCCATCCACCAGAGCGCGTTCCAGGCCAGCGCGACGGTGCTCAAGGACGCGGGCGTCATCGACACGATCCCCGCCACCAACGACGTGTTCGCGTGCGAGTTCGCGACATGCGTGAAGTGAGGGCAGCGGTCGTGGAGGGCAGCCGCATCGAGGCGGCGTCGACGGTCGAGCGCGGCGAGCCCGGGGGCACGCCGGCGACGCCGCACGCGGGCGGCGGCGAGCGCCCGCTCACGGTGCGCGACCTCAGCGTGCGCTTCGGCGAGCACACGGTCGTCGAGGACCTGTCGCTCGAGGTCGAGCAGGGCGAGCTCGTGGCGATGGTCGGACCCAGCGGGTGCGGCAAGTCGACGACGCTGAACGCCATCTGCGGCCTCGTGCGAACCGGCGATGCCGTCACGGTGACCGGCGACGTCGAGGTCCCCGACGGCGTCCGCCTCGCGTACGCCTTCCAGAACGACGCGCTGCTGCCGTGGTCCACGGCGCGGCGCAACGTCGAGGTGGGCGCCGAGCTGGCGGGCGTCCCCCGGTCCGACCGACCGCGGGTCGCGACGGAGCTCCTCGAGCAGGTCGGCCTGAAGGGGTTCGACACGCGCTATCCCCAGCAGCTCTCGGGCGGGATGCGCCAGCGCGTGGCGCTCGCGCGCGTCCTGGCCTATCAGCCCGACCTCATCCTCATGGACGAGCCCTTCGGCGCGCTTGACGCCTTCATCCGCATGAGCCTGCAGAACCAGCTGCTCGACGTGTGGGCGCGGACGCGCAAGACCATGGTCCTGGTCACCCACGACCTGACCGAGGCGCTGATACTCGGCACGCGCGTGGTCGTCCTCAGCCCGAGCCCGGGACGCGTCCACAGGGTGGTCGACAACCGCGAGTGGGGCGAGCAGCGGCGCGCCGAGACGCTGCGCTCCACGACCCCGTTCCTGGAGAAGTACAAGGCGCTGTGGGAGACGATGATCGAGCTGGGCGCCGCCCAGCGAACCGGCGAGGAGGAGCAATGAGATCGGTCGTCGTGCTGCGCCTGGTCGTCCTGGCGGCGGTGATCGGCCTCTGGCAGGCGCTCTCCGGCCCCGTCGTCGATCCCTACTTCATCTCCAGCCCGGCGCGCATCGCCAGTGACCTCAAGGACGGCTTCGTGGGCGGCACGCTCGCCCGCGACATCGGCGTGACGATGACCGAAGCCGGGATCGGCTTGGTGGTCGGCATGCTCTCCGGCATCCTCATCGGCCTGATGTTCGGCTTCTTCCCGCTGCTGGACCGGGTCCTCGAACCCTTCCTGGGAGCGGTCAACGCGATCCCCCGGCCCGCGCTCGCGCCGCTGTTCGTCCTCTGGTTCGGACTGGGGATGACCTCGAAGGTGGTCGTAGCCTGGTCGCTGGTGTTCTTCGTCGCCTTCTACAACGCCTACCAGGGCGTGAAGTCAATCGACCAGGACGTCGTCAACGCGGTGCGCGTGATGCGCGCCAGCCGCCTTCAGATGCTGCGCATCGTGATCCTCCCGGCAGTCTTCACGTGGGTCTTCGCCGCCTTCAAGCTGAGCGTCGGCTATGCCCTCATCGGCGCGATCGTCGGCGAGTTCGTCGGCTCGACGTCGGGCCTCGGCTACCAGCTCACGCAGGCCCAGGGGTTGCTGGACACCGACCGGGTCTTCTCGATCGTGGTCGTCACCGGCGTGCTGGCCGGGCTCGTGCTCTACCTGGCGGCCCTCGTCGAGAACAAGGTGCTCAAGTGGCGCCCGCAAGTGAGCTTCGGATAACGCGGAGGACTGAACGTGACTGTGACGCTTGAGCCGATCGTGGAGGACATCCGAAGGGGGATGATCCCGGCCACGATCTACAGCGACAGCGAGCTGTTCGCGCTGGAGCAGGAGCGGATCTTCGGCAGGGCGTGGATGTTCCTGGCCCACGAGTCGGAGCTCGCCCAGCCGGGGGACTACGTCCTGCGCAGGATCGTCGACGACTCGTTCATCGTCATCCGCGACGAGTCCGGCACCGTGCGCGTCCTCTACAACATGTGCCTGCATCGCGGGATGCAGCTATGCCGCGCGGAGATCGGCAACACCTCGCACTTCCGCTGCCCGTATCACGCGTGGACCTACCGCAACACCGGCGAGCTCAACGGCGTGCCCTTCCACAAGGACGCCTACGGCGGCGAGGACGTGCTGGCCACCAACGGGCGCTTCCTGCTCTCGCCGCCGCGCACGGCGATCCGCAACGGCATGATCTTCGCCAGCCTCGACCCCGAGGCGCCCGACCTCGAGGAGTACCTGGGCGGCTTCACCTACTTCCTCGATCTCTACACGCGCCAGAGCGAGGCCGGCCTGGAGGTGCGCGGGCCACAGCGGTGGATCGTGGAGGCCAACTGGAAGATCGCGGCGGAGAACTTCGCCGGCGACACCTACCACACGCCCGTGACCCACTCCAGCGTCGTCGAGATCGGGCTGTTTCGCGAGCCCAAGGCACGCAAGCGCAAGGAGGGGGCGCTGTACTGGGCCGACGTGGGTGGCGGCACGACCTACAAGCTGCCCGTCGGCACGTTCGAGGAGAACATGGCGCACGTCGGCTATCCGGACAGCGTCATCGAGAGCGCCAAGCGCACGTGGACGCCCGAGCAGCGCGCGCTGGTCACCGACCCCGGGTTCATGATCTCGGCGGCGACGGTCTTCCCCAACCTCAGCTTCGTCCACAACTGGCCGCAGGTGAACGAGGAGGGGCTGGTGGCGCCCTTCATCTCGATCCGGCAGTGGCAGCCGCTCAGCGCCACGCGCACGGAGATCTTCTCCTGGTTCGCGGTCGACCGGCTCGCGCCGGACTCGTTCAAGGAGGCGTCCTACAAGGCGTACCTGATGTGCTTCGGCTCGTCCGGGATGTTCGAGCAGGACGACGTCGAGAACTGGAACTCGATCACCCAGATGGCCAAGGGCCAGCTCGCCAAGCAGATGCGCCTCAACAGCCGGATGGGCCTCGACCGCGAGGACCGGCCGCTCCAGCCGCGCATCGAGTCGTGGCCCGCGCCGGGCGAGGCCTACACCGGCTTCGGCGAGCAGAACCAGCGCAGCATCCTGCGGCTGTGGGGCGAGTACATGCTCGGCAACGGCCGGGCGGGCGCCGCCGGCAACGGCAAGCCGCAGCGCGCGTCCGCCGCCACGCCCGCCTAGGAGGTCGCCTCGCCGTGAGCACAGAGATGATCCCGTTCGCCAGCGAGCGCCACCACCGCGTCCACGAGTTCCTCGTGGTCGAGGCCGAGCTGCTCGACGCGCGACGCTACGAGGATTGGCTCGACCGCCTCACCGAGGACGTCGTCTACCGGATGCCGGTGCGCGTGACCATCAGCTCGACCCTCGAGGGCAGCGTCCTGAACGGCATGGACCACTTCAACGAGGACCGCTACTCGCTGGAGCGGCGCGTCGCGCGCTTCGCCACCGAGCACGCCTGGACCGAGGACCCGCCGTCGCGCACGCGCCACTTCGTCAGCAACGTGCGCGCCTACGAGGGAGAGCGCGCGGACGAGACGGTGGCCAAGTCCTACCTGCTGCTCTTCCGCAGCCGGCTCGACGTGCGGGAGCCCGACTTCGTCGTCGGCGAGCGCACCGACGTGCTGCGCGAGGTCGACGGCTCCCTCAAGCTCGCCCGGCGCGACTTCCTGGTCGACGAGTCCGTGCTGCGCACCCAGAACCTTGCGATCTTCGTCTGAAGGAGCGCTGACGAGCATCGACGACAACGGCGCCTATCTGAACCTGGCCAACGAGTTCGCCGAGGTCCTCGTGCGGAAGGTCAACACGCGCAACGGGGTGCGCCTGGAGATCGTCGCGCCCAAGCTGGGGCGCATGATCCACCTCGATCCCGTCGAGCTGGAGTCGCTGACCTGGCAGACCCACGAGACCTTCTCGAAGTTCCTGACCACGCCCTTCGGCCCCGAGCCGGAGGCCGAGTAGCCGCGGCGTCGTGGGCTGGCTGGACGGCAAGGTTGCCCTCGTGGTCGGGGGCGGGTCCGGGATCGGCCGGGCCGTCGTCGACGAGTTCGTCGCCGAAGGGGCGTCGGTGGGCGTCCTCGAGCTCAGCGAGGCCAAATGCGCCGAGCTCGCCGACCTGGGACCGAGCGTGCGCGCGATCCGGGGCGACGCGACGTCGCTGCACGACGGCGAGCGCGCCGTCGACGAGACGGTGGGCGCCTTCGGCCGGCTCGATGCGCTGGCGGTGTTCGTCGGCCTGTTCGACTACTACCGTCCGCTGCGCGAGATACCCGGCGACCGGCTGGCGGCCGCGTTCGACGAGATGTTCGGCGCCAACGTGCTGAGCGCCCTGGTGATGGCGAAGGCCGCGCTCGAGCCGCTGACCAGCGCGCGCGGCACCATCACCCTCACGCTATCGACGTCGGCCTTCTACCCCGGCCGCGGCGGGACGCTGTACGTCGCCTCGAAGTTCGCCCTGCGCGGGGTCGTGACCCAGCTCGGCCACGAGCTGGCGCCCGACGTCCGCGTCAACGGCGTGGCTCCGGGCGGGACGCTGGACACCGACATGCGCGGCCTGCGCACCCTCGAGCTGCACGAGCGGCGGCTGGGCTCCACGCCCGACCGCGAGGCCAAGCTGCGCGCCCGCACCCCGTTGAACGTGGCCCTGGGGCCGGGCGACCACGCCGGGGCCTACGTCTTCCTGGCCTCCGATCGGGCGCGCGGCATCACCGGCGAGGTCATCAGCTCCGACGGCGGGATCGGGGTGCGCGGCTGATGGGTGCCCCCGAGCGCATCGTGGTCGTCGGCGGCGGAGTGGCCGCCGAGCGCTGCGTCCACGGGCTGCGCGAGCGCGGGTTCGAGGGCGCCGTCGTGATGGTCACGCGCGAGGACGAGCTGCCCTACGACCGCACGCTGGTCTCCAAGGACCTGCTCAAGGACCAGCCGCCGGTCGCCGAGGCGATCCTCCAGCCCGCGGAGGCCTACGCGGACCGCGAGATCGAGGTCCGCGCCGGGACGACGGCGACCTCGCTCGACGTGGCCGCGCGTCGCCTGTCGCTGTCGAACGGCGAGGTCCTGGGCTACGACCGCCTGGTCATCTGCAGCGGCGGCGAGCCGGTCGTCCCGCGGGCGCTCGCCTGCTCCGGCATCCACGTGCTGCGCGAGATGCGCGACGCCGAGCTCCTGCGCGCGACGCTCGACGGGTGCGCGCGGATGGCCATCGTCGGCGGCGGCTTCATCGGCGGCGAGGTGGCGTCGGCGGCCGCCGCGCGGGGCATCGAGGTGACCATGATCGAGGCGCTGGAGCAGCCGCTGGCGCGGGTCGTCGGCCCCGAGGCGGGGGCGCGGGTCGCGGAGCTCCACCGGCGCAACGGCGTCCGCGTCCTCACCGACGCGCTCGCCGGGGCGATCCGCCGCGACGGCGCCGCGTTCGAGATCGCCTTGGCCGACGGGCGCTCGGTGCGGGCCGACGCGGTGCTCGTCGGCGCCGGGATGCGGCCGGCCACCGATTGGCTCGAGGGATCGCCGATCCGCGTGGACGGCGGGATCGTCACCGACGCGGCGTGCTGCACCGAGGTCGCGGGCGTCCTGGCCGCCGGCGACTGCGCGCGCTGGTGGAACCCGCGCTACGGGGAGCTCATGCGCGTCGAGCACTGGGACACCGCACGGCGCCACGGGTCGGCGGTGGCCGCCGCGGCGCTGGGCGACGAGACGCCGTTCGCGCCGCTGCCCTTCTTCTGGTCGGACCAGCACGGCATCAAGCTGCAGTGGGTGGGGTACGCGCCGGCATGGGACGAGATCGAGATCGAGGACGCCGATCCCGAGCCGGGGTTCGTGGCCCGCTACCGCCGCGAGGGCCGCCTCGTGGCCGTCTTCGCCGCCGGCCAGCCCCGGGCGATCGGCGCCGCCCGGCGGGAGCTGCAATCGACACCGATGGAGGTGAGCCAACCATGAAGATCGAAGTCGATGAGGACCTGTGCATCGGCTCGGCCAACTGCGTGCACCTGGCCAAGGGTGTCTTCGAGCTCGACGACGACGAGATCGCGCGGGTGGCCGACCCGGGCGCGGCGAGCCCTGAGGACATCCGCCTGGCCGCGCGCTCGTGCCCGACGGCCGCCATCACCGTGGAGGAGGACGACGATGACGCCTAGAGCCGGCAGCGCCCCCAGCGACACGATCACCGACCTGCGCACCGAGGTGTCGCTCGGCTGCCGCGTGCTTGCCTCCGAGAGCCAGGGGGACCTGGTCTGGGGTCACGTCTCGGCCCGCGACCCCGACGGGCGCGGCGCGTGGATGAAGGCCGCCACCTACGGCTTCGAGGAGGTCGGCGTCGAGGAGGTCCTCCTGGTCGATCGCGAGGGCCAGGTGCTCGAGGGCGAAGGACGGCGCCACATCGAGTACCCGCTGCACACCGAGGTGATGGCGGCCCGGCCCGACGTCGGGAGCGTCGTCCACACGCACTCGGCCGACGTCGTCGCCTTCGGCGCCACCGGTCAGGCGTTGCGGCCGATCTCCCACGAGGCCACGCTCTTCGTGCCGCCGGCGATCGCCCGCTTCACGAAGACCGGCGACCTGATCATGACGCCCGAGCTCGGCCGCGACGTGGTGGAGGCGCTGGGCGACCGCAACGCGGTGCTGCTCATCAACCACGGGATGCTCACGGTCGGGCCCGACGTGCCCACGGCGGTCGTGACGGCCGTGCTGCTGGCGCGCGCGTGCCGGACGCAGCTGACCGCGATGAGCGCGGGCGGCTGGGCGACGTGGTCCGACGACACGGAGGCGCTGTCCAAGCGCGACCACTGCTACCCGCCCGAGCTCTTGTCCCAGGCCTGGGACTACCTCGTGCGGCGCTTGGACGCCTGAGCCGCGCCGGAGGCCTGAGCCGCGCCGGAGGCCCGAGCCGCGCCGGCCGTCGCCGCTTCCAGCCCGTGCTCGACGGCGAACTCCTCGCGGATCGTCTCGATCAGATCGCGGTGGACGGCCGAGAAGAGCTTGTCCTTGCGGTAGACCAGGTAGATCGGGCCCATCAGGCTCACGTCCTCAACCTGGATCTCGCGCAGCTCGCCCGTGGCGAGCTCGGCGCGCACGGCGCTGCGGAACAGCACCGCCACGCCGAGCCCCGCCGCCGTGGCGCGCTTCATCGCCTCGGGGTGGCCGAGCTGGATCGAGACCTTCCGCTCGCGCACGCCGATCTGCTGCAGCCGGTGATCGACGAACTGCTGGCGCAGGAGCTTCTGGGGCGCCTCGACGAACGACAGCTCCGCCAGCTCGGACACCGTGATCCGGCTGCCGGCGGGCTCGCCGTTCGGAGCGGCCACGACGACGAGCTCGTCGTCGCCCAGCTTCTCCGCCCGCAGCCCCCGGCTGACCGGATCGGTCTCGGCGACCACCACCGCGAAGTCGTTCTCGCCGGCCTCGGTGTCGGCCATCGCGTGCTCGGTGTCGAGGATGTTCAGCACGATGTCGACCAGCGGGCGCTGCTCGCGAAAGCGGCTCAGCAGCGGCGGCAGCGAGTAGCTGCCGATCGACATGCTCGAGCCGATGACCACGCTGCCCTGCGTCCCGTCGGAGAGCCCGTCGAGGTCGCGTGAGAGCTCGCGCGTGCGGCGCAGCAGGTCCGACGCCCACGCGTGCACCGAGCGCCCGCCCTCGGTCAGATGCATCCGGCCGCCCTCGCGATAGAAGAGCGTCGTCCCCAGGCGCTGCTCGAGCGAGCGGATGTGGGCCGTGACGACGGGCTGGGCGACGTAGAGCCGGTCCGCCGCACGGCTCACCCCGCCCAGCTCCACGACGAGCTCGAAGACCTCGAGCTTGTGCAGCGTGATGCGCCGATCGATGCCCATCGTGACCCGCCGGCGACTATAGCCTTCGACGATGCCAGGCGGCGACGCCATGGCCTTCCGCCTATGGCAAGCTCGAGCCGCCGCCGTCGCCATGAAGGCCGGGCGAGCTTCTCGGGATCGTCACGCGCCGGGCGGAAAACGGCTGCTTGACTGGCTGTCGCCGCGGGGCTTGACCCACCCCAGGCGCGTTGCGCTCCGGTCGGATGGGCGTCTCTCCTCCAGCCCACCCGAGGCCTCGGCGCAGCCAGGCGTGGCGGGGCGCCGGATCCGGTCGGCGACCGTGGTCCGGCGCTCGCTTCGCCCGCAGCGCGGCCTCGGCTAGCGCGAAGGCCAGGCGCCGGCTGCGCGCAGGCGGCGTTGGAGCTGTGGCGTCAGGGGCGCCGGGGCGCCTGCGGCGAACCCAAGGCGCAGCGTGGCGCGGTAGTCCTAACCAGCTGAGCGAGCCGCAGAGTCGCCCGGCTCCGAGGTGACCGACGGCCGCGGCTCTGAGATTGTGTGCTTGTGAGTGCCGACGCGAAGCCCATCACCATCGTCCTGGCTGACGACCACGCCGTCGTGCGCGCGGGACTGCGCCTAGTCCTCGAGCGCGAGGACGGCTTCCAGGTCGTGTCCGAAGCGGGCGACGCCGATGCCGCGCTGCGAACCGTCCTGGGCCACAAGCCACGCGTGCTCGTGCTCGATCTCAACATGCCCGGCGAGCTGAGCTCGCTCGACGCCATCCCGCGCGTGCAGGAGGTCTCCCCCGCCACGCAGGTCGTCATCCTGACCATGCAGGAGGACCCCGAGTTCGCGCGCCGGGCCCTGCGCGCCGGGGCCGCCGGCTACGTGCTCAAGGAAGCCGCCGACGACGAGCTCGTCGACGCGGTGCGCCGCGTGGCCGAGGGCGGGACGTATCTCAACCCGCGGGTGGGAGCGATCCTCGCAGCCGCTCCGCCGGAGCCATCCGGCCCGCCGGACGACCTCACCGAGCGCGAGGTCGAGGTCCTGCGCCTGATCGCCCTCGGTCACACGAACGCCGAGATCGCCCAGGAGCTCTACCTCTCGGTCCGCACCGTCGAGTCGCACCGAGCGCACATCCAGCAGAAGCTCGGCCGCTCCACGCGCGCGGAGCTCGTTCGGTACGCGCTCGATCACGGGTTCGTGTCCGCGGAGTAGCCGGCTCAGCCCAGCGGCAGCCGCGCGCGGACGAGCGTCCCGCTCTCGGTGCCCCGAACCACGCTGAGCTCACCCCCTGCCAGCTCCGCACGCTCGCGCATCCCGGCGAGGCCGAAGCCGGTGGTGGCCGCAGCCTCGGGCTCGAATCCTGCCCCGTCATCCGCCACGGAGACCTCCATCTGCGATCCGTCGGCGTGGACCGTGAGGACCACGGCGGAGGCACGCGCGTGCTTGACCACGTTGGTCAGCGACTCCTGCACGATGCGATAGACCGTGGTCTCGACCTCCGGCCCCAGCCGACGGTCCTCCGGCAGCTCGATCTCGGTGCGGACGTCGAGCCCCGTGCCGGTCGCCGTTCGCTGTGCAAGCGAGATGAGCGCGGGCGCCAGCCCGAGTTGATCGAGGGCCGGGGGGCGCAACTCGGCGATGAGCGACCGCAGCGACGCGATGTCTAGGGTGAGCTGTTCGGTGGCTTCGCGCATCGTGGAGCGCATCGCCTGCGGATCGTCGAGTCGCGCGGCGCTGGACAGGAGCAGCTTGAGGCCGCCCAGTGCCTGGAGCGTCTCGTCGTGCAGCTCACGCGCCCAGCGATGGCGCTCGGCCTCCGCCGCGGCCAGCGACCGGCGGCGGCGGTCGGCCTCCACCGACTTGGCGGTGGCCACCGCCGTCGCCGCCTGTGCCGCGAAGGCCTCCAGGAGCTGCTCGTCGTCGCGCGTGAACGCGCCATCGCCTCCGAGGCGATCGAAGGCGGCCAGGACGCCGAGGCTTTGGCCCCGATAGACCAGGGGCACCAGAAGCGCGGTCGAGGCACCGCCGACGCCCAGCCGTTCGGGCGAGACGCGCAAGTCGTGCTTCGCGTCGGCGATGCGCCGAGAGCGGCGCTCGGCCAGGACCGCTCCGGCGGTCGAACCCGACAATGGGAGACGCACTCTCTCGCCGACGGACACGTGACCTGCGCCGGCCGCGATGACGAGCTCGTCGCCGTCGCGCAGCATGATGAGCACGTCGTGCGCGTCGACGAGCGCCCGTCCGCGCTTGACCACGAGCTCGAGGATCCGTTCCAGCTCGGTCTCGCCCCCCACCGCGCGTGCGATGGCGGCGGTAGCCTCGAGTCCTCGCACGGCACGCTCGAGCTCCTCGCGGCGAGCCGCGACATCGCGATAGAGCCGGGCGTTCTCGATGGCGATCGCCGCCCAGTCGGCAAGGACGATCACCGCCTCCTCGTCCTGAGGCCCGAACGCTTGGCCACCAGCCTTCTCGGTGAGGTAGAGGTTCCCCCACGCCTGACCGCGGATCAGGATCGGGACACCCAGGAACGTCCTCATCGGCGGGTGCCCCAGAGGGAAGCCGAATGAACGGGGGTGCTCGCCCACGTCCTCCAGGCGCAGCGGACGCGGGTCTTCGATGAGCACCCCGAGAATGCCGCGGCCGCGCGGCAGATCGCCGATCGTGCGATGGGTGTCCTCGTCGATGCCCCGCGTGAGGAACCGCGCGAGCTCGCTGTGATCGTCGTCGAGGATGCCGAGCGCGGCGTAGCGAGCGGCGGTGAGCTCGGCGGCGGTCTCGAGCAGCCGGTCGAGGACGGTTTCGAGGTCGAGCTCGGAGAGGAGCCCACGGCCGGCATCGATGAGTCGCGCGAGCCGGTGCCCGTCCAGGCTGTCGATGGACGACATGGTCGACGCGAGCTTAGCGTCGAGCCTAGGCGGCTACGGGGCGCGTATCGCGCGCGGGCATCGGGGCGACGAGCACCGGGCACGCGGCCTGACGCAGGACCTCGTCGTCAGCAGCGCCGAGCACGAGAAGATCCACGTCCGCGCGCGTGGCGGCCACGAGCGCCGCCGGCCCGCGGCCGGCGACACGTATGGCCGCCGCCTGCGGCGCGAGACCCTGCGCGTGCGCCAGCCACTCGTCGGCGACCTCGTCCCCGAGCCCGATCAGTCGCATGCTGGCACCCACCCGCTCGGCGATCGCCGCGGCCAGGAGCACGGCGCCGTCGGCCGGACCGGGAGGTCCGCACGAGACGGTGATGCGAGCCGGTGCGAAGTCGCGGACGAATCGGTGTCCGTGCGGCGCCACCGCCACCGGACACGCGGCGGCGGCGAGGAGCTGGCGCGTGCCGGGCTCGGAGCTGAGCATGTTCTGACCGACGACCACGACGTCGAACCGACCGCGGCGCGCCAGCGCGCTCACCGCTTCGGGGAAGGGCGCGCCCGACAGCGGCAGGTAGCGCACCCGCGGATCCGGGCCGAGCGTCGCGTAGATCTCCTCGCCGGCATCGCGCAGGAGCTCGCGCCGCCTGGCCGTCGCCTCGCGCCCCCCGGTCAGCGGGACCGCCAATGTCGCCATGACGTGAGCCACGACGAGCGTTCCGTCCGCGCTCGCCAGCTGCGCGCCGAGGACCACAGCATCGCGACCCTCGGCCTGGCCGGCGAGAGCGACGAGGACGGCAGCGAACATCGACCCACCGTAGACCGGTGCCCGAGAGCCGCCATCCGTGCGCAGAGGTGAGGCGACTGTGGCAAACCCGAAGCGATCTCGCGTGCCAGCACCGATGGGGAGGGCCCCTCCCCAGTTGAAGATGCGTCCATGACCTCGACGTCCGGAACCAAGAAGCCGCGCGTCGTCGTCGCGGGCGGCGGCGTGGCCGCGCTCGAGGCGTGCCTGGCGTTGCGCCATCACCTGAGCGCGGCCGGCCTCGACATCGTCCTCCTGACCCCCACCGAGCGATTCGACTATCGTCCGCTCTCGGTCCTCGAGCCGTTTCGCGGCGTCGCCCGATGGAGCATGTCGTTGAGGAGATTCGCCGCCGATCAGGGCCTCGAGCTCGTCAACGATGCGCTCGCGGCGGTCGCGCAACGACCCCGCGTCGCGGTGACCGGCGCCGGCCACGAGCTTCGCTACGACACGCTGCTCATCGCGGCCGGAGGGCACACCGCCGACGCCGTCGACGGGGCGCTGACCTTCCGCGGTGCGCGTGATGGTCGTGCCGTGCGCGAGCTCCTCGATGCACAGCCGAGGAGCCTCGCGTTCGCGGCGCCCTCCGGCGCATCGTGGCCTCTGCCGGTCTACGAGCTCGCGCTCCTGAGCGCCGCTGAGCTGCGACAGCGGGGCGCGCCGACCGAGGTCAAGCTGGTGACCCCCGAAGCAACGCCGCTGTCGCTCTTCGGCGCGGAGGCCAGCGAGTTCGTGTGCGACCTCCTGTCCCGCCACGGCGTCGAGCTCGCGACGAGTTCGACGCCCGTCGCCGCGCGCGCGGGGATGCTCGAGCTCGCCGACGGACGGCGACTCCAAGCGGAGCACGTCGTCGCGCTCCCGCGCGTGCTCGGGCGTCGCCTGCAAGGCGTCCCGCGCGACGAAGAGGACTTCATACCCGTCGACGAGCACGGGCGCGTGAAGGGCCTGGCCCATGTCCACGCCGCCGGCGACGGCGCCGACTTCCCGTTCAAGCACGGAGGACTGGCCGCCCAGCAGGCCGACGCCGCAGCCGAGGCCATGCTGGAGGACCTCGGGCTGCCGATCGTCGCTCACCCCTTCGAGCCCGTCATCCAGGGCGTCCTCTTCACCCAGGCCGAGCTTGCCTACGTGGAGGCAGCGCTCAGCGGCGGCGCGCCCGGGACCGCCGAGCGGCCCGCGTCCCTGCGCTGGTGGCCGCCCGCCAAGATCGTGGGCCGTCATCTCTCGCCCTATCTGGTCGAGCGCGCCGGCGCGCCCCTCACGCCCGAGCATCTGCCGGGGGCCAAGCTCGTCGCGGTCTCGGTCGACGCCAGACGACTGGTGCGCTCGGTCCGCGGCGTGCTCGACGGCGATCCGGTCCCGCCGGGCTGATGGTCGTAGCACGGGCCAGGGTCGAGATCGGCGACCTGCCCCGCGGCCATGGGATCCTCGCGTCACTGCCGGTCCGCCGGCGCGCGAGCCTCGCACCCGCGCGGCTCGACATCGCCAGCTGAGCGCGCCTCGCGGCCTGGACCGCCTCGCGCTCACTCGGCGTGGACGGCGTCCAGGATGTGCAGGCGCGACGCGCGACGCGCCGGTGCGACGGCGCCGATGACCCCGACGACCACCGCCAGCACGAGGAAGACCGCGAGCTGACCGACGGGGATGGTGAAGCCAACGCCGAGGTCCTCGACCGCGAACGTCGTCAGCCACGCGAAGAGGATCCCCACGCCCGTCCCGAGCACGCCGCCGATGAGCGACGTGATCACGCTCTCGTAGCGGATCATCCGCCGCACCTGAGCGGCCGTGGCGCCGATCGCGCGCAGCATGCCGAGCTCGCGCGTGCGCTCGTGGATGGAGAGGAACAGGCTGTTGGCGATGCCGAACATCGAGATCACGATGCTCATGGCCAGCAGGGCGTAGAGGAGGTAGACGATCTGGTCGAGCTGGCCGCCCAGGTAATCGGCGTACTGGGCGCGCGTGCGGACCTTGGCCGACGGGAAGCCGGCGAGCGCCGCCTTGACCTCGCGCTGGACGGCGCCCACGTCGCGTGTGCCGGGCACGAGCGTCACGAAGTAGGCCAGCGGGTCGCGCAGCGACGAGAGCGCCCGGAACTGGGCCGTGTCGACCATGACGCCCTGCAGCACCTGGGGGTCGCGGTACTCGGCGATCGCCGTCAGCGTGGCGGTGTGGCCGGTGGGGCCGGTGACATGGAAGCGCTCGCCGACGGAGAGGCCGTGTGCCTTGGCGAACTGCTCCTCGACGATCGCGCTCGTGCCGACGACGCGCTGCAGATCGGCGTCGGAGCCGTGGAGCCACTGGAAGGCGTAGCCGTCGCGCAGCGCCAGCGGGTCGATTCCGGTGACGAGGTCGGTGATCGCGTTCGCCTTGCGCCCGCCGACCTGCACCTGGTCGATGTACAGGGGCGCGGTCGCCACGACGGACGGCACGCGCTCGATCCGCGGCCCGGCGGCCCGCGACAGCGGTGCGATCGTGTCGCTTCTGACCACGAGGTCGGCCTTGAGGCGGTCCTCGATCGAGCCGTTGAGCGTGTCCTTGAGGCCGGCGGCGAAGACCGACACGAAGACCACGAGTGCGAGCCCCACCATGAGGGCCGAGGCGGTGACCGCGGTCCGCGCGGGGTTGCGGGTGGCGTTGTCGCGCGCGAGCTCGCCCGTCGCGTGTCCCAACCGCTGTAGTGGCCAACCGACGACGGCCGCAAGCGGGCGCACGGCGTACCGCGCGCTCAGCGCGACACCGACGAAGACGAGCAGCGAGCCGACGCCCATCGCGGTGAGCCGGCTGGTCGCGGTGCCGCCGCCGAGGAGGCCCTGGAGCAGGAGCCCCAGCCCGGCCAGGCCGACGAGGGCCGTGGCCATCTGACGCCGGCGGCTGCGCGGAGCCCCCTCGGCCAGCGCGTCGTCGCGCATGGCCGCGACCGGCGGCACGCGCGTGGCCCGCACGGCCGGGACGAGCGCGGCCACGAGGGTGACGCCGATGCCCACGGTCAAGCCGACCCCGATCGTGCGTGGTGCAAGCTGCATCGCGCCGCGCGGGATGCCCCAGCCCGCCGCGTCGAACAGGGCCCCCAGCCCGCGCGCGAAGCCGAGGCCGGTGAGCAGGCCCAGGACAGACGCGGCGACGCCGAGCAGCAGCGCCTCGGCCGCGACGGCCATGAGCACCTGTCGCCGCGTCGCCCCGAGGGAGCGCAGCAGCGCGAACTCGCGCCTGCGCTGAGCAACCGAGATGGAGAAGGTGTTGAAGATGATGAAGGCGCCGACGAGCAGCGCCGCGCCGGAAAAGGCGAGGAGCGCGGGCGTGAGGAAGCCGCCGATGCTGTCGCTGGCATGCTTCGCCTCGTCGGCCGCCGACTGCTGGCCGGTCTTGATCTCCACGTCGCGCGGGAGCACCGCCCGAAGGCGGCGGACCAGCTCGGCGGGTGCGACGCCGGGCGCCGCGGAGGCGACGACCCGCGAGACCTTGCCTTCGAGCCCGTACCACGCCTGCACGTCAGCGAGCGGCGCCACGATCAGCGTCGCGCCGCCGATGGAGGCCACGTTGCCGTACTCGGCGATGCCGACCAGGCGGACCCGGTGGATGCCGGTCCTCGTCGTCACGCCGACGCGCTGGCCAAGCGAGAGGTGCTCGTCCTCGGCCAGCTTGCGGTTGACGAGCACCTCGCCCCGTCCTCGGGGGAGCCGTCCCGCCACGTGGCGCAGGGGGTCGAAGGCCGCCCGCATCGCGGAGACGACGATCGCCGGGGCGAACTTCGGCTCGACGATCTTGCGTCCGACCACCAGCGAGCCGGTCTGGAACAGCTCCCCCTGGACGTCGGCGACACCCTGCACGCGCGAGGCTCGCGCGACGAGGCGCTCGTCCATCAGATCGTTGGAGCCGAACGTGCTGCGGAATGCCGTGCGCGGCGCCATGTCGGCGTCGACGCCTCCGTTCGCGGTCTGCTCGATGTCCTCGAACGCAGTGCGGATCTGATCGGTCTGGACGTACGTCCCGGCGATCATCGCGACGCCGAGGAGGATGGCCACGGCCGTCAGCGCCGAGCGAAGCTTGCGCTGACCCATGCTGCGGAGGGCGACGGCGATCATCGTTTGGGCGCGCGCAGGCGGTCGAGGATGTCGTCGATCGTCGGGTGGCCTTCGATCCCTTCGACCAGCCCGTCGCTCAGGAACACGACACCGTCGGCGTAGGTTGCCGCCCTCGGGTCGTGCGTGACCATCACGATGGTCTGGCCAAGGTCATCGACCGCACGGCGCAGGAGCTCGAGGATCTCGCGACTGGAGGCCGAGTCGAGGTTCCCGGTGGGCTCGTCGCCGAAGACGACCGCGGGGCGCGTGATCAACGCCCGCGCGACCGCGACGCGCTGCTGCTGGCCGCCGGACAGCTCCGCCGGCCGGTGCGTCAGGCGATCTCCGAGTCCCACCGCGTCGACGAGGGTGTCGAGCCACTGGCGGTCAGGGCGCTGTCCACCGATGCGCAGCGGCAGGGTGATGTTCTCTTCGGCGGTGAGGACCGGGAGCAGGTTGTAGCTCTGGAAGACGAAGCCGACCGAGCGGCGGCGCAGGAGCGTGAGATCGCGGTCGTCGAGGCGGTCCAGGCGCGTGCCGTCGATCTCCACCCATCCCTCGGTCGGCCGGTCCAGGCCCGCGAGGATGTGCAGGAGCGTCGACTTGCCCGAGCCCGAAGGGCCCATGATGGCCGTGAAGCTGCCCGGTTGGAACGCGACGTCCACACCCCGCAGGGCATCGACGGCGGACGTGCCCGTGCCGAAGCGCTTGACGAGGCCGTGGCCCTGGACGACGGCCGGTTGCGCCGGTGCCACGGGCGGCACGCTCGGCGCGAGGGTGGTATGCGGGCTCATGCCGATACGGTCGCGCCCCAGCGCCCGTGATGCGACCGTGGTAGCCCCGGAATCGGGGCCGGCGAACTACCGAGGCGTCACGGCGCTCGGCAGCAGCGCCTCCCGATTGAGCTGCAGCGAAGCCCCACGTCGCCTGGCCGTGGCGGGTCCAAACGCGATCCACCATCGGCAGGTCACCGCGCTCGGCGTCCTCCTCGCGCAGCTGCGCGACACCCTCGCGATCCAGGTCGACCCACACCGGCGCCGCCCGTCGGACCACACGCGTCACATGCGCCGCGTCCACCGGCGAGCGGCGCGCTTCCGGCACATCACGGCGTCAAGCGTGCCGTCGAGGTGAGGCGCTCACCCCTCGGACGTGGCCGGGCGCGGCGGGACGACCGCAGTTCCCCGCACTTGCACGGCGGCTGATGCCGGATGCGACCGGCCGCCGCGGACGGCACCCTGTTCGGAGATGGGTCCCGCTGCTTCCCAGCCAGGCATGCGCGTGCTCCTTGCCGACGTGGCCGGGGCCGGCCGCCGCGCCGTGGCTGGAGTGCTGCGGGCGCTGCCGGGCATCGAGCTGGTCACCGAGATCGGCACGGTCGACGAGCTCGCCGGGGAGCTCGGGCGCAGCGCGTCCGATGTGCTCGTCATCGACGACCGCCTGCTCACCGGACTGGGCCTCGGACCGCTCGAAGCCGGTCTGCCGGTCATCGTCATCGGCCTCGACGACGATCCCAGCTTCGCGCGTCGCGCTGAGCGGCTGGGCGCCGCGGCGTGGGTGGCCAAGGAGCGCGCCGACGAGTTGCTGCCCTGCGCTCTGACCCGCGCGCGGCGCCCGGACGCCTCGCGGTCGGCGTCGTGGAGGTCGTCGCCGACCGCGCGCGAGTAGCTGGCTAGCCGCTACTTCGCCGTGAACGCCATCTTCTGACCGGCGGCGTAGTGGCCGGGGAGGAAGCACACCAGCTCGTAGCTACCCGGCTTGAGCTGGGTGGTCAGCGTGTCGCTGCCACCCACCGCCAGCTCCTTGCCCTTGGCGAGGAACCCCGACTCGTCGAGCATCCCGCCCGGCGCCTTGGCGGGAGCGGGCACGATCGCAAGCCCATGCACGGCGGCCCCCGTGTTCTTGACCGCGAAGGTCACCTTGCCGGCCTTCACAGACGTGGTGTCGGCCTTGACGAACATCTCGCCGAGCGTCGCGTGGACGTCGCCCTTCATGGCGCTCATGTCATGGCCGGCGTGCGGTGCCGGCGCCGGCTTCGGAGCGGCGACCTCGGGGGCGCCGGTCGTATGCAGGATGCCCGCTGCGCCCTTGACCATGTCGCCGAAGGAGTGCGTGACGAACGGGTAGTTGCCTTCGCGGTCGAGGGTGAACTCGACCCAGCCGCCCTGGCTCGGTGCGAACGACACCGTCTGGGCGTCGTGACCGACGACGCCCTCGACGTAGGTGCGATCGAAGACGGTGCCGATCACGTGGAACGCGCTCCACTTGCTCGGTCCGGCGTCGAGGACGTACATGCGGATGCGCTCGCCGCGACGCACCGTGATCGGATGGCTCTTGTACTGGTTGGCGTAGCCGTTGAAGGCCATGACGTCAGGGGTCTCGGCGGTCATCTTGGCCATATCGGCCGGCTTGCCCGGAGCGCCCAGGTAGAACTCCTCCTGGGTCAGCCACAGCTCCTTGTCCACCTTCGGGAGGTCGCGCGGCTTGACCACCATCATCCCCATCATCCCGGCGCTCGTGTGCATGAGCACCGGCTGGGTCGCGCAGTGATACATGAACACGCCCGGATGCTTGGCCACGAAGTCGATCGCCAGCCGCTTGCCCGGCGCCACGTCGATGTAGCTCTTGTTCGGCGCGACCTCGGCGGAGTGGAAGTCGATCGAATGCGCCATGGTGACCGCCATCATCTTCGAGCCGCCGTTGACAAAGGTGATGTGCACCCTGTCGCCCTGGTTGACCACCATCGGCGGGCTCGCGGCCGTGCCGCGGTAGGCCGTGCCGTTGACGGCGTAGCTCCACGCCTCCGTCGGCGCCAGGTCGGGATCGACCTGGGTGACGTGCTGGAACACGTCGACCGTGAAGCGCTTGACCGCCCCCGCGGGCACGGCGGGGAGCGTCGGATCGACCTTGGCGAACTTCTCGAAGGCGACGCGCCGAGCATCGGCGAGCGTCGGCGCCTTGGCCGGCGCGGTGGGCGCGGCGGGCGCAGCCGCGTCCTTGACGACGGTCGTCGTCGTGCCCGAGCCGCGATCCGCGAACGCGACGACCGACACCACGATCGCCAGGATGGCCAGGAGCGCGACCAGTCCGCTGGCGACCATCATCCACTCACGCGACGCACTGCCCGGCGCGTGGGCCGTGGCGAACCCCTCGGCGGTGGCGAAGCCCTCGGCATGCTCGTGCTCGATGTCCGCGCTGACGTCTTCCTGCTCGGGGTGTGGATGGATGTCGACGGCCATGACGGGCTCCTCGGGGTGCGTTGCAGGCTGCCTCAAGGATCGGGCGCGGCGAAGCCCGGCGGAGGATCGGGAGCGCGAAATCTCATACGAATTCGGCGTCGGTGGCATTCCCATCGTGAATGGGGCAAACCACGGAGTTGGGACCGTAGTTCGCCGCGCGCCGACATCAAACGGTGACACGCCCGGAACGTAACCATGCCGTTCAGGCATGACCTGAGGTACCATCGCGTGCGATGGCGACGCGCGTCGCAAGCCCCGACCTGAAAGAGCTGTGGGGCTTCTGCGTGGCCGCCGATCTGGGGAGCCTCGGGCGGGCCGCGGTGCGCCTGGGCGTTTCGCAGCCATCGCTCTCCAAGCGCGTGGCGTCGCTCGAGGGCAAGGTCGGCACGCGGCTCCTCGAGCGCTCGGCGCGTGGCGTCGCCCTCACTCCGGCGGGGCGACGGCTGTATCACCACGCGCGACCGCTGCTGGCGGCCGCCGACCAGGTCGGCGAGGTGATGGTCGGCATCCGGCAAGCCGGCACCGTGGTGCGACTCGCCGCCAGCCATTCGGCAAGCGAGGCGTTCGTGGCAGCGCTCCTGACCAGCCTCAACTCCGCCCAGCAACTCGCCGTCGAGCTCGTGACGGCCAATTCGCAGGTCGTGCGGGGTCTCGTCGCCGACGGGCGCGCGGACGTGGGCGTTGCCGCGTCCCGGCCGAACCACACCCCCAATCCGGGGGTGCGCGAAACCGAGTTGATCGACGACGCGATCGTCTGCGCCGTGCCGCCCGGCCACCCTTGGGCGACGGGCGCGAGGGTGAGCCGCAGGCGCTTTTTGGCAACGCCGATGGTCGTGCGCGACCCGTCCTCCAACGCGCGCTGGACCGTCGACGCCGTTCTCGCCGCCGACGACCTGCGCGCCGCGAATCCGCTGATCGAGGCCGCCACTCCGCGCGCCGCGATCGCGGAGGCGCGCAGGCGACGCGCACCCGTGCTCCTCAGCCGACACGTGATCGCCCAGACGGACTTCAGCGTGGTCGGAGTGGACGGCCTGGCCTTCCCGCGCAGCTACGTGCTCGTCGCTCCCGCGTACGGGGAGCCGACGGGCGAGGTGCGCGACCTCGTCGAGCGCATCCGCGATCACATCCGGATCTGGCTGCGCTAGTCGAGGGCCGCGGCTCGGCAGCCACATCGCTCTGCCGGCTCTCTGCGGCTTCCTACGGATGACCTGGGCGCGGAGTCCCGGATGCGCACCGGTCCCGCCCGCATGAGTATGGAGCCATGGCAGAGCCCGAGCGTCCTCGCATCGTCGTCGCCGGTGGCGGCGTCGCCGGCCTCGAGACGTGCCTTGCGCTGCGCGCGTTCCTCGGCGAAGCCGACTTGATGATCGACCTGCTCTCCCGCGAAGCCCGCTTCGAGTACCGCCCGCTGGCCGTGCTCGAGCCGTTCGCGGGCGCTCCGGCGTGGAGCATGGAGCTCGCACGCTTCGCCGAGGACCAGGACGTGCGCCTCATTCCCGATGCGCTCGCCGCGGTCCGGCCCGAGCAGCGCGTGGCCGCCACCGCCTACTCCGGTCATCTCGCGTATGACGCGCTGGTCGTCTGCGTGGGGGCGCGGGCGGTCGACTCCGTGCCCGGCGCGCTGACCTTTCGCGGCGGGCGCGACGCACCGGCCGTCGGGGCGGCGCTCGACGCCGTCAGGCCAGGCGAACGCGCGACCATCGTCTTCGCAGCGCCGGACGCGGCGTGTTGGACGCTGCCGCTCTACGAGCTCGCGATCCTCGCCGCCGCTCGATTGCGGATTCGCGGGACCCGCGCGCACGTGGTCCTGGCCTCGGAAGAGGCGGCGCCGCTCGAGGCGTTCGGGCCGCAGGCGAGCACCGCGATGGGCGATCTCCTCGAGGACCGCGGCGTCGAGTTCGTCGGCGGGGCGCGCCCACTGGCCGCGGAGGCCGGCGAGCTCGAGCTCGACGACGGCCAGCGAATCCCGGCCTCGGTGATCGTCTCGCTGCCGAGCCTGCGTGGCCGGCGCATCCCCGGGGTGCCACACGACGCGGCCGGATTCGTCGCCGTCGACGAGCACCAGCACGTGCTCGCCACCGACGGCGTCTATGCAGCCGGCGACGTCACGACCTTCGCGATCAAGCAGGGCGGCCTGGCCGCCCAGCAGGCCGACGCGGCAGCCGAAGCAATTCTCGCTTCCCTCGGCATGCCGATCCTCCCGCGCCCGTTCGAGCCCGTCCTGAAGGGCGTGCTCTACACCGACGCCGAGCCCGTCTACCTGCGCGCACCAGGGTCCGGGGGTGCTCCAGCACCACGCGCCTACTCCCTGTGGTGGCCGCCCAGCAAGATCGCCGGGCGCCATCTCGCCCCCTACCTGGCGACCCAGGCGGGTGCGCCCCGGGCGCCGGAGCTGCGACCGCGCGGCGATGGGCTTCCGGTCCGCGTCGACGTCGCATAGGCGCGATGCCCAGGATCGTCATCGCCGGAGGGGGGATCGCCGGGCTCGAGGCGCTCGTTGCCCTGCGCGAGCATCTCGGAGCCGACGCCCGGATCGACCTGCTCGAGGCCAGCACGCAGCTCATCGAGCGCCAGCATGCGGTCACCGAGCCGTTCGACGCGGTCGGACCCCGGCGCGTCGAGTTGACGCGCATCGCGAACGACCACGACGCTCACCTTCGCCCCGACCGGCTCGCGTCGGTCGCCGCCGCCGAGCGTTCGGTGCGCATGGTCCGCGGTGAAACGCTGGCCTACGACGCGCTGCTCGTCGCAGTGGGCGCCAGGCCCGATATCGCCGTTCCAGGCGCGCTCACGTTCGCCGGGCCGCGCGACGTCGTGGCCTACACGCGGCTCCTGGACGACATCGACGCCGGGAGGGTCGGGCGCGTGGCCTTCGCGCTTCCCACAGCCGTGACGTGGGCGCTTCCGCTCTACGAGCTGGCGCTCATGACCGCCGAGCACGTTCGCGCGACCGGCAAGCAGGACGTCGGGCTGGTGGTCGTCACGCCCGAGCACCGCCCGCTGGACGCCTTCGGCGAGCGCATCGCGTCGCACATCTGGAGCCTGATGGCCGAGCGCGGCATCGCGCTGCACACGGATGCCGTGCCGCTGCGATCGGGGCCCGGGGGCCTCGTCGTCGAGCACGGCGAGACGGTCCAGGTCGACCGGATCGTCTCGCTTCCGCGCCTCGGCGGCCCCTGGATCGACGGCCTTCCCCACGACGAGCAGGGCTTCATCCCGACGGACGAGCACGGCGCGGTGCTGGGGGCGGAGGCCGTGTGGGCCGCCGGTGACGCGACTGCCTTCCCCATCAAGCAGGGCGGCCTGGCCGCCCAGCAGGCCGACGCGGCAGCCGCTTCGATCGCGGCCTTCCTCGGCGCGGACGTGGCGCCGGTGCCCTTCCGCCCGGTCCTGCGCGGGCTCCTGCTCGATCCCCGCGGACCCCGCTTCCTCGACGCCACGCGCGGCGACCTGCCGGCCACGCCTCCGTGGTGGCCGCCGACGAAGGTGGCCGCGCCGCGCCTGGGCCGCTACCTCGCGCACGTGTCCCGGCCCGACGAGGGCAGTGCGGCCGACCAGATCGACGTGGGCGAGGTGCTGCTGGCCCTCGCCGAACGCCATGCCGCGCGCGGCGAGCGCGACGTGGCCCTCCGCTGCTTCGACGCCGCCGAGCAGGTCCGCGGCTCGCTGCCGGAGGACGCGGCGCTCCGTCGCGCGGAGCTGGCGGGCGCGCGCTCGGCGCGCTGAGCCGGGAGGGGTGCGGCTTTTCCGCAGTCCGGGGACGCGGCCTACCCGGATGGCGCCCGAGCGCCCCGGACCTAGGCTCGAGATCGACTCGAACTTGCGGAGGTCAGCGGACATGTTCAGCACGATCGTCGTCGGCGTCGACGGGCACGAGGGAGGACGGGCCGCCCTCGCGCTCGCGCAATGCGTCGGCGATGCCGCCGGCGGCTCGATCGTGGCGGTCCACGTCCAGCCGTACGAGCCGATCCCCATGCGGGGCCCGAGGCCGGACCTCGAGGCCTCGACGCGCGAGGAGAGCCACGAGCTGCTGGGCATGCAGCTGGCGGTCAGCGGCGTGGCCGCGCGGGTCCACGTGGCCGCGGACAGCTCGCCGGCCCGCGGCCTGCATGCCGTCGCCGAGGGTCTCGACGCGGACCTCATCGTGGTGGGGTCGCCGCATCGCGGGCCGGTCGGGCGGATCCTCGCCGAAGACACCGTGCGCGGTGTCCTCCATGGCGCCTCGTGCCCGGTCCTCGTCGCCCGCCACGACGACCTCGACGCCTCCCTCGGGAGGCGTGTCGTCGGCGTCGGCTACGACGGCTCGCGCCAGAGCCGCGCCGGCCTGCGCTGGGCGCAGCGCCTCGCCGAGGTCATCGACGGCAGCGTGCGCCTGCTCTGTGCGGCCGAGCCTGCTCAGGCCTTCTCACCCGCCATCTCGTATGGCATCAACTGGGTGGCGCTTGCTCCAGAGCGCAGGGAGCATGCCGAGCGCCTCGTGGCAGAAGCGGTCGCCGAGCTGGGCGCCCGTGCCACTGGCGAGGCGGTCGTCGGGATGGCCGACGACGAGCTCCTGCGCTTCTCCAAGGACGTCGACCTGCTCGTGCTCGGCTCGCGCGGCTACGGGGCGGTGCGCCGCACGCTGCTCGGCAGCACCTCGGACCGCCTCGTCGACGCCGCCGCCTGCCCGGTCGTCGTCATCCCGCGCGGGGGGCACGACGAGCGGGCGACCGATGGCTCCGAGGGCACGGGCAAGGCCAAGGACGAGCCCGACCGGGTGCGCGCGGACGAGGTCGCTGCGCGATGACGCTTGGAGGAAGGCCATGACACTCGCCTGGTTCATCGTCTGGCTCGTCGCCAACAACGTTGGTGGGCACGAGCCGCTGACCATCGCGCCCGTCAACGCGTGGGCGGCGACGCTGATCCTCGCCGTAGCGGTGGACCTCGCGCGGCCCCCGCTGGATCCCGGCAAGCGCCGCGGTTAGCTGCCGGGTCAGGGCGACGCGCGTCCGCGCGACACGTCCGGCCGGTGCGCGAGCAGGGCCCGCACCTGTCGCGCGACCTCGAGGTCCTCGCGCGCGGTCACCACGAGCGTTCGCACGGCGGCGCCGGGCGCGCCGATCTCGGCGTCGCCCGACGCCGCTGCGTTGGCGCCGGCATCGAGGGCCACGCCGAGGAAGGCCAGGCCTGCCGCCACGCGGGCGCGGATCGCCGGCGCATGCTCGCCGACGCCACCGGTGAAGACCAGCGCGTCGAGGCCGTCCATCGCCGCGGCCATGGCGGCGATGCAAGCTCGCAGGCGGTGCACGTAGACGTCGACGGCAAGCTGTGCGTCCTGATCGTCGCGTGCGAGCACAGCGCGCATGTCCGCGTCCCCGGCGAGGCCCCGAAGGCCACCCTCACGGTCGAGGCCGCGCTCGACGGCGGGGGCAGCGACGCCACGGCGCAACAGCCAGAGCACGAGTCCGGGGTCCACGCTGCCCGAGCGGGTCGCCATGACGAGGCCCTCCATCGGCGTGAACCCCATCGTGGTGTCTACGCAGCGCCCGTCCAGGACGGCGGCGAGCGAGGCGCCGGCGCCCAGGTGGCAGCTGACGACCCGCGGTGCCGCGGCGCGGCGGGCCGCGTAGGCGTGCGACAGGCCGTGGAAGCCGAAGCGGCGCAGGCCAAACCGCTCACGCCACTCGCGCGGCAGCGCGTAGGTGGCCGCGGCGGCCGGCAGGCCGGCATGGAACGCTGTGTCGAAGCACGCCACCGCGGGCACGCCGGGGAGCGCGCGGTCGACGGCCGCCACGCCGGCCAGCGCGGCGGGCTGGTGCAGCGGCGCGAGCTCGACGAGCTCGCGCAGCGCGTCGACGACGCCGTCGTCGATCATCACCGCCTCGCGGAAGCGCTCGCCGCCGTGCACGACCCGGTGCCCGATCGCGTCTGGCCGCTCGAGCTCGGCGACCGCTGCCGCCAGCCCGGCGTGGTCGTCAGGCGCCAGGTCGCGCTCGCCCTCGAGCTCGCCGCCCGGGCCGAGGAGCCGCAGCTTCAGGCTGCTCGACCCCGCGTTCACGACGAGGACCCGCACTACGCCGCGCCGGGCCACGTCCAGTCGCGCACGTCTGGCGTGTCGTCGCCCATCTCGCGCGTGTAGGCCCGGTGGCGCAGGCGCTCGTCGACCATGCGCTGGCGCAGATGGGCCGCGCGCGTCGCCAGCCCTGGGACCCGGTCGATGACGTCCAGGACGAGGTGGAAGCGGTCCATGTCGTTGAGCATGACCATGTCGAAGGGCGTGGTCGTCGTGCCCTCCTCCTTGTAGCCGCGGACGTGGATGCTGTGGTGGTTGGTGCGCCGGTAGGTGAGCCTGTGGATGAGCCACGGGTAGCCGTGGTACGCGAAGATCACGGGCCGATCGGCGGTGAAGAGCGCGTCGAACTCGTGATCGGAGAGGCCGTGCGGGTGCTCGCCCGGGCTCTGCAGGCGCATGAGGTCGACCACATTGACCACGCGGACGCGCAGGTCGGGCAGGTGCTCGCGCAGCAGCGCCGCGGCCGCGAGCACCTCCAGCGTCGGGATGTCGCCAGCGCAGGCGAGCACGACATCCGGTTCGGCGCCGGCGTCGGTGCTGGCCCAGTCCCAGCTGCCGATGCCGCGCGTGCAGTGCAGGATCGCTTCGTCCATCGAAAGCCAGTCCAGCGACGGCTGCTTGCCTGCCACCACGACGTTGACGTAGTCGCGGCTGCGCAGGCAGTGATCCATCACCGACAGCAGCGTGTTGGCGTCCGGAGGCAGGTAGACGCGGATGATCTCGGCCTTCTTGTTGACCACGTGATCGATGAAGCCGGGGTCCTGGTGGGAGAAGCCGTTGTGGTCCTGACGCCAGACGTGCGAGGACAGCAGGTAGTTCAGCGACGCGATCGGCCGCCGCCACGGGATCGTCCGCGTCACCTTCAGCCACTTCGCGTGCTGGTTGAACATCGAGTCGACGATGTGGATGAACGCCTCGTAGCAGTTGAACAGCCCGTGGCGGCCGGTCAACAGGTAGCCCTCCAGCCAGCCCTGGCACAGATGCTCTGAGAGCACCTCCATGACGCGCCCGCCGGGCGCCAGGTGGTCGTCACCGTCGCGACGCTCGGCCATCCACGCTCGATCGGTCGCCTCGAAGACCGGTCCGAGCCGGTTGGAGGCCGTCTCGTCGGGTCCCATGATCCGGAAGTTCGAGGACCCCGCGTTCAGGCGCAGGACGTCACGCAGCCAGGCGCCCAGGACCTTCGTGGCCTCGCTCGTCGTGGTCCCCGGCTCGTCGACGTCGACGCCGTAGTCGCGGAAGTCGGGCAGCTCGAGATCGCGCAGCAGCAGCCCGCCGTTGGCGTATGGGCTGGCGCTCATGCGCCGGTCGCCCTCGGGCGCGAGCGCGGAGATGTCCGCGCGGACGTGCCCGTCCTGATCGAAGAGCTCCTCGGGACGGTACGAGCGCATCCACGCCTCGAGCGCAGCCAGGTGCTCCGGACGCTCGGCGAGCTGCGCGAGAGGGACCTGATGCGCGCGGAACGTCCCTTCCATCGGCTGGCCGTCGACCTCCTTGGGCCCCGTCCACCCCTTGGGGGTGCGCAAGACGATCATCGGCCAGCGCGGGCGCTCGGAGGCGCCGCCGGCGCGTGCCCGCTGCTGGATGCCCTGGACGTTGGCCACCACTTGGTCGAGCGTCTCGGCCATGAGCTGGTGCATCGCCGTCGGGTCGTCGCCCTCGACGAAGTAGGGCTCGTGGCCGTAGCCGACGAGCAGCGCGCGCAGCTCGTCGTGGGGAATGCGTGCGAGGACCGTCGGGTTGGCGATCTTGTAACCGTTGAGGTGCAGGATCGGCAGCACGGCGCCGTCGCGCACCGGGTCGACGAACTTGTTCGCATGCCAGCTCGCCGCCAACGGCCCGGTCTCCGCCTCGCCGTCGCCGACGACGCAGCAGACGAGGAGATCGGGGCTGTCGAAGGCCGCGCCGTAGGCATGGACGAGCGCGTAGCCGAGCTCGCCACCCTCGTGAATCGAGCCGGGCGTCTCGGGGGCCACATGGCTGGGGATCCCGCCCGGAAACGAGAACTGGCGGAACAGGCGCTCCAAACCCTCCTCGCTCTCGGTGATGTGCGGGTAGACCTCGCTGTAGGTGCGATCGAGGTACGCGCTGGCGACCAGCCCGGGCCCGCCGTGACCGGGGCCGGTGACGAAGATCGCCTCCAGGCCGTGCGCCGCGATCGCGCGGTTCATGTGCGCGTAGACGAAGTTCAGCCCCGGCGTCGTGCCGAAGTGGCCCAGCAGCCGCGGCTTGACATGCTCCAGGCGCAGCGGCTCGCGCAGCAGCGGGTTGGCCTTGAGGTAGATCTGGCCGACGGACAGGTAGTTGGCCGCACGCCACCAGCCGTCCAGACGCCGCAGCTCATCGGGCTGCAGTGGAGCGTTCATCGCCATAGGCGAGGCTCAGCGTACGGTGAAGTCGGTGTGCTGCCCGGCCACGTAGTGACCCGCCAGATTGCAGATCAGCGCGTAGTGCCCAGCCGCGAGCTTCAGCGTGACCGACTTCGTCGCGCGGGACCGCAGGTCGCCGATCTCGCCGACGGCGCCCGCTTCGTCCGCGCGCCCCTGCTTCAGCGGCAGGTCGGCGGCGGCGCGCCTGGTCTTGATCACGACGAACTCGTGCGTGATCGCGCCGGCGTTGTGCACCCGGAAGGTCACCTTGCCCGCCGCCGCCCGTGTCGCATTCGGCCTGACGGAGAACTCGCCGAGCGTGATGCCGACGTTGTGCGGCAGTGGCGCCGTGGCCACAGCGGCCGGCGCCGGGGTGCGCGTCTTCACGACGGTCATCGGCATGCGATCGAGCTTGAAGGCGACCGCGAGCAGCGACGCCATCGCCAGGACGAAGGCGAGGACGGCAAAGATCGAGAAGGCCTGCTGTGAGGTCTTGATCTGCCTGCCCTGGCGCTGCACCTCGTCGGTCAGCCGGTCGAGGGCGGCATCCTGACGCGATTCGAGCGTCGGCTCGTCGTCGATTTGGGGTGGTTCCTGGATGAGAGTCATGGCCGACCTCCTTGAGCGCCGTACATGTGCCTGGTCCTTCCCATCGTGACCATCGGCGCCGGCGGCGTCATCGCGTGAAGACCCGGTGTGGCCTGCGGGATATCCGCAGTCTCGGCGCGGGCTCAACCTCGCAGCGCGCGCAGCGCGTTGAGGATCACGGCGACGTCGATCCCCTCCTGGAGCAGCGCGCCGGCGACCGGTGGCAGGTGCCCCAGTGCCGCCGCGACCATCGCCGCCAGGCTCAGGCCCATCCCGGCCACGACGCTCTGGCGGGCGATCTGGAGCGAGCGCCGTCCGATGCGAAGGGCATCGGCGACGCGCTCGATGCGATCGACGGTGATGACCACGTCCGCCGTCTCGGTCGACACGGTCGCGCCCAGGCCTGCCATGGCCACGCCGACGTCGGCGGCGGCAAGCGCGGGCGCGTCGTTGACGCCGTCGCCCACCATGACGACCGGCCCGCTCCCCGGCTCGCGCTGGATCGCGCGCACCAGCGCGAGCTTGTCATCGGGGCGGCATTCGGCATAGACCTCCTCGATGCCCACGCCCCGGGCGATCTCGTTGGCGGTGGCGCGATCGTCGCCCGTGACCAGCGCGATGCGCGACGCCCCGGCCGCGCGGAGCCCCGCCACCGCGATTGCGGCGTCGGGGCGTGGGTGATCGGCCATGACGATCGTTCCGCCGAGCGCGCCGTCCAGACCGACCAGGACGTGGGCCCGGCCCGCTCCCGCCGGCGGGCCCTCGGGTACGTCGACGCCGCGCTCGCGCAGCCAACCGAGCGAGCCGACGGCGATCCGGCGGCCTTGGACCGTTCCCTCGACGCCTTCTCCCGGGCGCTCGAGGACGTCGCGCGGCTCGGAGAGGCGCAGGCCGCGGCGCTCGGCGTCGTGCACCAGCGCCTCGGCCATGACGTGCGCCGACAGCTGGTCGACCGACGCCGCCAGTCGCAGCAGCTCCTCGGGCCCGACCCCATCCGCGGGCGAGATGCGCTCGAGCGCCGGAGCGCCGAGGGTCAGCGTCCCCGTCTTGTCGAGCATGACGGTGCGAGCGCGCCCGAGCGCCTCGAGCGCCGCCGCGCCCTTCACCACCACACCGCGGCGCGCCGCCCGCGAGACGCCCGACACGAACGCGATCGGCGCAGCGAGGATGAGCGGGCACGGCGTAGCCACCACGAGGACGGCCAGGGCGCGGACAGGGTCGCCGCTGAGGAACCATGCGACTCCCGCGAGCGCGAGTGTCGCCGGCAGGAGGAGCGCCGCGTAGCGATCGGCGATGCGCACGAACGGAGCGTGGTTCGCCTCGGCGTCGCGGACGAGGCGGACCAGCGCGGCGTAGGCCGACTCCGATGCCGCGCGCGTGGCCCGCAGGTCGAAGGCCTCGCCCGCGTTGGCCACGCCGCTGCGGACCGCGGCGCCCGTCGCGCGGCGCACCGGCAGCGGCTCGCCGGTGAGCGCCGACTCGTCGAGGACGGCGTTGCCACCGGCCACCAGCCCGTCCACGGGCACTACCTCACCGGCGCGTACGACCAGCACATCCCCCGCCGTGACGGCGTCGACGGGGACCTCCGTGATGACCTCGTCCGTGCGACGGTGGGCGATGCGTGGAGCACGCGCGAGGAGCGCCGTGAGCTCACGCCGCGCACGCCGTCCGGCGGTCTCCTCGAGCGCATTGCCGCCGCTGAGCATGAGCGCCACCACCGCGCCCGCCAGCACTTCGCCCAAGGCCAGGCATCCAGCCATGGCCAGCAGCGCGATCGCGTCGACACCCACGTCACCGCGCGACAGCGAGCGAAGGACCGCGGTGCTGAGGGGCACGAGCATGACGGCCACCGTGGCCGCCCAGACGACGTCGCCCGCGCGCGGAGCGCCAAGCAGGTGCAGAAGCCCGCCGGCAGCGATCGTGAGCCCCGTCGCGGCCGCCAGCGCCTGCGCGACGCGGTCTCGTCCCGGCATGAGTGATTCTCCGCGTGCCCGACCGCCTCGGCGAGCGCGCCAGCAGCCGTTGCGGCTGCTGGCGCGTGCGAGCTCAGGCGCGCGCCGCCGCGGCCGGGTCCGGCGCTTCGCGCTGCTGGGTCGCGGCGGCCCGTGGCACGACGATGACGGCGCAGGACGCCTCGCGGACCAGCCGCTCGGCGGTGCTGCCGAGGAGCAGACGGCGAACCGGTCCCCAGCCGCGCGAGCCGACGACCAGCACGTCGACGCCGCGCGAGAACTCGACGAGCTCCTCGACCGGCGACCCGATGACGATCTCGCCCGACCCCTCGGCGCCCAGCTCGTCGACGATGCCCAGCGCCTCGTCCACGTGCTCGCGGGCGTACTGCCTCATCCGCTCGATCCACTCGGCCTCATAGGCCGCGGGAAACTCGGCCGCGACCGGAGTCGTGGCGACGGAACGGACCTCGACCCGTGCGCCCGACGCCTTGGCCAGCTTGGCGGCAAGCCGAAGCGCCTCGCGCGATTCAGCGCCGCCGTCGAAGCCGACGCCGATGCTCTTGAGCTGGCCGGCCCGCTCGGCGAATCCGCGGGGGGCAACGGCCACGGGGCACGGCGCGTGGTGCAGCGCCCCGACAGCCACGTTCCCGGCCAGGACGCGGCCGAGGCGACCGCGGTGGCTGGAGCCCACGACGATCAGCCCGGCGCGCTTGTGCTCGGCCGCGTGCTGGAGGGCACGAGCCGGCGAGACGTCGCCGACCACCAGCGGCTCGGCCACGACATCGGTCGCGGTCAGCTCGCGCTCGAGGTCCGCCAGCGTGTCAGAGCGAATCTGCTCTTCGAACCCGCGGACCGAGGCGCGTGACGGGTGCGTCTCGTACGGATAGGCGCGAACGGCGACCAGCGTGCTCGCTGAAACGCGCGCCAAGGCAGCGGCGAAGGCAAGGGCATCGCGCCCGCCCTCGCGACCGTCGACGCCCACGATGACCTTGTCGAACATCTCGATCTCCTCGGATGGGGTGTCAGCGACCGTAGGGCGTCTAAGGCGCGGCGCCATCCGGGCGGGGTACGGGTGCGGCCTGCGGGAAATCACGGGACGCGCGCCATCCGTGACGCGCCCCAGCGGCGCTGCGGACTTGCACGGATCGACATGCGGTGGAAGTTGCCGATGCCACCGCTGCTCGCGACCCGCAAGCTTGCTGGCGAATGACAAGCAACCCGGAAAGGAATGGGAGGATGAGCAAGCTCCTGCAGTACGGAGGGATCGTCGCGAGCGTGATCTTGATCGTGTTCGGCGCCGGGTCGATCGTCACCGGCATCAACGGCCGGGATCGTGTGCAGAACGACCTCAAGCGCGAGCAGATCATCGGCACGCCCGACTCCAGCATCCCCGGCCAGCTCGTGGACAACGGCAGCAAGGCCGAGGCGTTCGCGAAGGTCATGCGCAAGCACGCCCTCGAGGCGACCGGCGGCCAGACCTACGCGCAGATGCCGCGCTACATGGGGAAGGACGGCAAGCCGACCAACGACGTGAAGCTCGCCGCGGTCGACCCCAAGAGCGGCAAGCCGGTGGACAACGCGGCCCGCAACATCTGGATCAACGAGACCGCGCTTACCACGGCGCTGCACTCGGCGTACTTCGCCGAGAGCGTCGCCACCTTCGCGATCGTGATGGGCATCGCCCTCATG
>DASVFT010000035.1:0-7171 GCA_036379935.1 Solirubrobacteraceae bacterium | reverse complement strand
GTGGTCGTGCACCCGGGCACGTCGGTGCCGGCGCGCGCGTGGCCGCCCGAGCACCACGCCGCGCTCGTGCGCGCCCTGGTCGACCGGGGCCGGCGCGTCATCGTCACCGGCGGGCCCGGGGAGCGCACGCTCACGCGGCGCGTCGCCGGCACCCGCGCGCTCGACCTCGGGGGGCGCACGTCGCTGGCCGCGCTGGCCGACGTCCTGGCCGGCGCCGACTGCGTGGTGGCCGGCAACACCGGGCCCGCGCACCTGGCCGCCGCGGTGGGCACGCCGGTGGTGTCGCTCTTCGCCCCCACCGTGCCGCCCGCGCGCTGGCGCCCGTGGGGCGTGCGCCACGAGCTGCTGTGCGTCGCCGTCCCCTGTGCCGGCTGCCGGGCCCGGACGTGTCCGGTGCCCGGCCATCCCTGCCTCGACGACATCGGGGTCGACGAGGTCGTGGCCGCCGTGGAGCGCGTGTCGCGCCGCGAGGTGGTGGCGGCGTGAACATCCTGCTCTGGCACGTGCACGGCTCGTGGACGACGGCCTTCGTCCAGGGGTCCCACCGGTACCTGCTCCCCATGCTGCCCGATCGCGGCCCGGACGGCCTCGGGCGCGCGCGCACCTGGGACTGGCCGGACGGCGCGGTGGAGGTCACGCCCGAGCAGGCGCGCGCGGCGGACATCGACGTGGTCGTCGCCCAGCGCCCGGCCGAGCTCGACGCGCTGCGCCGCCACTGGCTCGGCGATCGGCGGCTGCCCACGGTGTACGTCGAGCACAACGCGCCGCAGGGGCGGATCGCCGACATGCGCCACCCGGCCGCCGACCGCGACGACCTGACGATCGTCCACGTCACGCACTTCAATGACCTCTTCTGGGACTGCGGCACGACGCGCACCCGCGTCATCGAGCACGGCATCGTCGACCCTGGGTATCGCTACACGGGGGAGACGCAACGCGCGGCCGTGGTCATCAACGAGGCGCGGCGCCGCGCGCGCGTGACCGGCACCGACCTGCTGCGCCGGTTCGAGACCGAGGGCGTGCCGATCGACCTGTTCGGCATGGATGCCCGAGGGATCGCGCCGCCCACCCGCGGCGTGGAGGACGTCCCTCAGGGGCGGCTGCACGACGAGCTGGCGCGCCGGCGCGTGTACCTGCACCCGATCCGCTGGACATCGCTGGGCCTGTCGCTCATCGAGGCCATGCACCTGGGCATGCCAGTGGTCGCGCTCGCCACCACCGAGGCCCCGGAGGCCGTCCCCGCCGGAGCCGGCGTGCTCTCCACGAGGGTCGACCGCCTCGCCGAGGCGGCGCGCGGCTACCTCGCCGACCCCGAACGCGCGCGCGTGGCCGGGCGGGCCGCGCGCCGCGCCGCGCGCGAGCGCTTCGGCCTGGAGCGCTTCCTGGCCGACTGGGACCAGCTGCTCGAGGAGGTCGCCGCGTGAAGATCGCGATGGTCTCCGAGCACGCCAGCCCGCTGGCCGCCCTCGGCGGCGTCGACGCGGGCGGGCAGAACGTCCACGTCGCGGCGCTGGCCGAAGCCGTGGCGCGGCGCGGAGCGCAGGTCGTCGTGCACACCCGCCGCGACCATCCTGACCTGCCCGCGCGCGTGGAGATGGCGCCCGGCGTGATCGTGCACCATGTCGACGCTGGTCCGGCGCGCTCGCTGCCCAAGGACGACCTGCTCCAGCACATGCCCGCGTTCGCTTCCGAGCTCGTGCGCGCGTGGAGCGCCGACGTGCCCGACGTCGTCCACGCGCACTTCTGGATGTCTGGGCACGCCGCGCTCCTGGCCGCGCGCGAGGTGGCGACGCCGGTGGTGCAGACCTTCCACGCCCTCGGCGTGGTCAAGCGCCGGTACCAGGGCGACAAGGACACGTCGCCCCACGAGCGCTTCGGGATCGAGCGCGACCTCGTGCGCCGCGCCGACGAGATCGTGGCCACCTGCACCGACGAGGTCTTCGAGCTGCTGCGCCTCGGCGCCTCGCGCCACCGGCTCACGGTGGTGCCGTGCGGCGTCGACCTTGCGCTCTTCGGGCCCGACGGCCCGCGCGAGCCCACGCCGGAGGGCCGCAGTCGCCTGCTGTGCGTGGGGCGCCTCGTCGAGCGCAAGGGCATCGGCAACGTCATCGAGGCGCTGGCCGAGCTGCCCGACGCCGAGCTCGTCGTGGCCGGCGGTGCGCCCGCCTCCGAGCTCGGGGCCGATCGCGAGGTCCAGCGCCTGCGCGGCGTGGCCGAGCGCTGCGGGGTGGCCGATCGCGTCGACCTGCGCGGGCGCGTCGAACGCGGTGACCTGCCGGCGCTGCTGCGCTCTGCCGACGCGGTCGTGTGCGCGCCGTGGTACGAGCCGTTCGGCATCGTGCCGCTCGAGGCGATGGCCTGCGGGGTGCCGATCGTCGCCTCGGCGGTCGGCGGGATGATCGACACCGTCGTCGACGGCGTGACCGGCGTGCACGTCCCGCCGCGCGATCCCGAGCGCCTGGCCGCGGCGCTGCGCAGCCTGCTCTCCCAGCCCGAGCGTCGCGCGGCGTTCGGGCGCGCCGGGGTGCGCCGCGCGCGGCGGCTGTACGACTGGGGGCGCGTGGCCACCGCGACGCTCGACGTCTACGCCCGTCAGGTGCGCCGCCGCGAGCGCATGGCCGGGACCGCGCGCTTCCGCCTCACGCGCTCGGGACGCGGTCACCTCGGCGCCCTGCGCGATGCCCTGGGAACGCTGGAGGAGGAGGCCGAGCGGATGGAGGACTGGGGCCGCGCCCTCGCTGTGAGGCTTCTGGAGGGCGGGCGCCTGCTGACGGTCGGCAACGGCGGCAGCGCCGCGCAGGCCCAGCACCTGACGGCCGAGCTGGTCGGGCGCTTCCAGACCGAGCGCCGCGCGCTGAGCGCCCTGTGCCTGCACGCCGACACGTCGAGCCTGACCGCCATCGCCAACGACTACGGCGGCGACGAGGCCTTCGCGCGCCAGGTCCGCGCGCACGGGCGCCAAGACGACGTGCTCATCGCGCTCAGCACGTCGGGACGCAGCGGCAACGTGCTCGCCGCCGTCGAGGCCGCCCGCGGCGCCGGCATGACGTCGTGGGCCGTCACCGGCGCCGGGCCCAACCCGCTGGCCGCGCTCTGCGACGACGCCGTGTGCCTGCCCGGGCCCACGGCGGCCACCGTGCAGGAGCTGCACCTCGTCGCGTTGCACATGCTGTGCTGCGCGGTCGACCGCGAGGTGGCCCTGCACGACGGCAGCGACGCCCTGCGTGGCCGTCGCTTCGAACGCACGCGCGAGCGGGTGCGCGCATGAGCGCCGGGGAGCCGCTCGTCGTCGTGGGCGACGCGCTGCTCGACCGCGACGTGGTCGGCGCGGTCGAGCGCCTGAGCCCCGACGCGCCCGTGCCGGTGGTCGACGAGGACCACGTGCGCTCGCACCCCGGCGGCGCCGGGCTGGCGGCGGTGCTCGCCGCCGGCGACGGCCGGCCGGTGACGCTGGTCACCGCGCTGGGGCGCGACGCGGCCGGCGCCGAGCTGCGCTCGCTGCTGGCCGAGCGGGGCGTGGAGGTCGTGGACCTCGGGCTCGACGGGGCGACGCCCGAGAAGGTGCGCATCGGCGCCGCCGGGCGCCCGCTGGTGCGCCTGGACCGCGGCGGCGGATCCGGCGTCGGCGAGCCCGACGCGGCGGCGCGGGCGGCCATCGGATGGGCGGGCGCGGTGCTCGTCTCGGACTACGGGCGCGGTGTCGCCGCCTCGCCGGGGGTGCGGGAGGCGCTCTCGGCCGGGCTCGGACCGCTGGTGTGGGATCCGCATCCCCGCGGCCCGGCGCCCGTGCCCGGCGCCGCCCTGGCGACGCCGAACCTCGCCGAGGCGCTGGCCGCGGCGCTCGAGCCGCGCGGGGAGGAGCTGTGGCTGGCGGCGGCGTCCGGCGCGGCTCGCACGCTCACCGCGCGCTGGGAGGCCAGGGCGGTGTGCGTCACCTGCGGCGGACGTGGCGCCATCCTGGCGGACGGCGACGGCCCGCCCGTGGCGCTGCCGACCCGGGCAGCGGCCGGGGGCGATCCCTGCGGTGCCGGCGATCGGTTCGCCTCCTGTGCGGCGGGCGCGCTGGGCGACGGCGCCACCGTCGTCGTCGCGGTGATGGGCGCCGTCAGGGCCGCGTCGGCCTTCGTCGCGGCCGGCGGCGCCGGCGCGATCGGCGCCGCGCGCGACGAGCGGGGGTCGGGGCCGGCGGCCCACGCCGCGATCGCGCTGGCCGAGGCCGTGCGTGCCGGCGGCGGCAGCGTGGTGGCGACCGGCGGCTGCTTCGACCTGCTGCATCCCGGCCACGTCGAGACGCTCGAGGCCGCCCGGTCGCTGGGCGACTGCCTCGTGGTCTGCCTGAACTCCGACGCCTCGGTCGCGCGCCTGAAGGGGCCAGGGCGCCCGGTGCTCGGCGCCGCGGACCGCGCGGCGGTGCTCCGCGCGCTGCGCTGCGTCGACGCGGTGCTGGTCTTCGACGAGGACACGCCGGTGGCCGCGATCGAGCGCGTCCGCCCCGACGTGTGGGCCAAGGGCGCCGACTACGGCGCGCGCGAGCTGCCGGAGGCCGCGGTCCTGTCGCGCTGGGGCGGCGAGGTCGTCCTGCTGCCCTTCGTCGACGGCCAGTCCAGCACGCGCATGATCGAGGAGCTGTCGGCGCGTGCCGTCTGAGCTGGGCACGGTGGTCGTCACCGGCGGCGCCTCGGGACTGGGCGCCGCGGTGGCCCATGCGGTCCACGAGGCCGGCGGCACGCCGGTGGTCCTCGATCTGCACCGTCCCGAGAACGGGTTCGCCGCGCGCACCGTGGACCTGGCCGACACGCGGGCGGCCGAGGCCGCCGTCGCGGACGTGGCCGACGAGCACGGTGACCTGCGCGGCGTGGTGACGGCCGCGGGCATCGACGCCTGCGGACAGCTCGGCGACATCGCGGCCGAGGCATGGGAGCGCGTCGTGGCGGTCAACCTCCTCGGCACCGCGGCCGTGGTGCGCGCGGCGCTCCCGCACCTGGAGCGCAGCGGCGGCCGGGTGGTCACCGTCGCCTCGACCCTGGGCCTGAAGGCGGTGTCCGACGCGACGGCCTACTGCGCGAGCAAGTTCGGCGTCGTCGGCTTCACTCGCGCGCTGGCCGCCGAGACGGCGGGGCGCGTGGGCGTCACCCTGCTCATCCCCGGCGGCATGCGCACGCGCTTCTTCGACGGCCGGCCCGAGCAGTACAAGCCCGGTCCCGACGCGCGCCTCGCCGAGCCGCTGGAGATCGCGCGCGCCGTCGTCTTCGCCCTCGGCCGGCCGGCGGGCGTCGAGCTGCGGGAGCTGGTGATGGCGGCCGACACGGAGCCCTCGTGGCCCTGAGGCTCGTCGTCCTGCGCGCGCTGGGCCTCGGCGACCTGCTCACCGCCGTCCCCGCCCTGCGCGCGCTGGCGCGCGCCCATCCGCAGCACGAGCGGATCCTGCTCGCGCCCGCCGCCCTGCGTCCCCTCGTCGCGCTCCTCGGCGGCGCGCTGCACGACGTCGCCGACACGCGCGGCCTGCGCAAGCCCCCGCGCGCGCTGCCCGCCGTGGCCGTCGGTGCCGACGTGGCGGTCAACCTGCACGGCCGAGGGCCCGAGAGCACCGCGCTCCTGCGCGCCGCGCGACCGGGGCGGCTCGTCGCCTTCGGCGCCCAGGCGCGCTGGCGCGAGCACGAGCACGAGGTCGCGCGCTGGTGCCGCCTGCTGCGTGCCAGCGGCATCGCCGCCGACCCCGACGATCTCGACCTCGCCGCGCCCGACCTCCCGGCGCCGCATCCCGGCGCCACGGTGGTGCACCCCGGCGCGTCGGCCCCCGCGCGGCGCTGGCCGGCCGAACGCTGGGCCGCCGTCGCGCGCGCGGCGCCCGGACCCGTGGTGGTCACGGCAGGGCCGGGCGAGGCGGCCCTGGCCGAGGCGGTGGCGCGGCGCAGCGGCGCAGCGGTCTTCGCCGGCGGCCTGCTCGAGCTCGCCGCCCTGGTGGCCGGCGCTGCGCGCGTGCTGAGCGCCGACACCGGCATCGCGCACCTCGCGACCGCGCTGGGCACGCCGTCCGTCACGCTCTTCGGCCCCACCTCGCCCGCGCGCTGGGGACCGCCGGCGGGGCGACCGCAGCACCGCGCGCTCTGGGCCGGACGCCACGGCGATCCCCACGCCACCACGCCCGATCCCGGGCTGCTGTCCCTCAAGCCCCGCGACGTCCTGGAGGCCATCGCATGACCGCGGTCCTGGGCATCAACGCCGTCTTCCACGACCCCGCCGCCGCCCTCGTCGTCGACGGGCGCACGGTCGCAGCCGCCGAGGAGGAGCGCTTCAGCCGCCGCAAGCACGGCAAGGCATGCGTGCCGTTCTCGACGTGGGAGCTGCCTGAGCAGGCGATCGCCTGGTGCCTGCGACGGGGCGGCCTGCGCCCGGCGGATCTCGACGCGATCGCCTACTCCTACGACCCGGCGCTGGCGCCCGCCGCCGGCGACATCACGGCCGACGAGTGGGAGGGCCTGCGCACGCTCTACGTCGAGCGCGCCCCGCGCTTCTTGAGCTCGCTGGGCCTGGATCCCGGCAAGGTCCGCTTCGTCGCCCATCACGTCGCCCACGCCGCCAGCGCACACCTGGCGGCGCCGTGGCCGTCGAGCGCGGTGCTCGTCGTCGACGGCCGCGGCGAGCGCACCTCGCACCTGGGCGGCCATGCGCGCGCCGACGGCACGCTCGAGGTGCTCGCCGCGCAGCGCCTGCCCCACTCCCTCGGCCTGCTCTACGAGGAGCTCACCGAGCACCTCGGCTTCCGCCGGTCGTCGGACGAGTACAAGGTCATGGCCATGGCCTCGTACGGACGGCCGCGCTTCCTCGACGCCTTCCGCGACCTCGTCCGCACCGACGGCGAGGGAGGGTTCACCGTGGAGGCCGTGGACTGGCAGGCGTGGACGCCGCGCGCCGGCGCCGGCGAGGAGTGGACCGGCGCGCACGCCGACCTGGCGCGCTCGGTCCAGGAGCGCCTCGAGGAGGTGCTGCTGGAGCTCGCCCGCTGGCTGCACCTGCAGACCGGCGAGCCGTGCCTGACCATGGCCGGAGGGGTGGCTCTGAACTGCGTGGCCAACTCGCGCCTCTGGCGCGAGGGGCCCTTCGACGCCGTGTGGGTGCAGCCCGCCTCCGGGGACAGCGGCACCGCGCTCGGCGCGGCGCTGCGGGTGGC
>DASVFT010000034.1:0-2180 GCA_036379935.1 Solirubrobacteraceae bacterium | reverse complement strand
TCTTCGGCAGCTGGGGCAGCGAGCCGGCGGTGAGCCTGTCGCGCAGCTTCCTCATGGAGACGGTCGTCCGCCAGGACGGCGACGCCTACGTGGTGGATGGGGTCAAGCACTTCTGCACGATGGCCCTCGGGGCCTCGCACTACATGGTCTGGTGCGCGCTCGAGGGCGGCTCGGACATGAGCAAGGCGCTCCTGCAGGTGCTGGTGCCGGCCGACACGCCGGGCATCGTGACCGACGGAAAGTGGAACACCCTCGGGATGCGCGCGACGTTCAGCCCGTCCGTGTCGTTCCGGGGCGTGCGGGTGCCGAAGGACACCGCGCTCGGCGACGCGGGCGCCGCCCTGCGGGTCGGCGTGGTCGAGAGCTTCGCGCTCGGCTACGCCGCGGTCTACGTGGGCATCGCGGAAGGGGCGCTCGCCTTCGCCATCGACTACGCCAAGCAACGCATCGTGAAGCCCGAGAACATGCCGGTGTCCCACGATCCCACCGTCCAGCGCCACGTCGGCGAGCTGGCCGCGCACCTCGATGCGGCCCGCCTGGTGCTGGCCGACACCGCCGAGCGCTGGGAGGGCGCCGACGTGCAGGAGCGCGGCGTGCTGGGGAACAAGGCCAAGTACCTCGCCACCGAGGTCGGCCTCGCGGTCACCTCCAAGGTGATCCAGGTGGTGGGCGGCCGCGGCGCCTACAAGGACTTCCCGGCCGAGCGCGCCTTCCGCGACCTCCGCACCTCGACGCTCATGCCGCCCACGGTGGACCGCATGCTCGAGGGCATCGGCAAGCATGCTCTCGGCATCGAGGGCGCCATGTTCAAGATCGCCGAGTAGTCGCGCAGGCGCCGACGGAATGACCTGGGGCAGTGGCCTGGCGAGGCGCAGCCGAAGGCGAGCCGAGCGGATACATGATTAGAAGCGACGTCGTCGGCAGCCTCCTGCGCCCTCCCGAGCTGAAGGCCGCCCGCGCGCGGTGGGAGCGGGGAGAGCTGTCGGCGGCCGCGCTCAAGCAGGTCGAGGACCAGGCGGTGGACGACGCGGTGAGCCTGCAGGAGTCGGCGGGCCTCGACGTGCTGACCGACGGCGAGCTGCGCCGCTACGCCTTCTTCGGCCATCTCATCGACGCGCTCGAGGGCTTCGACAAGTTCGGCGGCTGGGCGATTCCCTTCCACAACGAGGCCGGCGAGCGGCTCGTCTTCAAGCGGCCGGTGGTCGTCGAGAAGTTGCGCTGGCGACGGAGCATGTGCACCGAGGAGCTGGTCTACTTGCGCGGCCGCACCGACCGCCCGGTCAAGGTCACGCTGATCAGCAGCCAGCAGGCCGCCGCCTACTACGATCCCGAGAAGTCCACCGGCGCCTACCCGACGCGCGACGCCTACCTGGCCGACATCGTGGACCTCACCCGCCGCGAGGTCGAGGAGCTGGTGCGCCTCGGCGGCACCTACATCCAGATCGACGCGCCCCAGTACGCGGCGCTCCTCGACCCCGAGCTGCGCGAGGGCTACCGCGCGCGCGGCAGCGACCCCGACCGGCTGATCGACGCGTGTATCGAGATGGACAACGCGGTGATCGGCCGGCACCCCGGTGTCACGTTCGCCCTGCACATCTGCCGCGGCAACAACCAGTCCATGTTCTACGCCAGCGGCGGCTACGAGCCCATCGCCCGGGTGTTCAGCCGGAGCCGCTTCCAGCGCTTCCTGCTCGAGTACGACGACCGGCGCTCCGGCGGCTTCGAGCCGCTGCGCGCGATGCCGGACGACCGCACCGTGGTGCTCGGCCTGGTCACCACGAAGGCCCCGCGCCTCGAGACGGTCGCCGAGCTGCGCGCGCGCATCGACGAGGCCGCTCGCTATGTGCCGCTCGAGCGCCTGGCCCTCAGCCCGCAGTGCGGCTTCGCGTCCACCATGGAAGGCAACCGGATCACCGCGGCCGAGCAGGAGGCCAAGCTCCGCCGGGTGGTCGAGACCGTCAATTCCGTCTGGAGAGGAGACACGCGATGAGGATGCTGGCCCTGCTCTCGCTCGCTCTGCTCGGGCTGTCCCCCGCCGTCGCGTGGGCCCAGGCGGTCAAGATGGGTGCGGTGGTGCCGCTCACCGGCCGCTACGGCGCGGGCGGCGCCCAGATCCGCGCGGGCTACGAGTTCGCGGTCGAGCGCCTCAACGCGGGCGGCGGCATCACGGTGGGCGGCGT
>DASVFT010000033.1:0-5365 GCA_036379935.1 Solirubrobacteraceae bacterium | reverse complement strand
ACGCACCCGCTCGCGCGCCGGCTGTCGGACGCCTGGATGCTGTTCCCCGCCGAGGACGAGTACGTCGCGTGGTTCGAGCGCGCGGGCTTCGAGCGCATCGAGCGCGTCCACGTCGCGCCGGCATGGTGGCAGGAGGACTGGGACCCTTACGCGGTGGCCATCGCCGGGGTCAAGCCGCGCCTGGGCGAGTCGCCGCTGGACCTCGGGCCGGCGTCCGCCGACGACGACGCGCGCCCCGTCACGCCGGCACGCCTGGCGCGCTTCGCCGCGGGCTCGCTGGCGGGCGCGTCCTTCATCCCCGTGGCGCTGTGGTTCACCCTCATCGAGCGCCTGCGCCGAGCTCGCTGTTGAGCACGGCGGCGCGCTCGCGGGCTCGATCCATGAGAGTGAGGAAGATCGCGTCGTAGTCGGGATTGGAGGGCACGACCTCGCCCACGGGCTCGAGCTCAGCGCCCCGGCGCACGTAGACGCGGCGCGCGCCGTCCTCGAAGCGGTGGTAGGGCTCCCACGTCCCCTCGGTCGGACGCCCACCGGCCACGGCTCGCTGCCACGCCGCGCGCGCCAGCGCGACCGAGCCCCCGACGAAGACGACCACCGCCGCGATCTCCAGCAGCCGCACGTCCGCCTCTACTTGCCGGGCGTGACCGCGAAGCCCGCGCCCGGCGCGTAGGTCTGGACGCTGGGCGGGATCGCCTTGAGCTCGTCGATGCGCGCGCACGCCGGGCAGTCGCGGTAGCCGCGCTGGCGAATGCGGTTGGCCTCCGCGTCGGCTCGAGCCGACTGCACCCGAGCCTGGGCCTGGGTGACCTGCGCGAACGCGGCCTGGGCGTCGTCGACCGCGCTCTGGAGCTTGGCGGGAAGCGTGATCCGCACGAGGTTGAAGCGGATGCCGGTGAAGAAGTCGCCGCCCAGGGTCTGGCGCAGGTCCTCGCCCAGCGACGAGTTGATCGCCTGCTGGACCTTGGCGATGTTGCCGTTGTTGGACTGGCCGCCGAGAGCCTTGGTGGCGCCCGCGGGCGCCGGCGCCGACCCGGGGCTGCCGGCGTTCTGCACCAGCGCGCACGACGACACGAGCTCGGCGCACCGGAACCGGTTGATCTGCTCGCGCAGGTCGTTGTCGATCACCGGTCGCACGATCTGGTCGAGGAAGCCCGACCAGCCGTCGTCGCCGTCATATGGGTAGCGCAGCCCGCCGTCGAGTCCGCGGAACTTGCGGGTGCCGAACTTGTTGTCGAACGTTCGCAGCACGCCGCCATCGAGGTTGAGCGTGAAGTAGATCGTCCCCTCGATGCCCGCGTTGACGCCATCGCTCGTGGGCGTGTGCACCACGTCCACTCCCGGGCGCTCGCCGTGGCCGAGGTCGGACGTGATCGTGTAGAAGCGCTGCTGCGCGGGGTACTTGTGCGCGGACGACCACCAGCCGATCCACGTCAGCCCCGAGGCGGGCTGGATGACCTGGCGGATCCGGTGGTTGTCGAAGGGCCCGCCGTTGCGGACCACGGCGACCTCGCCGCCGCTGGTCTTCGTCAGACCGTGGAAGAGCCCGATCAGGATGGTCAGGCCGAGAACAAAGAAGACGACGGCCGCCGCGGCGACGCCGAAGGCACCGCGCGGCACCAGACGGCGCCCCCTGCCGCTGCTCTGGATCGATCCCATCCGGGCGGAGGAATTCCCTTTAGGGGCGTTCGCCAACCCCGCCCGGCGAGACGGGACGGGACGGCGGGGACGGGGCGGCGGGGACGGACGCCGCGGCCGCTACGGAACCCAGGTCTCGGCCAGCGGGGTGGCCTGGAGCTCGTGCGTCGCCGCGCGCGCGCCCTGGCGCGCGAGGAAGGTGACGGCGGTGGCGATCTCGCGCGGGTCGGCCAGGGTGGCCGGGTCGTCGACGCCCGGTCGACCGCCGCCCTCGAACGGCTCGATGCCGGCGTCGACGATCAGCAGCGCGACGTGGATCCCGTGCTCGCGCAACTCGAGCGCCGCCGCGTTGGTGATCGCGCGCACGCCGAAGGCGCCCGCGGCCCAGAGGCCGCGCCCCGGCATGGCGCGCCGCGCCGAGCCCCCGGTGACCTGGATGATCGTCGCCGGGCGGTCCTGCTCCACGGCGAAGCGCGCGGCCGCGGACAGGAAGGTGAACGCCGCCCGCGCCGGCGCCGCCGCCCACGCATCGAAGGCGTCGGGCGCCGCCTCGGCGAGCGGGCCGCCGCCGAAGGGACCGCTGCGATCGCCGCCGTACGCCGAGGCGGCGTTGACCACGAGGTCGACGCCGCCCTGGGCGTCGGCCGTCTCGCGCAGCGCTCCGAGGACGCTGGCCGGATCGGTGACGTCGGCGCGCAACGCCGTCGCACCGGCGGCCGAGATGAGCTCCAGCGTCGCCTCCGAGCGTGCGACCGCGCTGACGGCCCAGCCCTCGGCGCGCAGCAGCTCGATGATGGCCCGTCCGAGGTTGCGCGCGCCGAAGATGAGCGCGCTGCCGGCCTGCTGTGTCTCGTTCATCGACGCAGCATGACGGGCGCGCAGCCTCGGCGTCAGCGCTCGACCAGCACGTGGACGCGCTCGAAGCGCGGGTCGCTGGCGCCGTGCAGACGCGCGCCCGTGGCCACGAGCTCACGCAGGTAGGCCACCGTGTCGCGCGAGATGCGCTCGCCAGGGAGCAGGGCAGGGATCCCGGGCGGGTAGCTGGCGATCGACTCGCACGACACGCGGCCGACGGCATCGTCGACCGCGACCTCCTCGGCCTCGCCGAGGAACGCCTCGCGCGGCGCGACCGCCATCTCGTTGTGCAGCGTGGCCGGCGGGCGCACGAGGGCCGCCGTCGCGCCCTCGCGCGCGATGCGCTTGACGACCTCCTCGATGTCGCCGGCCAAGCGCATCAGCGTCTCGCGCCGCTCCCCGAGGCCGACGACGAAGACGACCGTCGCCTGCGTCGCCACCTCGGCGTTGGCGTCGTAGGAGCGCCGCAGCGCCTCGGCCACCTCGTAGCCGGTGCGCCCGGTTTCGCGCACGTCGACCACGATCCGCAGCGGGTCGTAGCCGGCGATGCCGGGATGACCGACGAGGCGACTGTCGACCAGGGCGATGCAGGGGATGGTGGCGAGCTTCTCGCGGCAGTCGGCGATGGCCTGGAGCGTCTCGTGCAGGAGCTGCTCGCCATGCAGCGCCAGCTGGCGCCGTGCGCCGTCCAGCGAGGCCAGCAGCAGCGACGAGGGCGAAGTCGAGCGCACGAGGCGCACGGCGCGCGCCACCGCCCCGGCGTCCACGCGCCCGCCGTGGCCGACGTGGAGCATCGCGCTCTGCGTCAGCGAGCCGGCGACCTTGTGCGTGCTGGTCAGCACCGCGTCGGCGCCGAGGTGCAGCGCGCTGGGCGGCAGCGCCTCGTGGAAGCCGAAGTGCGGGCCCCACGACTGGTCGACGACGAGCGGCACGCCCGCCGCGTGCGCCACCTCGACGCAGCCGGCCACGTCGGCCGCCATCCCGTAGTACGTGGGCGAGACGATGAAGGCGGCGCGGTACGGGCCGTCCTCCGGCGCTGCGGCAAGCACGCGCTCGAGCTCGGCGGGCTCGACGCCGTGGGCCAGGCCCAGGCCGCTGTCATAGGCCGGTGGGACGAACGCCGGCACGCCGCCGGAGAGCACGAGCCCGTCGACCACCGAGGCGTGGGAGTTGCGCTGGGCGACGACGCGCGCGCCGAGCGGCGCGAGGGCCAGGCACAGCGCGTGGTTGCCCTGCGTGGCGCCGTTGGTCAAGAACCACGTGCGCGCGGCTCCGTACGCGTCGGCCGCCAGCCGCTCCGCCTCCTCGTAGGGCGTCGGCGAGGGGCCCAGGTCGACCCCCCAGACGTCCTGGGGGATGTCCAGCCACAGCGCCCGGTCGCCGAGGCCGAAGCGCAGACCCGGGTCGGCGCCCTGACCGCCCTTGTGCCCGGGCACGTGGAAGCGCCCGGGACCGCGCGTGCCGTACCCGATCACGGCGTCGAGGTAGGGCGCGGCCGGCTGCTCCGTCATTCGTGGCCCGCGGTGCGCAGGAGCTCGGCGCGGACGAAGCCGTCGAGGTCGCCGTCGAGCACGCGCTGGGCGTCGCCGACCTCGAACGACGTGCGGTGGTCCTTCACCATCGTGTACGGGTGCAGGACGTACGAGCGGATCTGCGAGCCGAAGTTGACGTCCTGGGCATCGCCCTTCTCCGCCGCGATCTCCTCGCGCCTGCGCGCCTCCTCGCGCTCGAGCAGCTTGGCCCGGAGCATCTTCATCGCGGTGTCCTTGTTGGCCGACTGCGAGCGCTCGTTCTGGCACTGCACGACGATCCCGGTCGGACGGTGGGTGATGCGCACGGCCGAGTCGGTCTTGTTGACGTGCTGGCCGCCGGCGCCCGAGGCGCGGTAGGTGTCGATCTGGAGGTCGTCGTCGTCGATCTGGATGTCGGTCACGTCGTCGACCACCGGCGCCACCTCGATGCCGGCGAACGACGTCTGGCGGCGATGGGCGGCGTCGAACGGCGACAGGCGCACGAGGCGGTGCACGCCCTTCTCGGCGTTGAACAGCCCGTAGGCGTTCTCGCCCGAGGCGCGGAAGGTGGCCGACTTGATCCCCGCCTCCTCCCCCGGCGAGGCCTCCAGCAGCTCGACGGAGAACCCGCGGCGCTCGGCCCAGCGCATCATCATGCGCAGCACCATCTCGGCCCAGTCCTGGGCGTCGGTGCCGCCCGCCCCGGCGTTGACGGTCACGAGCGCGTCGCCGGCGTCGTAGCGCCCCGAGAACAGCCGCTCCTCCTCGAGCTCGGCCAGGCGCTCCTCCACCGCGCCCATCTGGCCCGCCACCTCGCTCGCCACCGTCTCGTCCTCGTCGGCCATCTCCGCGAGCGCCTCGAGGTCCTCGACGTCGGAGCGCAGGGAGCGCCAGCGCTCCAGGCGCCGGGTGGCGCGCGCGTGCTCGGCGGACACCTGCGCGGCGGCCTGCTGGTCGTCCCAGAAGCCCGGCGCCTGCATCGCCTCTTCGAGCTCGGCCACCCGCCGGGCCTCGGCCTCCTCGTCGAAGCCCGCGCGCAGCAGCTCCCACTGGCGCTCGGCCGCCTGCAGGCGCTGCGCGATCGGGAGGTCCTCGGACGGTCCGGCCATGGCGGTCGTCCAAGCTAGCAGCGGCGGCAGCCGCGACGCTCGCGCCTCGGGCCCCGCGGCCCCGGCGCCGCGGCTAGGGATCCTGCGGCGTCGGGAACCTCCCGCCGTCGATGAGCTCGACGCGATAGCCGTCGGGATCGGCGACGAAGCAGATGCGGCCCACCTCCTCACGGCCGCCCGGCGCGTAGGGCGGCTTCTCGGGCTCGATGCCCTGCTCGGCCAGGCCCGCGAGCGTGCCGTCCAGATCCTCCACGG